>CAYUBI010000017.1:0-27777 GCA_964443005.1 uncultured Candidatus Marinamargulisbacteria bacterium
CATATGTCCAACGTGCAATCATGCTGATTCTAAAGCGATTTCAGGAAAAGAACTAAAAATACTCAGCTTGCAAGTTGAATAAACGCGGACTAATTCACAGATCCACTCACTTGAACCCATCTATACAACGAAGCAGACCAAATCAACATCATCGAACTTCTAGTTTTTAACCGATAAGCAGCATTTCCCAATAAAAATACATTTGTTAACGGGATCGTAATTTGTGCATAAGGAGACGTTAAATTTCCATTAATCAAAACCAGTAACTGTCCATCTATTAAGCCATTTGCGATTCCACCTGCAGTCACTGTTGCTTGCGATGTCAACACTTTGTATAAATACTTTCCTGTCATAATAACATCATTATTTGCAATATTTTGCGTAGCTCCCCGACTTATCTCCAAATAATTTGAATCATTTGTAAATTGAGAAATCAAGGGATTGGTCAAATGATCTGCAGAAACAACATTAGTAATTTGCTTGCCATCTCCTGAAAACGCCACAGCATTAATCGTTCCTTGGACGTCCAATTTTGCTATAGGCGAAACAACACCAATGCCAACATATCCATTAGCAGAAATTGTAATTCCTGAGGTTGGTGAATCTGCATAAATTTGAACATAACCATTCTGTCCTTTGCGATTAATTGCAAAGGACAGGTTAACAATGACTAAACAAAGAGCAATAAGAATCCGGAACATCCTCATAATAGCGATTTAATTGTTTCCAACAACAACCCAATTAGTTCCATCACTTACAATAATCACAAATTCAAATTGTTGAGTTAAAACATACAACGTATCTAAATCAATTTTTTCAG
Source organism: uncultured Candidatus Marinamargulisbacteria bacterium (assembly GCA_964443005.1). Taxonomy (GTDB): domain Bacteria; phylum Margulisbacteria; class Riflemargulisbacteria; order GWF2-35-9; family CAYUBI01; genus CAYUBI01. The sequence goes on from CAYUBI010000017.1 coordinate 821, forward strand.
TTCCAGTTGGCTGAATTGTTACCTTGTTTTTACTCGCATCTACTTTTTTAATCGTATATTGCCGACCATCAATACCTACAGCAGACGGCAAGGTCATAACTAAAGCACTAGCAGCAGCACTGGCTAAAACAACACTATCCAAAGCAGTTAAATTAGTATTACTTGTTTTTGTGGATATTGCAGTTGATAACGACCCATTCACAGATAGTTTGCTAGTTGGCACTAAAGCACCGACACCCACATATCCAGTAGCTGCAACAACAACAGCAGCAGCAGCAGCACTTGCATTAATATTAAGAGCACCTGTTAAACCCGAGGCATTCATTGCTAAAGCTACATTCGCAGTTGTTGCAAGATTAGCAGAAGCTGCTAAAGCTACACTTAACTGACTTTCCTCTTTTGTTTTAGCATAGCTTTTAACAGTTGGGTCAGATTCTGTTGCGAGATACCCACTATCATTAGTGAACTGTGAAATCGTCATTACAGCCAATTTATTGGCAGTCACAGCAATATTTGAAGAAGCTACACTCAATTCGTTTTCGTTTTTATTTTTCGCATAAGCTCGAACTGAAGGATCAGATTCTGTTGCCAAAAACCCACTATCATTGGTAAATTGCGAAATCGTCATCACAGCTAACTTATTAGCAGTCACAGCAATATTTGCAGAAGCTACACTTAACTCATTTTCATTTTTTGTTTTAGCATAAGCCCGAACTAATGGGTCGGATTCCACAACTCCAGTTAAACCTGCACCACTTCCTACAAACGAAGTAGCCGTAATAATCCCTTTAATATTAACATTTCCACTAACATCCAGTTTTACAGTTGGTGCCAACGTGCCCATACCTATATTTCCATTTGCAGAAATAACTAAACCTTCTAATGGCGTATCAGTAAAAATCTGAATTGACCCATCCGGTTTTTTAACAGTTAATGCGTTAACTCCAGTGACTGACATAACCATACTCATAACGACAACTGCTACTAAAAAACGTTTCATAATATTCCCCTTTCAAACTATTTTTTACTTTACCAAACTTATTAAAAAATTGCACCTCCCTAATTTTAAAATCACTAATTTCCGCCAATAATCAGCCAATTGATGCCATCACTAATCAACGACACAAACTCGTACTGTAATGACAATACAGTTAACGTATCATTATCAATATGCTCATTTTCCAAAGCATGAATCCAAACCTTATTTTTGCTAGCATCGCTTTTTTTAATTGTATAAGTTTTTCCAACTAAATCCCGTGCAAGCGGCAAAGTCAAATGAATCACTGATGCCAAAGCATCAGCAACAACCATTTGAACATCAATTGACAAAAAACCATTTGTTGATAGAACAATTGTTGAAACACGCCCTGCCCCTGCATTAGTTAAACCAACTAATGCTTGTTGCGTAATATATCCGGCATCATTATCAAATTGACTCATACGATTATCTGACAAATGATTGGCTGTAATTGCAATATTTGCTGTAAACGAACTAGCTGCTGTATCTGCAAAAATCGCTTTTTTAGCTAGCACTGCTTGCGGAGTATAATATAATGCTTTACGCGGCTTTAATATCTCATCATTAATAATTTGTTCCAAATAATACGTACGTGGCAACGAAAAAACACCTTCATCTAATGGATTTAAGGTTGTTCCTAATGGAACCGAGTAAAAACCCTCTTGGCAACGAACAGAAAAAGCTCCAGAATCCCATAAAGCAGTACCTTCTTCAGAACTTTGATAAACTTTATAATGCATAACAACAGTTCCATTTAAAGGATGGCCCACTGTATCCCGAACCATACCTGTATCAACAATTGTTTGTGCAAAGCTCACATTCAAAACTATTCCAATCGCAACAAAAATATAGACGAAAAACAGCTTATTCATGAGTTACCGCAACCTTGTATTTTCGTGTCTGACGCGTTCCATCACTGCTTTCAGCAGTCAAGATAACAATATAAACGCCTTTAGCAACTTTTGCCCCAACAATATTCGTACCATCCCATAACCATTGATGATCACCAGCAGAACCACGATCTACTTCGGAAAAAGACCATTTTTGAATCAAATAGCCAAATAAACTATAAATTGCCATTTCACCTTTTGCAGCTTTTGAAAGCGAATAATAAAACGTAGTAGACTCCAGATTATTAGCAAACGGATTTGGCGAATTAAATAAAACAGGGATCAATTCCTGCGTTTTATCTGTTGAATATACACTCACATCACTCGAATCAGACCAATCACCTGCGCCATTCATTAAAGCAACAGAAAACTGATATTGATCAGGTTCCCCTTTAGGCAAAGATACTGTTTGAATATTCTGAGATAATAAAACTGCACCTTCTGTTGCGATCTTCCATAGTGGATTTCGAGAAGATTTCTCAAACACTCGATAACGCGTAATACCAGATTCAGGATCCAAACTTTGCGCAGCATTAAATACCATATCAAACGTCATATCTAGGAGAGATTGCCCTTGCAATTGTTGTGGCTGAATTAATAGTTGTGGTGGTTTAACAGGTTGCGTTTTATCAACTAAAAATACAGAACTACTAACAGTTTTGCTACGAAGTTCACCTATTGCTGTAAATACCAACTGATATCGATGATTATGCTCAAACGACAACTGAGTTAATACTGGAGTCATATCTATTTGCCCCAGATTCAGCGGCATAATATCGCGCTTTTCAATTAATGACGAATAAATTTTTTGACATGTGCCTATATCAACAACATCAACTTGAAAAGATAACACCTGATTCAACGGATTTTTAATCACAAGATCTGGCATCAGATACTGTCGTTTTCCTACAAACGCTGGAACTTCAAGTTTGGCAATAATCGGCTTATTCATCGAAACAATACTATATAACGGACTAGAAACAACACATTCTTTTTCATACAATAACCGACTACCACTCGTTTTTTTTATACGTATGTGACTAATCGAAAACTGTAAATTATCTAAGGGAATCCCAGCAACAAGATCAAAAAATAAAACCAAATTACACGATATCGACGATACAATTACAGGAATTGATGGGGTAAAAATCCATTCATGCGTTAACATACTTTGCGTTACGCCAACAACAGTTGAGATATTTCCAGAAATCCTTTCTAACTGAATATTCTTTAATAATGACATATCCCATGATGAATTAATAGATATCGTTAAACTTTCAATTGTATACGTATCATGTAAAGCAACACTTGACATAATTAATCCCATATTATGCGTACTACCTTCATAAATTTCATCAACAATATCCGGAAAAACCGAATTGATGACTAAAGGAAAAACAGGATCATCTACAACCAAATTAATAGGAATCCGCTGCTCACTTGCAATTGATGATTGGTCAACTAAATGCGCTAATAAATCCAAGGAACCATCCCATATATCTGAAGGATTCCATTGAATATACAAATGCCGATTAGCATACCATGATGTAGCTGGCCATAACTGCGAAATAATAGTTGACCAATCCGTAATCGTTTCACTCAACTGTAAATCAATAATTACAGGCTGCCCAAGTATAAGGCGAGATGGTGACACAGTTACACTCAAAACAAAAGGAATTTCATTAAACTGGGACAAAATATAAGCTTCGTTAATAGCACCTAAAACGGAATACCCGCCCGGATTGCCAATAGCTGAAATAAAACGATCTGTAACTGCTGACTGTGTGCGAAATGTTGATGATGACGCATTTTCTGCAGCAACAGTTATGAATGGAAACGATTGAAAGGCTACAGCATGTATAGCTACCCCAATCAATATACTCATAACTAAAAATACATTTCGAAGCATAATTCCCCCGGCCATTGATATCTGACCTGTGATCAGAATACCTAATATTAGTATCACGTAAAACATCGCAATATTCAAGCCAATCACAAGGTTAATGCCATTGAAACATAATGTTGTACTATATCCATATGTGTTAGCACAACAGCATAATCAATGGCTATTCCAGAATAATTAAGCCCAACTCCAGCACTGATTTCTGCTTCGTTAAATCCAGCTCTAAACAACACAGCATCACATTCATGTCGAGTTAATGTATATTCAACTCCACCATAAAGAACAGCTTGCCCACGCCCAAAACGACTGATATCCATAGCAACAATCCAATCCGGAGCCAATTGAATGCTTAGACCTAAATCAGCATCCAGCAAATAAGCAGAAGCAGCATTTCCTTCTAAAACAATTGAACCAAGATTTCGAAAATTACCGCCTATACGAACACTGCCAGTATGATAAGAAAAGGCGATATCCATTGCAACAACTCGATCAGGAGCATTATCAACAGATACAAATCCATATTTCCCAGTCACGCCAACTGATAACTCAGAATTAATTTGTTTCCCATAACTAACCATCACAGCACCATATCCAGCAGTCATTAATCCATCAGGCGTAGCAGAAGGAGCACTATTGCGGCCATGTTTTTCAATTTGGGACACATTTAAGGCCATGTAATTAACAGCAATAACATCTGTTTTACTAACCGGACTCGAGAATCCCATATAGGAATACGCCACATCTGCCATTAAAGTTACATTCATGTAACCAATACTTAGCTGTTTAACATCAGCTAAGCAAGCACTATTCCAATAGCCTGTTGCTGCTGAATTAACTAAAGTACGGCCAGCACGTCCCATACTAATGGCCTGAGCACTAATGCCATAATCTAAAAAATCAGAAGTATAGCCGCCAATAATTTCACTATGTCCAATTGTGGAAAAAATAATTAAAATTAACCAATAAAAGAGTAAACGATTCATCAATCCCACCGTCCCTTAAGAACAGATTGATAAACACAAAAACACATTAACAGTTTTGGTTTATCAGGGATTAAGTAAACTATGGGGTTTAATAAAAAAAAGCATATCAGAGGCACTGATATACTTAGGATCTCCGACAAGCGGACCAACCCTATGCACCCTATTACTTAATTCTATATAAAGATATGCCCGTTTAAAGCGCTTCTAAACATGAAGAAAAATCGATATATCCACAATCGAGTCGTGTCCTATAATTAAAATATCAAACCATTTACAAATAAGAACTCTACAGACTACAATAAAAGAAATATTAAACAATCCCGAGGTGCACTATGGTAGAAAGTGTTTTACAAAGTCAATTACTTGATTTTATGGTACGTTATCGTGATCTTGGAGTTTTTATTGGAATGTTTTTAGAATCCAGCATTGTGCCTATTCCTTCGGAATTAGTTATTATTGGTGCAGGTTCATTAGGTATTCCCTTAAAATCAATTGCTATTTTCGGGTCTATCGGCTCTGCATTAGGTGGAATTGTAGGTTATAGCATTGGTCGTTTTGGAGCTATGCCAATTATTATCAAATTCGGGAAATATCTCTTTATCAAACCTGAACATATTCAAAAAGCACAAGAATTCGCCCAAAAATATGGTATAGCTGGAGTATTAATTGGCAGACTGCTACCCATTGTTCCGTTTAAAGTATTTTCTATAGCAGCAGGCATGGCAAAAGTATCCATACTGCCCTTTATGGTTTGCACACTTATTGGCGTATTTCCTCGAATTATCCTATTGTCACTATTTGGGCAAAGTATTGTACAAGGGAAATTTCTATTATCGTCCTTAATTATTCTACCGATTGTCTTAATTTTAGTTGGAATAAAACTTTTCAAACACTTTCAACTCGCGAAATAAGATGTGGTGATCAATCAACAAACAATAAATCAACTTATAAATTAATAGGTGCGCTCATCTCTTTTTTTAATTTGGAATATCCAAACAATCTTAGCCTCATGATCAACATCAAAGAATATTCGATAATCATTAACTCTATATCGATAATCACTTAATTCATGATGAACTAAAGTCTTTAGATTTTTGTCATAAATAGGAACAGGGTTCGTTTGAAGCGACTGAAGAACTTTAATTACCTTATTTCTTATGCTTGGAAGTGGAATCTTACCCAAAAAAGCGTCAAACTCTTTCCTGAGTTTATCTGTTGGAAAAAGGATGGAGTACATTATTGAAGATAACTTGAGGCAAACCCTTTACTTTTTTTAGTAATGGCTTCTCGTCCTTCTTTAATTCTTGACACTAAATCATCATCTTTCAAATCGTCAATAAACTCCATAAGTTCAAGAAAATCATTATAGGGAACATTAACACTAATCGGCTTATTAGCACTGGTAGCAATAAACCATTTACTTAATTTTACCTTATTAAGGCTTAGCTTAAGATCTTTAATACCCAAATGTTCTGACTTAAATACTTCAGTAGATAAATTCATTTTAATGCCTTCCTCTTATTTTTTTATGTATACGTTGACCAATTATATACCCAATTATAATTACGTTAAACAAAAAAATTAGTAACATTCGAAAAATTAACCGATAGTTACGCTATATCATTATTTTATAAAATAAAATAATTCATTTTAGAATATAACAAAACTTTACTTTAGAAAATACTAGTGCCATGGATTCTTGTTATGACTAACGCTACACTCTATGTTAGTGGTGCCCAGGGGCGGAATTGAACCACCGACACAAGGATTTTCAGTCCTCTGCTCTACCGACTGAGCTACCTAGGCAAACAAGAAAAACACAAGACTCTGAGTGGAGCCGACAGTCGGCTTTGAACCAACGACCTACTGATTACAAATCAGTTGCTCTACCAACTGAGCTATGTCGGCTAATCAAGTGTATTATAAGCGAAGCTGATTTGATTTGACAAGCCTTTAACAATAACGAAAGCAGGGCGAACGCATCATCATTTTTCGTATTTGACAACCAAGCTGATCATAGGTTAAATATACTATGAGCATTTTTTTCCGAATGATTATGATCAACTTATTATTATCAACGTTTTTCTTGAATATAGCAATCAGCAGTGATTCGCTACCCTCGTCGCTTAGCATAGATCCGGAACTTAAGGGATTTCAATTAAAACGATCTGTCACAGACCTAGGTGGAGTCTCTAGTTTTTCATTTTTAAGCAAAATAAAGGGAATTGCATTTTCTGGAATTGCTTGTCCATCACCTGTATTAGAGCATAAATCTATTCGGCTAAAATATGTACCCGAAAATCCAGATGGCTATCGACTGTTAGTTCAGATTGGCAAACAATTACATTTTCCTTATATTCCAGACTGGCAACTAATACCCATTGCCTCTTTTGCTAATAGTCCTTATGATGTTTGTATATCATTATTAGGCGAAAAGAATAATGCTCAATTTTTTCATATTGTTTACCATACTGCGTTTGAAGATACACTTTTAGGTATTCGCTTACTTCAGGCAAGTATTCTTTTAAGTTTTGGAATAGAAAATTCCGAATTTAACCAACTCAATAATAGCAATTTCATAGGAACTGGCGAAATTGCACCCAGTGCCTTAACGTCAACAATGCAGACACAATATCTAGCGCAAACTGAACAAGCAAAATCACGATTACTTAATTTAATGATGGCATATCGATACCGTTCATGGTGCATGGTTGACGACAGCGTAACTATTCTTTTTTCCAACCAAAAAGATAACCTTAGTTTTTCTGGAACACCCTATTATTTATTTTGGTATCCAGATCATATTACCTATTGTCAACGTATGAAAACTGCCATTACTAAACTGGATGAACTAGAACAACAAGAAACAATACAATCACATAAAATTGCACCTGATGTTGCAGAAATACACCATCAATTAGCCATTCAACTACAAAAAGCACTCTCGCATCCTCATGATTTAGATGAAATGCAAATTGACTATCTTTACAATCAAGCAAATTCATACTTTCAAAATTATCAACTTATCATGAATCAATTTATAAAATATAAGGAAAAAGCTAATAATTTACTCAAAGAAATTTATCAAACAAACTTAACAATCGTACGTGCCGAACATCTTACTCAAGATATGCGACATAATCAAACACTCATTCAAGCACTTAACCCACTGGTTTTTGAATCCATGAACCGGACCATGCAATACAGCGCATTTTTCAGATACATCAAGCTTAAACATCCCAAAGAATGGAACAACTTCCTACAACAAATTTCAGGCATAAAAACATTGCCGTCAGTTAAAACCCCAAACAAATTAATGAAATAATTCAAACAAAGAATTTAAGCGATTGAGCACTATATAGGAAAAAGAATTATATACGATATCCTGACGGAATTTCACGTTCTTTAGGAACAACAATAATACCATCTCTAATATCAACATATTCATCTTGGTAAACGTTATGACCTGCTTCATTAATCAACGTAACATTGTCGCCAATACTACAATTTTTATCAATTATACAATTACTAATCTTGCAGTTTTTACCAATACCTAATGGAAACTTTTTACTTTCATTGTGAAATCCATAATAATCCGCGCCCATCATAACTACACGATTAAGTTCCGTACCTTCTTGCACAACACTACGTATACCAATAACACTATCCTGTACATGCGCCACATTAATAATCCCACCTTCTGCAATTAAGGCCTTATTAATGTTTGCATTTAGAAATTTAGTTGGCGGCAAATTTCGAGGATGCGTATAAAAAGGAAACTTCGAATCATAAAGATTAATGGGTGGCCACTCCCACGTTAAGCACAAATTTGCTTCGAAAAATGCACGAATTGTACCAATATCTTCCCAATAACCTTTATATTCATACGATAAAACAACTGCATCTGCAATTGCCCGAGGAATAATATTTTTCCCAAAATCATGCTCATCCAAATATTTATTTAATACATCGATTAGATAATCGTAATTGAACACATAAATACCCATGGACGACAGATATTTCCCATCAGTTTGTTTAAACGAAGCAACCGAATCAAGATTTTGTGGTTTCTCATAAAAATCAACCACATGATCCTTGTACATGACCTTCAGTATACCTAATTCGGAAATGACATCTCCACTCACAGCTTTTGTTGCAATAGACACCATTGCACCCGGATGTGCCAAATGATTTTTCAACATTTCCTTTAAATCCATTTGATAAAGCTGATCTCCAGATAAAATAATAACATGCTGCGGACGCGTTTGTTTTAAATGCGAAATAACTTTACGTACAGCATCTGCAGTACCTTGAAACCAATCTGAAGTATCCTCAGTTTGTTCTGCTGCAATTACCTCAACAAATCCATCATGAAAATGATCGAAACGATAAGCGCGATTAATGTGTCGATTCAACGAAAACGAATTAAACTGAGTGAGTACAAAAATTTTATTAAGACCAGAATTCAAACAATTACTAATAGGAATATCAACTAATCGATATCGTCCGCCAAAAGAAACTGCAGGTTTACAGCGATTATTCGTGAGGGGCTGTAAACGGTTCCCGCGTCCTCCCCCTAAAATGACTGCAGTTACATTATCCATAATACACATAATTCCCTCTTATTTTTACTTCGTATACAACAATGCTTATACATAACATCATAGCAAAACAAAAAGCAAAGTCAAGCTAAAAATACAACATTTTATTTCCTACCAAATCGATAGTGAACGGACTAAATAGTTAAGGGAAAATTTAATGACGTAACATTCCAGACATGCGAAAAAGTGGCAATAAAAATGACGCACTAACAAATGCAATAAAACCACCAATAATCGCTAAAGATATTGGTTCTATCAAAGCTAACTGTTGGTCAATTTTAACATCCAGCTCTTCTTCTAAATAAGCAGCAGTATTAATCAATAAATCGGATAATTCAGCGCTCTCTTCACCAATTTGAATCATTTGAATCATCATCAACGGGAAAAAATCAATTTTCTTCAACGCCAACCACAGAGCATCGCCATCTTTAATATTGCTAATCACAAATTCCATTTTGTAAAGAATATAGTGATTATTTAACGTTTCAGCAGACAAGCGAAGTGCCCGAAGCAACGGAACTCCACGTCCATATAATGTACCTAAATTCGAGGCAAAATCCATTAAGTGATTATAATATAGAACTGAACCAAAAACCGGAAACGAAAGCTTAATACGATCATATTCACGACGAAACTTTGGTTTTTTAAGCATCCATGAACCCATAACAATTACAATTACAATTACAATAGCAATCAACCACCAAAACTGATTTAAAATTGTACTCGTTACAATAAAAATCTTTGTTGGAAGAGGAAGAGGAACTTCATTTTGAGTAAACACTTCAACAAATCGTGGCAAAATAAATAACCACATTGCGATCAAGATAATAAACCCAAAAAAAACAAGAATAGCTGGGTATATCAATGCAGAAATTAATTTTTGCTGCCAGCGTAATTTTTTTTCTGTAATTACAAGTAAACGCTCGAGCGAAGATAGCAAGCTGCCTTTATTTTCACCCACCTTAACCATATTTATAAAAAAAAGAGAAAATGTACGCGGGAAATAGCTAATAGCCTCGGAAAACGCCATGCCTTCTTGTAAAAAATGGCGCAGAGTTTTTAATAACGCCTTTAAAGGAGTTGCACCGGTTTCACTACTAATAATCGTGATAGCTGGATACAACGAAATACCCGCTTTTAATAGCGAAATAAGCTGTTTAATAAAAACAACCAACACTGCAGACCGAATGTATACTGCTGATTTTTCGTAATGGACATCTGGAATTTCAAAACTATCGGACAACGCGCATTACCTCTTCAAGCGTCGTACGTTGCTGCCTAACCTTGAACAATCCATCATCTTTCAAAAAAACCATCCCCTGTTTAACTAATTCTCGTTTGATGTCAATTTCAGAAACATCACCCTGATTAATAATAGTTTTTAAATGATCACTAAATGTCAACAATTCAAAAATTCCTAAACGGCCCTTATATCCTGTATCACGACAATTTTTACACCCAGAACCTTTAGAATACATCATCCTTTCTAACGGCTTTTCTAAATCCTCTGTAACCAAACAGTTTTGATTCTCTGCCCATTTTACTGCTTCTGGTTCTGGAATATAGTCGGTTTGACATGATTTACACACATGCCGAACTAACCGCTGCGCTAAAACCCCAACAACAGTTGATGTAATCAAATAAGGCTCAATCCCCATATTTACTAATCGTACAACAGAAGAAGCTGCATCATTGGTATGCAAGGTTGCAAAAACCATATGCCCAGTTAGTGCTGCCTGAAAAGCCATACGCGCAGTATCTGTATCACGTATTTCACCCACCAAAATAATATCCGGATCTTGGCGCAAAAACGAACGCAACGCACTAACAAAATCAAGACCAGCTTTTATATTCACTTGACTTTGGTTAATCAAATCCAAATGGTATTCAATAGGGTCTTCAATAGTAACAATATTTTTTTCAACAGATTTTATTGTATTCAAAATCGAATATAATGTCGATGTTTTTCCAGATCCCGTTGGCCCAGTAACGAGAAAAATACCATGCGGTTTACTAATCAGCGAATGAATATTACACAAGAGAGCTTCGGTCATTCCCAATTCATCAAGATTAAACAAAACACCTTCTTGATCTAATAAACGAATAACTACTTTTTCTCCATACAGCATGGGAAAACTAGAAATTCGAAGATCAATAATTCGGCCATCAATACGTGCTTGAAATCCACCATCTAAGGGCAACCGTTTTTCTGCAATATCCATACGCGCTAAAATTTTGATACTTGATATTAAGCTTGCACTCAGATTTAACGGGAAATTCATGACTTGATGCAATACACCATCAATGCGAAAACGAATCATTAATCCAGACGGTTTTCGCTCAAAATGAATATCGCTAGCTCGCTCACGTACTGCATAGCTCATAATAAGATGTAGTAATTTATTAACAGGACCTGTGGTTTCCTCAACATCAAAAACCTTACCAATAGCGTCCAGATCATCAAAAGATTCAGAACCTTCCCCATCTCCCATTTTTTCAACAATTTTCTTAATGGAGGTAAATGTCCCATAATATTTATCTAAACTAGTTGTAACATCTGTTAATGTGGCAACGACTGGTTCTACGCGACAATGAGTATGAAACTCGATTTCTTCAATTGCCCGATAATCCAAAGGATCTGCCATAGCCACAGTCATAACATCCATTACAAAAAACAAGGGAAATACTGAATACTTGCGCGCCATTTCCGAGGGTAGTTTTGCAATAACCGACTTATCAATTTTACGTGTAACCAAATTCACAACCGGAAGATTTAAATAATGCCCCAAAAATGTTGCGAGTTTAATTTCGTCAATTAAACCATTATCAATAATAATTCGACAAAAACTATCATCACTGCTAGATGCTTTGTCCAAAACTTCATGTAGCTGCTTCTGGGTAAGAAGCCCTTTTTCAACTAACGTTTCCCCCAGGCTTTGTTTAACGAGACTCATTAAAGCTGTCAATGGCTTTATCTACCGCATCAAAAACCTGAAAGTATTTGATGGTTCGAGTCATCATTAAAACCTCTTTAAAATCAGCACTAAGATTACACAAGCGCAAATCACCCCGTGCTTTTTGTGCTGCTTTAAGCCCTTCTACCAAAGCACCCAATCCAGAACTATCTACATACGAACAATCCTTCAAATCCAACACAATCCGACTACCTTCTTTTTGAATAACTTCTTGAAACTTCTCGTTTACCGCAATAGAATCATCAAATTCGATATCCCCAACAATATGGAGGACTGCCACATTCCCAACTTTTTCAACCGTGACTCGTTCCATGTTAAACTCCTTTCGTTAAAAATACTTAATAAACGTTAATTTATTCCCATTTTCATTATACGAATAATGATCCATGCACCCATTAATTACTGCTATTCCGCGTCCCCGATTTCCAATATCCAATTGGTTTTCATAAAGAATCTTTGTACCAGGATCAAAGCCCTCGCCTTCATCTTGTACAGATAACTCAATTTTTACATCCGTAACATATCCTGTAATAGAAATTTGTTTGGATGAATTTTTCTTATTCCCATGTTCATAGGCATTCATGGCTGCTTCAGAAAGTGCCAAACGAATATAATTAAAGGTTTTTTGTGACAATTTAAGCTGTTGCAAATTGGACAAAAAATCCTTGATGGCTTCTTTGACTTCAATTAATTTACTAGGCACTTTATAATTAATTGTATACACCTTTTCTTCTTCCACTGGTTCTAAATTTTTAATCCCAATTACAACTAACGTCATATCATCAGATAATTCAGACTGATTATTAAATCGATTGACTTCACGAATAATTAATTTATGCAAAGCTTCAGCAGATAAAACTTTATTTTTTTTTATTATCTCAACCAATCTTTCTTTTGTAAATAATTCACGATTTTTATTACGAACTTCAGTTAAACCATCTGTATAAAGAATCAATTTATCTCCATTATTAATTTGAACTTTCTTTTCAATAAAACCTCCATCAGCAAATGGCCCCAAGTAAACGCCTTCTGTATCTAGATAAAAAACGTCTTCCTGTTCAGCGCGATATAATATTGGAGGATTGTGCCCAGCTTTACAATATTGGAACAAATTACGAGAAAAATCAAATGTTCCATAAAATGCAGTTACATAAAATGAGGGTGAAGCCTTAAAATAATGCATCAATGTTTGATTAGCTTGATCCAAAATCTGTTCAGGTGACGTATACTGTTTTCCCAATTCATTAAAAATCCCGCTGGTTAAATTCATTAACAACGCAGCAGGGATTCCTTTCCCAGAAACGTCCCCAATAGCAACACCCAATGTTCCATGTTTTTGTTCAATAAAATTGTAAAAATCACCACCAATAGCGCGACAAGGAATCGCAGAAGCAGCAATGTTAAGGTAAATCGTATCTGGCATTTTGGCAGACAATATACTTTGCTGAACATACGAGGCTATTTCCAGCTCTCGCTCTGTACGAAGTTGTTCTTTTTTAAGCTGCTCATTTAGCAAAGCACTTTCTTGATATAATTGCGAATTTTCAATAGCAATAGCTGCATGATTGGTAATACTTGAAATCAGTGGCTCCATAATAACATTCGGATCATGAAAGGTAGCCAAAATAACGCCAACAGGTTTCTTTTTGGTAATCAAGGGAATCACTAAAAATGTTTTAAGGTCAAGTAGTGCAACAACTTTTTTATCTAACCGAGGATCTTTTAAAGCATCAAAAATAGAAATCATACGCCCTTCCACTAATGCGCGACCTTCAATCGAACGAGAAATATCCAACGTCATATTCTCATAAACTTTGAGTTCCCATCCTATTGCAGCAACTGGGAAAAGCGTTTTGGAAGATTCATTATAAAACAACAGCATCACCCGATCAAAACCTAATTCACCGACAAAAATCGAACACAATTTTTGCTCCAATTTTTTCAAATCAAATTCTGCGGAAATGGATTTCGTAATGTTATACACTTTGGAGAGTTCAGTTAGCTGATTTTCGGAACGATGATATAAATTGGCATTTTTTAATGCAATTGTGACATTATTTGCTAAGTTAATAGCCAAATCAAGTTCCCGACTAATAAACCATTTTTGGCTCGGTGATCGCATCACACGCAATTCACCAATAATATCTAAATCTTCATTATAAAGAGGAATCGACATGAGCGAATGAATGTTAAGTTCCAGCATCAACTGAGACTCATTATACGGGTCACTTTCATCCAAATGTGTGTATAATCGAGGCACTGACTCACCTGTTAAAAAATGAGTACATCGCTTAAAATGTACTGATTTATGAATTTGTTCCAACTGGAAATCACTAAAACCAATTGACTTGCGAATCACAAACAAATCATGTTCGGTTTCATCGCCTAAAATAATTAAAACTTTAGGTGCTTTTAATAAAATCGACGCATTGCGCGCAATAATATCCATTGTTTTAGCTAATTCAAACGAAGCGCTAATGACTTTACTAACCTCATACAAAGCAGACAGCTCGGATTCGTGTTGTTTGGATTCTTCATACAGCTTTGCGCCGTTAATCAACGAAACAAACGAATCTGCAACTCGTTTTAAAAGAATCAAATCGTTTTTATTAAATTGTTGATTCTTGTGCTTTGCACCTACTACCAAAATCCCAATCAACTTATTATCAAAACTAAAGGGAACTGTAATTTCACCTTTTACATTATCAAGAGCATCCTCTAATCGACTTAACAAATCAACATTAGCAGGTTTCGGTTGCTTTTGACGTTTCAAACGATGCAACTGCTCGTGAATATGCGATAAAACCAGAAAATCATTGCGACTTTTTAAATATCGAACAATTGGATTTTGCATTGTCATTGTAGTTACGTTTTTCTTAGTTTGAAAACCAATACTTTCCATCAAAGCAAACTCATCGTAATTAGCGTCATACAAAAAAAACGAAGCATTTGACAACATCAAATGCTTAGACAGATGAATCACCATTGATAGCAATAATGGCCGCAAACTAATAGTATCAGTAATAGCAGTCAACATTGCATGCAAAATTTCTTCATTTGTTAGGGATTTAGTAAATGGCGGAAATGACAGTACCATATTTAAATTATAACACGTCTTTTCAGGCTGGTAGAGAGATTTGGCTGGGTTATATTCAAATATTTTCAATTGATATTGTAATGTAATGTGAATCATTTTTTACGTAGAGACGCATTGCCATGCGTCTCCACAAACATTATCAATAAAATTAATTGAAATTAATTGAAATTAATTGCGATAAATTAAGGAAAAAAAGAAAACAATAGTAACAACCCTAACAAACAAGGAGCATCAATTGAATATTAATTATAAACTGATCGCTAGTGAACAAACAAAACCAGGAGTAGTTTTCAATGATCGATCTGTAGAAAGCCATATGGCCAACAAAGGGAAAAAACAGCTGGCTGATGCCAATCGAGGAATCAATCAGACATACTACGAGTGCGGCAAAAATCATAGTAACCGAACAGCCATTTTATTTTTATGTTCAGGAGAAGGCACTCGTGCTGTTATTGCTTCAGACAAACGAAAAGCAATCACAGAAGCAACTGTTCATCATCGCACGCCTCTTGAATTACTATTTGAATCAACGCCACCCGATATTGGAAAAATTATCGTTTCTATTCAAAAAAATGACACCTTGATTACAAATTATTTAGGCAAAAACAACTATTTTGACAGGCAACAAACACCGAATAATATGTCTGTCATAACAATTGATCAACCTGAAGTAAAAACAAATCGTGAAACAAACTATCCGGGTGGAGCTGGGCTGATCATTGAAGAACTGTTAAAAGATACGTGGAGCCGTTTATTACAAGATTCCTGTATTGACCAACTTATTATTATGGATGGAGAAAAGCTGGGGTATAACACAGATGAACTGTATCAATTCATCGGATTTCATGTTCATCACAAGAATCAGCTCTCAGTAGCTACTTATGCACCATTACCAGATCCTGATAAAAAATTCGCACACATTGATACAATCAACAATCAAGCTTATGCAGGGAAAAAAACACCTGAAAGTCTAGAAAAACGCTCAGAAAATCATCATTTAAGCGGCGGCGTATATTTACTCGATTTATCCCAGCGCAAGAATCTAAAACAATTAGACGCTACTTCCGAAAAAAAAGGAAAAGGTGACGAAACATTTACCTATAAAGAAACTCCGCCTATTAGCCTTATTGAAGCAGCTAATGGTCAAATTGGCTATTACCAGCATACGCGAGGAGAACTAGGCCGAGGCATTAAAGATCGCAAAGCTTTTACAGCAAATATTCGCGAAGATTCAAAAAAAGCAAGTCTGTTCCTTCAAGACAAAGGATGGATCATTTTACCAGATATGGGAATTGAACTTGCAAACGTACAATTAAATGCCGTTCAACCCGATAATCGAGTAAATCTAAATAGCACCTTATTTCTAGCTGGAGATTTAGTCATTGGTGAAAACAACGAATATTATGAAGGAAATATTATTACTGCTGCAAAAAAAGAAATAACCATTGGTAGAGATAATGTTTTCAAAAAAATTAATTTAGCTGGTTCAATTAAATTAGGTGACAAAAATGAAATTGCAGGGTCTACTTTTCTAGCGGACGTACCTGCCAAATATTTAGATTTCATTCCTCTTTCCAAAACAACGGTCTTGAAAAACCTAACGGATTTGGAAAAAAAATTATGTAATTCTCAATATAAAACAACAGAAAAGACAATACAGATTGGGAATAACTGTGAATTGAATGACTGCACTCTCATTGGGTCCTTTATTATCGGAGATGATGTTGTTTTGGATTCTTCACTTTTAGTCAACTACTCCGAAAAACCAATGATTATCCCTTCGAAATCAGTGATAAAAGGAACCAATATTGAAAACAAACAGATATGGGATATTAATAACACAACAGATAAACCAATAAAAATAAAAAATTCGGTTATCGCTGACACAGCTAACTCAAACAATTCCATTAAAGCAGGTTCAGAATGCGCAGGAGA
The DNA here is from genome assembly GCA_964443005.1 of uncultured Candidatus Marinamargulisbacteria bacterium. Lineage (GTDB taxonomy): Bacteria > Margulisbacteria > Riflemargulisbacteria > GWF2-35-9 > CAYUBI01 > CAYUBI01. The sequence continues at coordinate 18,223 of CAYUBI010000017.1, forward strand.
GGACACGGAAATTGAAAATTTCTCGCTAACTTTTTGTAATTTCGCCCACTATTATCTTCCGGAAAAGTTAATACCTCCTGATGAACGACAACCCAAAAAACTACAAATTATTGTTGAAACTCTTCTCAATAAGAAAATTAAATTATGGAAAAATTCAGAAAATAATCGCCCTGGATTATTTATTATTCGAGAAAACGAAAAAGACTATAAGCAACTAGTAGATCATTTATATAGTCACGCCGCAGACTTACTTGATTGCGTAGCTTTAAATGGAGAAGAAACTGAAGAATTAAGACATTATTTACATTCATTCATTAACATTAGAATTAATGAACCTAACTTAGGAGTTTTAGTTATTGATCTTTTAACAATGCAAGAAGCAAAAAATGTTTTAAATGAATTAGTTCTCCGATTCTATCAGAAAAAAATGACTACAATAGCAAATCCCTACCAACACGCAGCAAAAATAATTGCAGAACAAGAAGTTAAAAGAAAAAAAATCCCTGCTGTGGAAATAACAAAAAAAATTAAAAGGGTGCCGCTGGAAGAAAAAGAGGAGCTCGTAAAGGCAAACGCAACACCACAATCTCCAACAAATTCTCCTAAAGTAACGTCCCCTACTATAACAAAACCGCCACCAAATCAGCCACAAAAAATAGTCGGAATGCTTGGACTTAGCTTGACTGACATCATTCAAAAAATAACATTTCCAGGAAATTACGTCACTGATTTAGACCTGTCTGATGAGGGTCTTGGCGATACAGAGATACAAGCTTTGGCAGAAGCGTTAAAACACCGAAACTGTCGCCTCATAGATTTAATTTTATCGAAAAACAAAATAACTAATTTTGGCGTTAAATTTTTAGCGGAAGCAATAAAACATCCAAACTGCCGCCTCACGGACCTAAGCCTAAACAACAACGAAGACATAGGAGATGCTGGCCTGCAGGCCTTGGTAAAAGCCAAAAGACATAGAACTGGATTTTTATGGCACAAAAAAGTAACACTAGAAAGGTTAGGGTTAGATAACCATCTTCAATGGAGCATAATAAAATATTATTAATCAGCCGAATTCTTCCTTTTTCATTCGTCTAATCCCGATCTTATCAATCCTGGGGGGACCATGTTTCAACTTATCACAACTCATCACAAAATTAATTGAAATTAATTGAAATTAATTACGATATATTAATAATAACCCTAACGAATAAGGAGCATCAATTGAATATAAATTATAAACTAATTGCTATTGAAAAAGCAAAACCAGGAGTAGTTTTCAATGATCGATCTGTAGAAAGCCATATGGCCAACAAAGGGAAAAAACAGCTGGCTGATGCCAATCGAGGAATCAATCAGACATACTACGAGTGCGGCAAAAATCATAGTAACCGAACAGCCATTTTATTTTTATGTTCAGGAGAAGGCACTCGTGCTGTTATTGCTTCAGACAAACGAAAAGCAATCACAGAAGCAACTGTTCATCATCGCACGCCTCTTGAATTACTATTTGAATCAACGCCACCCGATATTGGAAAAATTATCGTTTCTATTCAAAAAAATGACACCTTGATTACAAATTATTTAGGCAAAAACAACTATTTTGACAGGCAACAAACACCGAATAATATGTCTGTCATAACAATTGATCAACCTGAAGTAAAAACAAATCGTGAAACAAACTATCCGGGTGGAGCTGGGCTGATCATTGAAGAACTGTTAAAAGATACGTGGAGCCGTTTATTACAAGATTCCTGTATTGACCAACTTATTATTATGGATGGAGAAAAGCTGGGGTATAACACAGATGAACTGTATCAATTCATCGGATTTCATGTTCATCACAAGAATCAGCTCTCAGTAGCTACTTATGCACCATTACCAGATCCTGATAAAAAATTCGCACACATTGATACAATCAACAATCAAGCTTATGCAGGGAAAAAAACACCTGAAAGTCTAGAAAAACGCTCAGAAAATCATCATTTAAGCGGCGGCGTATATTTACTCGATTTATCCCAGCGCAAGAATCTAAAACAATTAGACGCTACTTCCGAAAAAAAAGGAAAAGGTGACGAAACATTTACCTATAAAGAAACTCCGCCTATTAGCCTTATTGAAGCAGCTAATGGTCAAATTGGCTATTACCAGCATACGCGAGGAGAACTAGGCCGAGGCATTAAAGATCGCAAAGCTTTTACAGCAAATATTCGCGAAGATTCAAAAAAAGCAAGTCTGTTCCTTCAAGACAAAGGATGGATCATTTTACCAGATATGGGAATTGAACTTGCAAACGTACAATTAAATGCCGTTCAACCCGATAATCGAGTAAATCTAAATAGCACCTTATTTCTAGCTGGAGATTTAGTCATTGGTGAAAACAACGAATATTATGAAGGAAATATTATTACTGCTGCAAAAAAAGAAATAACCATTGGTAGAGATAATGTTTTCAAAAAAATTAATTTAGCTGGTTCAATTAAATTAGGTGACAAAAATGAAATTGCAGGGTCTACTTTTCTAGCGGACGTACCTGCCAAATATTTAGATTTCATTCCTCTTTCCAAAACAACGGTCTTGAAAAACCTAACGGATTTGGAAAAAAAATTATGTAATTCTCAATATAAAACAACAGAAAAGACAATACAGATTGGGAATAACTGTGAATTGAATGACTGCACTCTCATTGGGTCCTTTATTATCGGAGATGATGTTGTTTTGGATTCTTCACTTTTAGTCAACTACTCCGAAAAACCAATGATTATCCCTTCAAAATCAGTCATAAAAGGAACCTATATTGAAAACAAACAGATATGGGATATTGATGACACAACGGATAAACCAATAAAAATAAAAAATTCAGTTATCGCTGGCAAAGCTAACTCGAACAATTTCATTAAAGCTGGTTCAGAATTCGCAGGCGAGGACACGGAAATTGAAAATTTCTCGCTAGCTTTTTGTAATTTCGCTCACTATTATCTTCCTGAAAAGTTAATACCTCCTGATGAACGACAACCCAAAAAATTACAAATTATTGTTGAAACCCTTCTCAATAAGAAAATTAAATTATGGAAAAATTCAGAAAATAACCGCCCTGGATTATTTGTTATTCGAGAAAACGAAAAAGACTATAATCAACTGGTAGATCACTTATATAGTCACGCCGCACACTTACTTGATTGCGTAGATTTAAATGGAGAAGAAACGGAAGAATTAAGACATTATTTACATTCATTCATTAACATTAGAATTAATGAACCTGACTTAGGCGTTTTTGTTATTGATCTTTTAACGATGCAAGAAGCAAAAAAAATTCTAAATGAACTAATGGTAAGATTCTATCAGAAAAAAATGAATACAACAGCAGATCCCTACCACCACGAAGTTGGAAACATTAATTATTTATTTAGCCAATTAATAGATACAGCAAAACTTAGTCCAAACAGCAGTATTCGAGAGCTTAAAGATTGGCTTTTATTAGCGATTATGTGTAACGTATGCGATGTTGCTACTGAAAAAGCTCGCTTCATTACAAAATACATACACGATTTTGATAGCCCAAAATATAACGAAATTTATGGCGAAATCTTATATAATCTATTTGTAAAAGGATATATCCATAAAGACCTTATGCCCTCAGAAATTTATAAAACATTAGAAAAAGGAAACTACATCAATAAGATTGATGAAACCTATTTTCAATTTATTACTGATGTTCAGTCCGAGAAATCAAAAGAGCTAACAACATTTTTACAAAGCCAAGATTATGTCAGAGACATTTATCTTTTTTGCCAACATACCGTAGAAACCTATCAACAAGACACCCAAACAAATCTCAAATTACTCGATAATTTACTATTGGATTTGCAAGATAAACCAAAACTATTTTTTATGTTATCAAATCTTGGTGGTGGTTTAATTGAAATTGAATTTATAAACCAAGTTTATAAAAGTTTAAAACAGGAAGGGAAACCGATACCCGAATTTCATATTGTTGTTAGCGCAAGCACTGTAGAAAACGACCTTGATAATATGCGTTTAAACGATATTTTAAATAAATACTTTAACACAGACTTATTAAATCATATCACAATTCGAAAAGATCACCATTCATCCATTTTGGGAAAAGACCTATCTCAGTTTGATGAGAGCTTAATCAATGATTTAAAAACAGGACCTGTGATTTCTTTTGGAATGGGCAATTTTATTTGTATGCAAAAAGCAGAATTTGAAGCGTGGCATCTGTTTCTTAGCAAAGGATTTATTGGGCCTAGAATCAGAGCTTGTATTGAAGAATATGGAAACGAGGAAACCAACAAACCTATTATTACAAAATGGGCAGCAGGTCGGGATATAAGGCCAATATACCAAGACAAATACTGTCAGAAAAATAAAAATGAATAAAAAAATTCTAGCTTTAGAAAAACAAGAAATACTTAGCATAGAGCATAAGACTTTAATAAACTTTCTTAATAAGTATCGATTACCCCATGAATTAGAAAGGAATAGCGCGACACAAGCTCTCAAAGAAAATGAACTATCGCTACTTCAAACGCTAATATCCCCGGTGTTTACGTATACTGCTACTGATTATCCTGGCATGTTTCAGCTAAAAGACTTAAAAACTAAACCACTCGAATATGCCAGTGCAATCAAAGATGTTAATAGTTATCAACAAAAATTAATAAAAAGTTACACTATTCCAGTAGCCAATGAAACAGAATTATCAACTTATCGAAACGCATTCCTAAATCTGTCAATTCTGGATAAGTCCAATAAACTAATTGATTTACTAACAATTCAGGAAATAAAAAAAGTCTTGAATTTGATGCTATTACGATATATTAGCAATAATTCTGCACAACTCATCAATCCTTACCAAAGCATTATTAACACCTCCAACTCAATATATTTGGATCTGATGGCTAGCACAAAAAACACGAATCAGCCTATTTCAATCAAAGACCATTTACTGTTAAGTTTAATTTCGAATTTTTTTGATTTTTCAACATCCAGCCTTAAGCAAGCGTTAACACATTTCACAAACTCAGAACGCGTTGAGAATTTGTTATTTCATGGAAAAATTTATGGAAAAATTTTTGATAATTCATTAATCGAGCGTTTAGTTAATCTTGATTTAATTCACAAAAATGAAAATTATTTCACATTTACAAACGACTCCATTACAGCTTACAAACCCATTATCGATGAATTAAAAATATCTGATCTGCCAACTGCTGCCTTGTTTCAAGAATTATTTCACTTAAGTCGAGTATGTTTATCTACAATTTATAAAGATGAGAAACTAATGCAAGCAGCAGATACACTCATTCAACAAGCACGAGTTGCCAAACATATCACACTGATTACAGACAATGCAGGAGAAGTGATTTGCGACCTTGAGTTTTTAAGACAACTCATTGCACATCGAAAGGACAATAAACCGGAAATCAGCATTATTGCGCGACAGTATCCTGTAGAAAACGACATAGATACTCAGGAAATGCATTCATTACTATTAAACCATTACGCTGATTTATTACCTTATGTAACAATTGAAGAAAATCATTGCTCAACAATGCTTGGCCATGATCCCAGAGAATTTAGTCCTATATTACTTGAAAAAATAAACAATAGTTTGATTATAGCAAAGGGGCTTGGGAATATTTTAACAATGCAAATGATAAATAAAACTCACGAAACATTCTATGTTCTGGTTAGCAAAGGATTTATGGGGCAACGCATTGCAGAACTGCTAGGGCATACTCAACTAATTAATGTACCCATAATTGAATTTTTTGAAGTTGGAAAAGATCTGCGACCAGAATTCAAAACGAAATATTTATAAAAAATTATGCCCCTAATTGACGACATCACAGTAACTACGTTAAACTACACTTGTTCTTAATATTTAAGTTGGGAAAGCGAGGTGAAACTCCTCCACTGGCCCGCAGCCGTAAAGTCGGAATGCCGCTTAAATAATCTTTAGCTCGAGGAGTTGGCATTATGATTACTGCTTCAAAAATTCACTTAATGATTGTCGTTATTTTCTTAACACCCGTGTTATCTCAAGCAGCTTTTTTGTCGCGGCATTTACCCCCAATTGAACAAATCATTACTGCATCGCGGTACATTGATATTCAACCGAATAGCACAGTCATCAGCGCAAAAGAACTAAGTTTGCATCATGATGCAATACTAGCACAAACACTTGATACAGAAACAGGCGTTCACATCAAACAAAATGGTGGAGCTGGGGGAATAACCTCTATTCAAATTCAAGGCGCAAACACAAATCACGTACTTGTCATGCAAAATGGAATTCCCATTCATGACCCTATTTACGGATCATTTGATTGGACAACCATTAATCCAGACGACGTTGCACGAATTGAACTTTTCAGAGGCAGTATGTCAGCTATTTATGGCGCTAATGCAATTGGTGGCGCTATCAACATTATAACAAAGAAACCGACTAATGAGTCGACGCTCAAGCTTGGCCTTGGCAGCTTTAATGACCGTAAACTATCTATAACACTAGGAAAAACTATGGGGCAACTCAGTTATCGATTATATGGCCTTATGACACGCAATGATGGCTATCGGCCCACTAGTAATTTTGATAATAATGCGTTTTCCGCAACTATTGATTTTAACCCTTCCGACATACTCGACATCACTATCAATTACGCACACACACAATCAAATCGAGGTAATCCAGGCCCCATTACTGCATCATGGCCACCCACTACGCAAAAAAACGAAACCAATCAATGGTTCGAAAACATCAAAGTTGACATTAGCAAATGGGGCATCATTAATACCAATTTTGCGCAAAATAATGCACGTTTAGAAACTACAGCTGGAATCCAAAAATATAATGCCCAAACCAATTCGATTCAACACGAAATCATTTTAGGAACGCATTCACTTGCCTGGGGGCTTGAAATACAAGCTGCTCAACCAGATGATGTAATGATCTCTCGCAATCAATCCGTACAAAACACAGCAGTATTTATTAATGATACCCTAGTATTGAACTCCGGACTAAACGTCACACTCGGCGGCCGAATGGATCGACATTCGGTATTTGGCGACACACCAACGTACAAGCTTAGTTCACATATTAAACTACCTTACTTCGGGCAAATAAAAGTGTCATATGGAACAGCATTTCGAGCACCCACTATTAGCGACCTGTATTATTATGATGCACAACCTTGGGGAACATCGCAAGGCAACCCTGATCTTCAACCAGAAAAATCAAGCAATATTGATGCAGAATGGACGCTATATTTTAAAGATTCTGACATGATTCGTATTGGCTTGTTTCAAAAAAACATCACTAACCTAATTCAATGGGATTCTACGGATTATGTTAATTGGACAGTAAAAAATATTGGCCGTGCTAAAATCGCAGGTGCTGAAGTCGAAATCCGATACAATCTTTTTAAACAAGGAAGCATTACATTAGGACTCACTTATCTTAATGACGCCATTGATGAACAAACTGGGAAATGGCTAATTTATCGACCTAAAACAAAAGCATCCATATGCTTAGAACGAGATCTACAATATGGAACACTAGCACTACGATCAACATATGTAGACGAACGATCTACAGAAACAACCGGAAAAACATTACCACCCTATGTCACACTTGACGCGACATACACCTTAGGCGAACTATCTTTTTATGTTCGGAATCTGTTAGATACCCCTTATCAAGAAACACTCGGATTCCCCATGCCAGGACGTACAGCAGGCATTGAGGTTAAATGTGTATTATAGGCAACTAGGGCTTTACACTGCTGCAGCATTATCAGTTATTGTTATATTATCCTTTTGCCAGCTCACACCTACGCAGCTTCGGATTGTTTCGCTAACGCCAGCAACAACGGAAATTCTTTTCGCCCTAGGGCTTGGCAACAACACGGTTGGAGTAACAACTTACTGCAATTATCCTGCCGAAGCTCTCACCAAAACTAAAATTGGCTCGTTTAGTCAACCCAATATTGAAACCATTATTAACCTAAAACCTGACCTAGTACTGGCTACTGATTTAGAACAAGCACCTGTAGTCAACGCTTTAAAAAAATTACATATTCACGTGATTAGCATTGCGCCCCAAACCATGGCCGAACTATTTACTTCCATCAAAACAGTAGGGGCAGAAACCTACCATCCAAAAGAAGCAAATCTACTCATCCAAAAAATGAAACAAACAGTGCAGAAAATTAAGAATAAAACGGCTAACCTTTCTGCAAATCAACGCAAAAAAGTCTTTGTTGAAATCAGCCATGACCCGCTTATGACAGCAGGAAAAGGCTCGTTTGTCGATGAATTGATTACTATTGCTGGCGGGATTAATATTGCCAATGACACACGAAGACCGTATAGCTTATTTAGCGTTGAACAAGTGATAATTCGCAATCCAGATGTTATACTTCTGGGATACATGAATAACGAACAAACAAAAGAAACAGTTAGTCAACGAGCCGGATGGAACAACATATCAGCAGTTCAGAACAACCAAATTATCACAAACATTAATCCAGATATTTTCCTCAGGCCTGGCCCACGATTAATTGAAGGACTAGAAAAACTCTATGAACGATTACATTAAATTAGGCGTGCTACTTTGTCTTCTATTACTTGCCATGCTTATAGGAGTATGGCAAGGGTCTATACATCTAGGAATTTCAGAATTACTCACAATTAGCAATCAACCCATTATTCAATTACGCATCGCCAGGGTAGTATTAAGCGCATTAGTAGGTGCAGGATTAGGCTGCTGTGGCGTTGTGTTACAAGCGCTGCTACGAAATCCGTTAGCAGAGCCATATTTACTAGGCACTTCTAGTGGCGCAGGCTTAGGCGCAGTAATCGCGATTCTAATAGGAATTCCCATTAGCTTATTTCCCTTTGCTGGTTTTGCAGGTGCGCTATTATCAATGATAGCAGTATATGCGCTGTCCCATGACAATGGACGCATATCAATGTATTCGCTTATGCTTTCCGGGATATTAATTGCTATGACCTGCTCAGGATTAGTTGTCTTTTTAGTTTCACTAGGAAATCGCGATGGATTACACAATATGATGTGGTGGCTCTTGGGCAATTTGCAAACCTACGATTTTACATTATTAGGAGGAATAGCTTTTATGGTCATAGTTGGAACAGGTATTCTTTTTATTTTTTCACGGGACTTAGATGCAATTAGTTTAGGCGAAGAACCTGCTACGCACATGGGAATCTCAGTTGAGCGTCTCAAAAAAGTGATTTTCATTATTACATCCTTAATTACTGGCGCACTCGTATCTATTGCAGGAATGATTGGATTTGTGGGGCTAGTTATTCCCCATCTCATGCGACACATTGTAGGTCCACGTCATCGCATACTGATTCCAGCAACCTGCCTTGGGTCAGCAACCTTTCTCATCCTATGTGATATGTTATGCCGCAGCTTGTTTCCGCCCATTGAAATCCCTATTGGAGTCATGACCTCACTCATTGGTGCTCCTGTTTTTTTAATGATACTCAAATGGAGCAAGTAAG
>CAYUBI010000018.1:0-27501 GCA_964443005.1 uncultured Candidatus Marinamargulisbacteria bacterium
AAAATCAATTAATTGATTAAGGAGCTCTAAAAATGCAAATTGATCTAATTTTATTGTATGGTAATGTGCCAATACAGCCACTCCACCAGCTTCGTGTATCAGTGAAATACAATCCAAAGAAGATAAATCCTCTTTTTTTATATAAAAAGGCATCCCTTCAGCTAAAAACATTTGAAATGCAATTTCTAAATTAACAGCAACACCTTTTTGAACTAATAAATGTGCAAAATGAATTCGACTAATCTGATTTGCTGGTCTATGCACAAAAAGATCTTCGGGCAAAAGATTAATACCAAATTTTTCTATTTTTTTAAAAATCTGAGAATTACGATGCTTTCGTCGTTCTTGCATCTTTGTTAAGTGAGTTAGTAATTGGGGTTCATGAATATTTATTCCGTAACCCAACAAATGAAGGGAGCCAGAAGAACAAGAAGCGCCTAATTCAACACCAGAAATTACGCGAATTCCATATGCATGGCCTGCGTCCATTACACGTTGAATACCATCAACATTATCATGATCTGTCAAACTTAAAACTTTTATTTTCATTGTCTTTGCAAGAGAAATAAGCTGTTCAGGAGTATCAGTTCCATCAGACATATTACTATGACAGTGCAAATCAATTGAACATGTACCTTTACGTGATTCTTTTTTCATCTGTATAATGATAACAGAATCATGAAAATAAAACAGATGTTAATTTATTGGCTATTCATTACTTGTGTATTCATAAGCACCTTTGATATTACGAATGCTGCAGTTTTTCGTCTAAAAACTATTCCTCGTGAACGTGGGGTGATTCGCTATTATTATGTTAACGGCCATCGGGTTGCAACTCAAATGGCAACTACTGAAGGTAAGATTACCAGTTGTTCTGGTCGAATTCCAGATGGAATTTATCAAGAAACATATAGTAATGGTCGTTTGTCATGGGAAATTCCTTATTTTCATTCCAAACGAAATGGCATTGTTAAACGGTTTTTTGAAGATGGGTCGTTGTCAGCTTTTGTAACCTATCAAAACGATTTGCGCATGGGAATAGCTACAACCTACTATGCCTCAAATAAACCAGAAATAGAAGCCAATTACATTAATGGCTTTTTAGACGGACTATATCGGGAATATTATGCCTCCGGAGTTCTTCGAAATGAAATAACCTATAGTGAAGGGAAACGGCATGGGCCACAGCGTGAATTTTATTCAACTGGTAGAGTTTGTGTTGATTTAACATATAAAGATGATAAACTAGAAGGTTTATATCGAGAATATTTTGAAAATGGAGAATTATATATAGATGCCAATTATAAATCAAATGAATTAGAAGGCAACTATAAAGAATATAGCACTCAAGGTTTTTTGTTGATTGAGACTAATTATCATAAAGGGAAACGCAATGGTCTTTCAAAAATATTTGATGATAATGGCAAATTTATAGCTGAAGAAACGTATGATAATGATGTTATAAAAGAGACTAGCAAATAGATATCTATTGTTCTTGATTTAATGTTTACTCTTTGAATTTATGAAGATTTCTAATTTAATTTTTGTAAACAATAAGTAGATTGTCAATTTATTTAAAATCCATCATAATTCTTTTTAGGAAATAATTAATTCATTTTAATTCCATTCAGTTCAAATGTAACTTATTTATTATTTCTTAATATTCAATCTTGGAGGTGTATTTTACTTAAAAAAATTAGGTTTTAAAATCAAAATATAAATGGAGATATTATGAAAAAAATTTTAATAATAATAGGTTTAGTTTGTTGTATGAGTACGAATTTATTTGGATTTGCAACGCTAACAGCACCTCAAGGTGGAGATTCAATCAGATTTGACACTAATATCGGAGATGTTGATATATATTTAAATGGAGTCATTGTCGGGAAAAAAGATGCTAACAGTTTTGTTTATAAACTTAAAAGAACTGGAGAAGACCAAATATTCATTTTTAAAAAGGATGGATATAAAGACGCAACAGTAACTGTAACACGAGCTTTAGCCCCAACATTTTGGCTTAATGTTATTATTGGAGGTCTATTAGGATCTTCGACAGACAGTATTTTCACAAAGAATAGTATGGAATATTCTCCAAATCAGTATTATGTTCAACTAAATAAACTGTAGATTAAATTCATGGGTATGAAGCAATTCCTTTATTTGGTTTTGCTTCTACCTATTTGTTTACATGCAAGCACGAAATTACCCGAGAATATTTCTGATAAAATTATATCGTTTACATTGTTTAATTATGACAATTTAATTGCAGACAGTTATGAAAAAGAGAAGCCTTATATTACTGAATTAGCATCTCTTTTAGCTAAAGCAACGAATATAACTGAAACAATATATTGTCAATTGTTAAATAGTAACGATTTAAGTTCTGAATCTAGTCCAGTTAAGTACATGTTACTACTTAATAAAAAAACGGCAAAGATTAGTAACTATTATTTTGTAGATGATTAAATTTATTATTTTAGGATTGCTATTTTTAAGTTTTAGCTTGCTTTTTTCAAAGGAATATTATTATAGTCGAGAATGGTTAAATCTTCTATATTATGAGCAAAATGGAACAGAATATAAAAGTCTAGCAGATGATGATAATTTTTTTATTTCAAAAACTGGTAAAATTAATCCACAAGAGGAATATGAAGCGTCTTTAAAATTAGTCGTTTCCCAAAATTTAGACTTTAAAACAAAATTTCCGTTACGATATAAAAACATTGTAAAATATAATAATTTAGAATATATTCCTGCAATCCAGGTATCTGTTAATATAAATAACGTAATAATCGCTTACCCTAATCGATATATGAATAATCCTGCATCAATGTTTGGGCATTTATTTTTGGTGCTTGAAACAAATCAAGGTATCTTGGACAGCGATATCCTGCATTATATTGCAGATACTGCTGGCGATAGAAGTATCAGTTATATTATGAATGGTCTTAGTGGAAAATATCAAGGTTGGTTTTTGAAAGAACCCTATTACAAAAAAATTAAAGAATATAACTATGTTGAAGATAGAGATATTATTTATTATGATTTAAAATTTAGCAATGAACAGATTGAAAACCTACAACTTCACTATATTGAATTGCAACGCAGCTTTTTTTATTACTATTTTCTTGATAAAAATTGTGCTTTTTTTATTGGTAAATTATTAAATGTTATTCTGCCAACAGATATTGTAACTAAACGACTCTATATTATACCTTCACAAATTATCAATGACTTAGTTAATGCAAATTTATTAAAAAATGAACGAGTAAGAGTCGCAAATACAAAAACATTTAATAAATTATTTAATCAATTAAATAATGAGGAAAAAAAAGACGTGATTAAACTTTTTTATGAAAAAAATGAACTGATGTCTGCTGATTCAAACAGTTTAAAAGCATTCATAATTATTTCGGAATATGTTATGAGTAATTTTAGTAACTTGACTGAAACTATTCGATTTAATAGAGTAGCTGCATATAAAAATCTTAACAATTTGAACATTTCAACTATTCGACAAACTGATATAAAAAAAGAACGGGTTAATAAAATTCAGTCTGAATCTATTGGTTTATCGCATCTACTAAATAATTATGTTGAAATTTCGTATAGTCCGATAAATTTCTCTGAATACAATGAATTTAATAACCTTGAAACTATCGGTGTTAGTTGTTTAACGACTAAAATCGAAATATATCCGACGCGTTCACCCCAATATACGCTAGTGCTTGCTGACTTAAATAACACGATTGAATCAAATGCAGTCATAAATTCTTTTTCATGGAAAATTAAAAGTTCCATTACCTATAAAGATTCATTTTTTACAAATCAGGAAGTATATATTGGACTTGCGTGGAATCTAATAAATAGTGGGTTAGTGTTTAGTTTAGTTGGATTAAATTACACAAATTTTAATGATATTTCATTGATTTATCTTGATAACATAAACCTAATGCCAGCAGTTCAAATAGGATTAAACTATCATTTATTTGATAATATAAAAGTTTATCTGTCCTATCAGAATAAATTTCAAAAAGACTATCTATCAACAGAAGTTATCTTGAAATATAATAATCTTCTAAATAAATTAGCCTTAATTAGCACTGAAGATCGCTCGACACTAAAATTATCGTTTGAATATCTTTTTTAATATGGCATTTTTTCATTAGGCCATGGGTTAGTTGCTACAAGTGGTAGTTTTAGCCTGAACTATCGTGTATAATAAATTTCTATTAATTCTAGATAATCAAGGAATAGTTGTATGACTAAATATTTTAATACCGCAGGTCCTATTCGGCCAGATGATCATTATTGTTTATCTCCAATATCCAGAATTAATCTTACTGATATATTATCCTTAATTGAACAAAAAAAATATTTTGTTCTTCATGCACCAAGACAAACTGGAAAAACAACTTGTTTGTTAGGTTTAAGTGACTATATAAATCAACATGAAAACTATTATTGTCTGTATATCAATGTTGAAAATGGGCAAGCAGCTAGAAATAATATCAAAGACGGACTTGAGGCAATTCTCGATTGTATGATTCAATGGATTAAATTTACGGATGTTTTTCAAATGATTTTACCAAATCCAACAAGCTTGTTGCCTGATACAATAACGTTGTCGTCTTTACAAGACATGATAAGCAATATTTGTATGGTTCTAGACAAGCCACTTGTATTGTTAGTGGACGAAATAGACGCTCTCGTAGGTGACACGTTGATCTCAGTACTGCGACAGTTTCGTAGCGGATATCCCATGCGGCCAAAGGCTTTTCCCTTATCTGTTGTTTTATGTGGACTTCGCGACGTTCGTGATTACCGTATTCACTCAGATATTGAAAAAACGATTATTACTGGCGGTAGTGCATTTAATATTAAGGCCGAATCATTACGTTTAGGAAATTTTTTTCAGGATGAGATTCGTGAGCTATACCTTCAACACACAAAAGCTACTGGCCAAATTTTTGATCCTGATATTTTTCCCTACATTTGGGATTTAACAGAAGGGCAACCATGGTTAGTCAATGCACTTGCATACGAAGCGTGTTGGAAAATTGAAAAAGACCGAGCCCACCCGATTACAAAAGCTATTATCGAAACTGCAAAAGAAAATTTAATTATGCGTAGAGAAACCCATTTGGATGTTCTTAGCGATAAACTTCGCGAAGAGCGTGTACGAAAAGTAATTGGGCCGATTTTGTATTCGGATGAGGACACTGTAGAATTCGAGCCAGACGATGTTGAATATGTTATAGATATGGGGATTATTAAAAAAAAGGATGGAAAATTTGATATTGCGAATGCCATTTATCGTGAAATTATTCCCAGAGATCTTACGTGGACAAGTCAGGGTACTATGGATGAAAATGTGTTATGGTATATTGAAAATGGTCGGTTAAATATGGTTAAACTGCTAGAGAAATTCCAGCAATTTTTTCGTAACAACAGCGAAGTATGGCTAGAACGGTTCGCATACAAGGAAGCAGGGCCGCATCTGTTGCTAATGGCATTTTTACAGCGAATAGTAAATGGTGGTGGACGAATCCTTCGTGAATATGGGGTTGGCATGAAACGCATGGATTTATTTTTAGAATACCAGGGATCGTCGTATGCACTTGAATTGAAAATTGATAAAGGTTCTAAATCAAAAACAGATGGTTTGGTTCAGTTGCGAACGTACGTTGATATTCAAGGAGCTGACGAAGGCCATTTGATATTATTTAACCGCGACCCAACAGTTTCTTGGGAAGAAAAAATTTATCACGAAATTGTTAGCAACAAAATATATATTTGGGGCATGTAATCGAGACATATCTATTACAAAATAAACGGAATAAGATCAGTCAAAACGAGATCATTAGTAAATGTGTTATTGTTTTTCAGCAGGTCAAGAATTATAGTTTAATATATTTTTATTGCAACAACATTTTTACTCTTGCATCAATAAGAAAATCATCGTATAGTTGAAACAAAAATTTGATTGCGTTGAGGGGGTTTTATGAATACATTTATTAATGTCCGTATCCAAGAACTTAACAAATTGCGTATAGAATTAGTTACTCATCATGAAATTGATATTTCCTTAATTGATGCGCGAATCAACGAACTTAATCAATTAAAGGACTCTATAGAAATAAATACAATAGTATCTTCGCCTGAAATTCCAATAGCTGAATCTATTATTGAAAATATCCTACCTAATAAAATTTCACTAGCTGACGTACCAAAAATCGATATTGTAGTCGAACCTACACCAGCAGTACAAGTAGCGCCTGTAATACCGGAAATGACACCTGTTACGCCTGTAGTACCGGATCCAATGCCAGCAGCACCTGTTACGCCTATAGAACCTCAACCTATACCTGTCGCGAGAGTAGTACCTGAACCTCCAGCAACTGTTGTGCCTGTAGTAGCGGAACCTATGCCAGCAGCACCTGTTGCTACAGTAGTACCTGAACCTATACCTATACCTGTTGCAAGTACTCCTGAACCAGCTAAAGCAGCATCAACTAAAGCAAGTCAGGACGATATTGAAGCAATGATGAATGATATGCTCAATCCTACACCAGCAGTACAAGTAGCGCCTGTAGTAGCGGAACCTATGCCTACAGCACCTGTTGCTACAGTAGTACCTGAACCGACACCAGTTGTCAGTACTCCTGAACCAGTTAAAGCAGCATCAACTAAAGCAAGTCAGGACGATATTGAAGCAATGATGGCAGAAATGATGAGGCCTGACCCAGTACCTATTGTAAATAAACCTAGCGAATCATCAGCAGCTGTTGAAGTAAAACCAGATACTATTTCTCTAGCAATGCCAGCAGGTGGTGGAAAAGTAAATCAAGATGATATTGAAGCATTACTTAATTCGTTAGGCTAAAGCAACTTTTACATTTTTAAAATGCATTTTTACAAAGAGTTGGGGGTTTTTACCTGATTGTTTTAGCTGTGAAAGTGCGTCAGATACATGCGTGCTACCTAATGGAACTTTAAATCCAAGTTGTTGAGATAAAGTTTGAATATGAATCATTGCATAAGAACGTGCAATGATGGATGCAGCAGCAATTTCAGGAAATTTACTTTCTCCATGAGTAGTTGAATAATTCCCGACTTTGCACCCAGGATATTCATCTACAATATGAAAACCATTTCCGACTTTTGCTGCAGCCTCCCTGTGCAACCGATTCAGTAAAACCGTGCTGGAAATAGCTTGGTTATACTCCTCTGGCCAACATTCTATAACAGTCCATTTAGCATGAGCTTTGATCTGTTCTGCTAATTTCTCTATTTGTGGCTGTGCTAATAATTTGGAATCTGTTACGCCCAACTGAATCAATGCATCATGTTGTTTTTCTGTTGTTTTTACTGCAGCAACAATTAGCCCGCCAAAGGTATCACCTTTTAGCACTTCATCACTACCAATGAAAGGCGCGTATATTCCTTTAGGTCCTTGAGAAAGCAATGTAGCTGCATCCATATATGACGATTCTAATGTTTTAGCTAATGGCACTTGCTTACAATAATTTAGAAATAAGGCATCAATCATAGCACATTTTTGTGGGCTTCCTTGAATCAATAATTTCCCAGACTTATAAAGAATAATAGAAACATCACCTTTGAAACGTGCTATTTCATACACAGTACATGTAGGGATTTCATGATATCCTAAGTCAACTAAAAACGTTAGTTGATCTTTTTTTACATTTAAAAATGTTGACATAATTTTATTTTATCGAGAGTAATCGTCATTAAATCGTTCAATATCATCTTCACCAAAATAATCACCTGTTTGAATTTCGATAAAAACTAAATCCGATTTCCCTATATTTGCAATACGGTGTTTTGCTTGTCGTGGAATATCAATTGTTTCACCTTTTTCCATTACAATTTCTTGTTCATTAAGCGTTACTCTTGCTTTTCCCTTATGAATAAACCAATGCTCATCCCTTTTTTGATGAAGTTGCAAACTTAGTCGCTGGTCTTTTTTAACGGTAATCCGTTTAACTTTAATATCTGCTTCATTAGCTAAAACTACGTAAATACCCCAAGGACGTTCGCCAACAGATACTAGGTATTCAGCTTGATATTCATCATCATGGTTTTTTTTCATAAAAATGCTCCATAAATATTTTAACAATTCGTTGAGAAGTTTGTCCATCTCCATAAGGATTGACTGCTTGGGCCATGGAATGATAATGAATAGGATCATTTAGCAAGCGAACAGCTTCTGTGACAATGGATTTTTGCGATGTACCAACCAATTTAGCTGTTCCTGCTTCTACACCTTCCATACGTTCAGTCACTTCGCGCATAACTAATACTGGTTTGCCCAGCGAAGGTGCCTCTTCCTGAATTCCACCCGAATCCGTTAGTACAAATGTGCATTTTTTCATTAGCCACAGTAAATAAGGATAGGGTAGTGGATCAATCAGATGCATATTGGTAACGTTATTTAACATACTAAATACAGGTTTTTGAACATTAGGATTCAGGTGCACAGGATAAACAATCTCAACATTAGGATGATGCAGTGCAATTTCACATAAGGCTTTACAAATATTTTCAAATGGTTCACCAAAACTTTCTCGTCGATGGCCAGTTACCAAAATTATTCGATGATCAGGCTTCAAAAAATTAAAAAAATCAACATAAGACGTTTCATTGTTTTTTTGGAGTAGTTCCAATCCCCATAACAGCGCGTCAATAACTGTGTTGCCAACATTCCATACATTAGTGGTAATTCCTTCTCGAGCTAAACTGGCAACTGCTTGCTGCGTAGGTGCAAAATGAAAATCCGCGATATGTCCGGTCATTGTGCGATTAAGTTCTTCAGGAAAAGGTGAATATTTAACGCCACTTCGCAATCCAGCTTCAAGATGGGCTACCTTAATCTTTTTATAATATCCAGCTAATGCGCCAATAAACGTAGTTGTAGTATCTCCTTGAACAAAAATAATATCTGGTTTTATGTTTTCGAGAACTTGTTCAAGTTTTTTTAACCCTATACTTGTAATATCAAATAACGTTTGGTTTGTCACCATCATATTTAAGTCTATATCTGGAACAATATCAAAAAAATCTAGAATTTGGTCCAACATCTGCCGATGCTGCCCTGTAACACATACTTTAACTGTAAAATAGCCAGGAATTTCCTGAAATGCATGAATCAAAGGTGCCATTTTTATGGCTTCTGGTCGTGTTCCAAAGATAAATAAAATTGTTTGCGGCAGCTTCATTTATAATCCTGTTTTTAAAGCATTAATCAGACCAACATCTGGAACTGCTCCATCAAATAATCCAAAAATATCCAGTCGTTTTCCCCCGTAATTTTTATATGTATGATAAGTCCAATGTGTGGTTGTATTATTTAAAATGTCTACCATATCCGTTACATATTGAATTTGATCTGTAGGAGAATTACTAGGTGAAGTGAATCCCGCTAACCGTGAAGGATTTGTTACCCCAAATTCACCGCAAAATATAGGTACAGTTTTTGACGAAGCCCACGCAGTATAATAATTCTGAATCATTGATTGGAGATATGTTTTATCAATGAGATGATTAATTTTAAAGACATCAAGGCCTAAAGATACAGCATAAGCCGTATTATTTGTAATTTTCACTTTAGCTCGAACCCGGTATTCGTAACCAGTTTCAATTGGAGTATATTCTCCACTTTGTTTCCAATTAGCCCATGCACCTACTGCTGCCCAATTAGCAGCACTTCCATCTATTTTTAAAGCACCTGATCCTAAATCGCCATTTGCATCACCTGCGCCATCCCAAGTAAATGTTACACCAGATGTACCTGGATCATTGACTGAAAACCAAGCTTGAGTTTGTACTGGGACAATTGGATCACTCCAATTATTATAAAACTTTGAAATAGTAAAATGCGAATTTTTAACAGATATCAATTGGGTTATTGCTGAACCTTTAACTCGTTTTTCAAGTATTACATCATCATACCAAACTTGTCCGTTTAAACCGCCACTCGATAACCCAATATTAAAAACATAACTTCCATTATCAAAATTTGTTCCTGTACAAGTATTTTTAACAATACAATCTGTATTTGTTGTAAAATCAACCCAATTTCCAACTAATTCTTGCCAGCCATTTGCATTTGGTGCTGGCGTAATTTTCCAATATGGATTCGCATAATATCCGCTAATATATCCGCCTACACCATTATCTGCCATAGCATAATCTCCATTAGGATAAATTGCACCTAAAGACGGCGGATCATCCAGGAAAATTGCACCTTGGTGAGTAAAGGGAAATGGCTGATACCAATGATATTCATAAACAATATTTGTGTCAGATAATTTTGAAAAAGCACCTGAAATATTGTGATATGATGCTGTTTGATTACCATATTTTGTAACTGGATCGCTCACAAATATCACATGAGAGTCCGCATTAGCACGGATTGTAGAAATAATTGCCGAATATTTTGCATACATATCTGATTCTTTGAACCCAGACCAGCAATTAGTTTCATTGATTAAATCATACCCTGCAATGATTGGCTCGGATTTATATCGCGAAGAAATTAAATTCCAAAATTTAAGAACATCATATTTTGAAGCACCCCGATAAAACCCATCTTCTGTTCCTTGTTTATATTGAACAGATGTACCAAAATAATGTAAATTAAGAATAATATAAACATGGTAGGTGCGGGCTAGCATGATTTGTTGATCTAAATAATTAAAAAATGCAGTTTTATTCGCATCACTTAACCAATAATATTGGATATAAAATCGAACAACATTACAGCCCATATTTTTAATGTTTTGATAATCAATATCCGTTAAATTGTAAATAGAGGCTGCGATATCTGCTGGATTAACTAAATCATATACACCATTTGCCAAACCCAAACCACGCAGCGGGATTACAACTCCTTTTTGGTTTTTTACTTGAGAGCCTGAAACAACCAATAAATCATCATTATTTGGCATTGTAAAAGTCAAACTTATATAAGTTAATTGACCCGAAATAGAAACTGTTGACCCCGCATAAGCTAATAAAGCATTGCCAGTTGTAAAACCCTTTGCACCCATATTCCATGTTCCATCATTCAATCGTAACGTCGATATTGCCTGGTTTCCACTAATAATTGCATTTGCAGTCACAAACATTGAACCTTGCCTAGCTTCAATTACAACAGAAGATATATTGGCAGAAACACCCGCAACCGAGACATCAATAGAGCGAGATTGTGGCACGCCACCCGATTGAGTTGAACCACAACCTGTTAAGAGAAATGCAACCAAAAGAATCCAAACTATTGAAAAAATTCTAACTAATTTTTGCAAATTTAAATGAATCATTATAGCATTTCAGCAAGTTCTCGAACCAACCGTTCAGTGCCTTCCCATCCCAAACACGGATCTGTAATTGATTTGCCGAATTCGTTTCCATTAATAGGCTGAGCACCGTCTAAGAGATAGCTTTCGATCATTAATCCTTTAATCATATCTGATAATTCACGACACTGTTGGCGACTTCGCATCACTTCTTTTGCAATACGCGACTGTTGATCAAATTTTTTTCCAGAATTTGCATGATTAACATCAATAATTAATGTAGAATTTTTCAAGGTGCGTTTGCGATATTTTTCAGCAATTTGAATCAAATCTTCATAATGATAATTCGGCACATTTTCGCCATTTCGATTAATCGCACCCCGAAGAATTCCATGAGTTAACGTATTGCCAGATGTACTGACTTCCTTACCATTATAGATAAATATATGAGCTAATTGGCCTGCTAAAACGGAATTCAACATAACATCAATATCACCACTCGTTGGGTTTTTCATTCCAACTGGAATATCTAGCCCACTAACTGTTAATCGATGTTGTTGATTTTCAACAGAGCGTGCTCCAATTGCAACATAACTTAATAAATCATCTAAATAGGGATAATTTTCAGGATAAAGCATTTCATCAGCTGCTGCTAAATGAGATATTTCTAAACTACGAAGATGTAAGCGACGAATAGCCTGAATGCCCTCAGCCATATTCGATTGTTTTTGAGGATCAGGCTGATGAATCATGCCTTTGTATCCTTCGCCAGTTGTACGGGGCTTATTGGTATATAATCTAGGAATCAATAATAATTTTTCTTTAACTAAGTCTTGTAACTGTGCCAGTCGATTTACATATTCACACACAGCTTCTTCCTGATCTGCTGAACAAGGGCCAATAACAAGTAAAAACAAATCGGATTGCCGGGTAAATACTTCCATAATTTTTTTATCATATTTGCGTTTAATTGCACTTAAATGCGCAGGAACTGGCATTGCTACCTTAATTTCATCAGGGGTTGGTAAGGAACGAACATATGTAAACGCCACTGCAATCCTCCAAAATATTTCTTTTTATGTTTTAGTATAACAGTCTTATTGCATCCGCTCAATAAGAACCATTTCTATGCCTAAAGTGGGATCAATAAGTCCAGACTTAACTTGATAATCTAACTCAACCAAACTTAAAAATAATTTTTTTAAACAATCAATTTTCCATGCAGTTGTTTGTTTTTTGCAATGTTCAATATATTTTGGATTTTTCTTTAATATCCCTGCAATTTCTGCTGTTTTTTTGCCATGATTCAGCATATCTTTTAACACTAATAAAAATCTAACTTGAGATAACAAAAACCCCAGTAACATAAAAAATTCTTCACCATTTTCAAGAAGATTACCAACAATATCAAGGGTTAATTTAGCTTTTTTATTATGTAAGGACGCAATCAAATCAAACGTTGAATATTGCCCACGAGTTATCAATGACCTAACTGCTTTTTCCGTAATGATTGTTGCAGAACCAATATACGTTTGACATTTCGATAGTTCACTATCGAGTTGTTGTAAATTGTTTCCAACTAACTCAGCCAATATATTTGCTGCTGCATACTCGATTTCAACTTTACGCTGACGACAATTATCTTGGATAAACTGAATTATGCGCTCCGATTCCCAAGGTGCAAAAGCTTTGCATTCTTTTTCTTCAAGTAATGGTTTCAAATCTTTAAACCATTTTTGACGTCGATCAATTTCTTTTATATATGCAAAAACAACATGCGTAGCTGGATCTCGTGTTAAAAGAGTATTAATTAATATCGGAATTATTGTTTCATCTTTAGGGAAATAATCATATAACACAACTAATTTTTGTTCGCACAAAAAAGGTTGCGATGAAATGGACTGAACTACTGCTTCCAACGAAGCATCATTATAAAGCTTATCTAATCCAAAAGCTTCAGTTCCAGGAACAACAACTTCTTGTATTTTTTGTTTAATATATTGCGCAATAAGATATTTTTCATCACCATATAAAAAAAGACAACTCTGATTTTTATTCATCGCTTATGGATTTTTTTTTCACGCCCAATTGTTGATGATTGTCCGTGACCTGGATAAATTTGATCAGCATCTGGTAATACAAATAATTTTTTAATAGAATTTAACAAATCCACAGGTGACCCTTTCCATAAATCCGTACGACCAATATCGCCGTTCGCAAATAGAGTATCGCCTGTAAAAATATGATGATCTAAACAAAAAGAAACTGACCCGGGTGAATGCCCAGGCGTGCACATCACAGTGAGTGATAATTCATCATTTTTCAAGATTTTGCCTTCTTGAAGCCACGTTACATCAGAAATTGTTGGGAATGGTCGCCCTAAATAATACTGCCATAATTCACCGTTAAGCATATCACCATCTGCTGGATGAATATACACTGGAATAGAAAATCGCTGTTGAAGTTGTGTTACTGCCTCAATATGATCATAATGGCCATGCGTTAAAAGAATAGAATAAGGCGTCCATTTTTTACGTACTAATTCCGTATAAATTGCTGTTTCATTGGCTCCTGGATCAATAATCCATGCATTTCCCGAATCACTAGCTATTAAATAGCAATTTGTTTGAATTTCACCAACGACAACTACGGAAATATCCATTAAAACAAACTCATTTAATTATCATTGCCATAAATGCGTTCCAACTCGTCATCCGAAATAATATGATTACCATATACTTGCTGAACATCCTCCGTATCTTCAAGTAAATCAATTAATTTAAGAATTTTTTCCGCATCAGAACCCCGAACATCTACTTTGTTTTCTGCAATTAATGATAATTCCGCTCGTTCAAAAGAAATTTTATTTTTTTCTAAAGAGTTTGCAACAGCATGGAGCTTTTCAATTGGCGTAATAATATCAAAGGAGCCATCGGAATGAGTCAAAATATCTTCAGCACCTGCATCAATGGTTATTTCCATTAATTTGTCTTCTGTTGTAATATCTGCAGCTACTGAAATAATACCTTTATGTGCAAACATATAAGCAACAGAACCTGGTGTTGCCATTTTACCCCCAGCTTTTGTAATGACACTTTTTACATTAGGTAATGTTCGGTTACGATTATCTGTTGCTACATTAACGATTAGTGCAACTCCAGCTGGAGCATAGGCTTCATAGGAAATTTCTTCCAAGCTGCTGCCATCCATTTTGCTAACAGCCTTATCAATCGCACGTTGAATATTGTCATTGGGCATATTTACCGATTTTGCTCGAAGAATCGCAAATCGAAGACGACTATTCATTTCTTCATCTGCGCCACCACCTGATTTTACAGCAATAATAATTTCATTAACTGCTTTAGTAAATTCTTGACCTTTTTTAGCGTCTTGTTTTCCTTTTCGTACTTTTATATTTGCCCATTTACTGTGACCTGACATAGTTTCACCTCAAGTAAAAATTTAAAAATACCCACACACTATGCGCTATTATAACACTTTCATAAACGCAATTTCATCACAATCTGGAAATTTGGGGCAATGAATGCATTCTGTCCATATTTTATGAGGCAATACCTGCTTTTCAACTTGTTCAAAGCCACATTTTACAAAAAATTCAGGTTTATACGTTAATGCAAAAATACGCTTTACACCTAAGATTTTTAAATCATCTGTGCCTACACTCATGAGCTGCTTGCCAATACCTTGTTTTTGATAAGCATCATGAACAACCAATGAGCGAACTTCTGCAAGATCGTCCCACGTAGTTGAAAAAGAAGCACACGCTACTAGCTTTTCTTTTTCTTCTACAACATAAAAACTACGAATGGTTTCATAAATATTACTAAGAGAGCGAGGAAGCATTTCGCCTTGATCAGCAAAAGCATTAATTAGTTGTTGAATGGGTTTTGCATCAAACAGCGTAGCTTTTCTAGTTTTCATAATGGGTTAATAAGTCCTTATTAATAAAACGTCATGATAAAAGTATTTTCGCATATTTTAACAAAGAAATATATGCTACGAGGAAACAGCGACTGTTAACTAGGCAACATTGCTTTTATACAAATACTTTTGAAAATCAATGAACGATTTTCGTATTTTATCAACGTCGGCCAGTTTAATCTTAATTTTTTGCTTCCGGCCTTCTGGCAGATCCGATGGTTCACCCAAAGGTTTCGGTTTCCGCTGTTCTTTGGGCTTAAATGGCTTTGGATCAGATATCACTTCTTCGGGCTCCCCATCCCACTCAGGATCGGAAAAGTGGTGGTACGCATCCACAAAATCATAAATCGTAAAGAATTCTTTGCCATCAAATAATCGTGTTCCGCGGCCAATGATCTGTTTAAATTCGATCATCGAATTCACCGGCCGTAATAAAACAATATTTCGAACATTCCTAGCATCCACACCTGTAGAGAGCTTCTGCGAGGTAGTAAGAATAGTCAGGATAGTTTTTTCATTATCTTGAAAATCACGTAGATATTCGTCGCCCAGTAATCCATCATTCGCCGTCACTCTGACACAATATTCTGGATGTCGACTATTCTTGAACTGATTCACAAGATCACGAATAAGCGCCGCATGCGCCTGGGTAGAACAAAACACGATAGATTTCTCATGTTGATCTATCTCTGAAAGGAAAACTTGAACTCTTTTTTGTTCCCGTTCTACAATTTCAATCGTACGATTAAAATCAGGTTCCTTATAAATTTTCCCTTCCTCTATTTCTCCTTCGACAAGAAAATCATCTGACGTGTAGACATATTCATCCAAGGTGGTTTTAATACGTTTGACCTTAAAGGGTGTTAAGTAGCCATCGTTGATGCCGTCCTTAAGAGAATAAATATAGACAGGATCACCAAAATAACGATAGGTATTCACGTTCTCTTGTCGCCTTGGAGTAGCGGTGAGCCCCAACTGAACAGCAGGCGAAAAATACTCCAGGATTCCGTGCCAATTTCCTTCGTCGTTGGCGCCGCCTCGATGGCACAAGCACATCGCCAACTCTAATAAACTTTTCAGGAGCAACTTTTTTTAAGGAATGATTGTGTCTTCTTGCAAGGTCATAACTTACAACATGATCTCTTACGCATTTCTGGTTAACAATCAGAACACCTGATTGTTCAGTATAAGCAGGCGATACACCACAGTTGACTAGTTCACAAACTTCTCCAAGTTTTTTTGTTTTCCAGCTTGGATTCATGCTTTAAATTTTTTGTATGTTTTCTGCGGTGGAAGATAATTCTCTCCGGTCACTACGCTCTTCCCTGTTTTCTCTTCCAACTCCAACCGCGCTTTTTTAGCAATTCGCCCTCCCGTTTTCCCGGCGACTTTATTCTCTTCCATTCCCGTAGCCTCCATTGTTTCGGCAATTTGGCGGGTAGACAGCTCAGCCAACGCAGTAAAAACGATTTCCGCTTCATTCATGTGGTCACGCAGGTTCTGTGTTTTCAGCCCTTTGACGACTTTGTGTTGTTTAACCGTCATATCCGACCATTCCTGATGGATGATATTCGTCAGAATTGCGTATTCCTGGCCTTCTTTGATTTCATGGGTTTTCCAATAATCAGTAAGCTTGCTACGGGTCTCTTGCCCCATCATTCGCTGCTGTATCCATTTTTCACTACGCCCATGCTTTTGCCAGGTTTCCCTAGCACGATTGAGAGAACGTTCAGGGTCAACCATTTCCTGCATTCGTTCATAGCCGACTTTAGCCAGCCATAATTTTATGGGTTCTGCTTTGGGGCTTGGAACAGACTGTATAAGGCGCAGAAGCGTCTCAGCGTTGGCGACATCGGTTTTGTAAAACTTGCCATCGGCGGATTGCAATTTCAGTTTGTCACATTTTGTGACAGACTCACTACCTTCCTTTTTTAATCTACTTTTAAGGGTAGTCCAGTAACTTTGAGCTTTTTTAAAATCTTTTTGTTCGATTAAGGCAGCAATAATATCAATAACCGAGAAGAACCAGGTTTCGGTCTTCTCATCAAAAATTCGTCGGATTTTGAAATTTTCAAAGACAGCCAAAGTATCCGTCATAATAACCTCCCGATTCCCTTCAATATTTCCGCTGCTTCCTCATCCAATCTTTTCATCTCTTCCAAAATTGCTTCCGGCTCACGAAGTGCGGCTTCATCCTTCTTGTTGGGGTTTTTCACCGACAAATCGAAGGTTGTTTTATCAACATTAGCGATATCTACACTCCACGAGTTCTCAGAATCTGCTTTGGTCTTCTGTAGCTCCACAAACTCTGCCAAGTCTGCTTCATTTAGAGGATTAGTTTTGCCAAGGTTACGAGCAAGATTAAGTTGATAGAACCAAACTTTTTGGGTTGGCGTACCTTTTTCGAAAAATAAAACGACCGTTTTAACACCCGCACCGGTGAAGGTTCCACCCAGAAGGTCTAAGACGGTATGAAGCGTGCAGCTTTCCAATAATAATTTTCGCAAACTAACAGAAGCATTGTCGGTATTAGATAAAAACGTGTTTTTTATAATGACACCTGCACGACCACCAGCTTTTAAAATCTTTATGAAATGTTGGAGAAACAGAAATGCTGTTTCTCCAGTTTTTATAGGGAAGTTTTGCTGAACTTCTACACGTTCTTTGCCACCAAATGGCGGATTAGCAAGAACAATATCATAGCGATCTTTTTCCTGGATATCAGATAAATTCTCTGCAAGTGTGTTGGTATGAACTATATTGGGAGCCTCGATGCCATGTAGAATCATATTCATTATTCCGATAATATAAGCGAGTGACTTCTTTTCCTTGCCGTAGAATGTGTTCTTTTGAAGCGTGACCGCATCGGTAGTAGTGAGATTCTTATTAGCCTTCAAGTATTCAAAGGCTTCAACTAGAAACCCTGCCGAACCAACAGCCCCGTCATAAATTTTATTACCTATTTTAGGTGCAACTACTTTGACAATAGTTTTAATAAGTGGACGAGGGGTGTAATATTCCCCGCCATTACGACCGGCATTACCCATATTTTGAATCTTGCCCTCATACAAATGGGACATTTCATGCTTCTCGGCATGTGAACGGAAACGAAGCTCATCAATCCGATTAATGACTTCACGCAGATTATAGCCACTTTGGAGTCTATTCTTCAGCTCACTAAATATTTCACCAATCTTATATTCAATCGTGTCGGCACTTGAAGCATCAGCTTTGAACTTTTTCAGATAGGGGAATAGCTTCTGATCGACGAAATCCTTCAGGTCATCACCGGTTAGTGCTTTGTGGAGAATATCGTCAATGTTTTTAAAGGTTTGTTCGAACATAGATAAATTATACCAATTTTATTAGGTTTATCCCATAGTACACTGACACGGGGTGCTGTATTACAACCATGACTTCGCATAATTTACCTTGAAAAACAACCATGGATATGCCGTTGCTGGCGCTTTAAGGGAAAAACTTTAAATTACCGATAATTCCGACTCGTTTTTGATTTCCAGTTTTCTACGTTCTTCAATGACAATCGCATTGAACTCACTGGCTCCTTTGTCGGCGAATATACCCGTTGAACAAGAAGTGAATACGCCCCGTCATTACATTGTACTTTACCTGATACACACAAAAAAGATTGTCGATTTATAAGCGCATGGTAGCATTCAAATATCAGGGGCTGAACTACCACATCACACGAGCCTGTTTCATCCCATAATGTAATAAAAACCATTCCTTTAGCTGTAGGAGGTGCCTGACGACAGCTCACCATTCCAAATACAATAATAACCTGATCAACTTGGCGATCTTGTTTAATGTCTGCTGCACGTACAAGCACAGACAACGGAACATCATATTGCCACGCATGAACTTTCATCAATTCTGTCGGATGCTTACCTAACGAAGTTTGTGTAGCAATATAATCTAGCTGAATACTATCCAACTCAGTTTCGCAAGGAAAATAAACTAAGGGTTCTTCTGCAACAATCCACTCATTATACGGCGCAGCCTCTGCCAGCCATAACGCATCTTTTCGTGTAATACCAAAACATGACAAGGCATTTGCTGCAGCTAGTGACGTAAGGTCAACACGCGAAAGTGAATTATCCTTTAAAAAGATTTCAAGCGTTGTCCATTGGCCTTGAACTTCACGTTTCTGAACGAAACGAGAAATACCTTTTTCAGATAAACCATTGACTAGTCGACAACCCAAACGAATAGCATAACCATACCCAATCCCAATTTCTTCATGCCATTCCAAACGATGATCCCATGTTGAATAATTCACACAAATTGGTAAAACCTTTACGCCTGCTTGCAGTGCAGTTTTAATTAAAACATCATGACTATAAAACCCCATAGGTAATGAATTTAAAATAGCTGTAAAAAAAACAGCAGGATAATGGCATTTTAAATAAGCTGTTGCATAAGCAATCAAGGCAAATGATGCAGCATGACTTTCTGGAAATCCGTAACTCGCAAATCCTTTGATATGCTCAACCATCCCTTGAATAAACGATTCTTCAATGTGATTAGCTCGCATACCTTCAATTAATTTTTTAACCCATGTTAGCTGATCAGGGCGCAAACTAAATGCTCCGATATTTTTACGCAACTCATCTGCTTCCCCTGGAGTAAACTGACCTACAGCAATGGCAACACGCATAACCTGTTCCTGAAAAATTGGAACGCCATAAGTGCGTTTGAGTATAGGCACTAGTCGTTCATCCGGAAATAAAACAGGTTCCTGTCCTGCACGTCTGCGTAAATAAGGATGAATAATCCCACCTTGAATCGGTCCAGGACGAATAATAGCAACTTGAACTACCAAATCATAAAAATTACGAGGTTTATGCTTGGGTAAAAATGCCATTTGTGCGCGAGATTCAATTTGAAACGTACCTACAGTATCTGCTGCTTGAATCATTGCATATGTTTTCGGATCATCTGCTGGAATACTAGCAAAATTTAGCAAAATACCATAATGAGACTGTAAAAGATCAAAACTTTTTCGTAATAACGTCAGTCCACCTAAAGCTAATATATCAATTTTAAAAAAGCCTAAACCTTCAATATCTTCTTTGCACCACGTAATAACTGTTCTTCCTGCCATAGTTGCTGGTTCCTGTGGGCATAACCGACTTAAGGCTTGATCTGACAATACAAATCCGCCACTATGAATACCCAAATGTCGAGGAAATCCAATTAATTGTTCAGAAAGTTCAGCCCATAAGGTATAAAGATATGAAGAATCATTCGATGAATTATCAGATTCTTCATGCGCAATAACCTTAATTATTTCTGTAGGAGAAGTATGATGATGAAAATCTGTTTCCAAAATAGTTGCGGCTTTATCGAGTAATCGCTCAGGTATTCCTAATGCTTTTCCTGTAGCTCGTATAGCGCCGCGGGGTTGAAAGCAAATTACATTGGCAACCATTGCAGCTCGAGTACGACCATATCTGCAATAAATATACTGAATTACTTCTTCACGACGTTCATGTTCAAAATCAACATCAATATCTGGAGGATCGCCGCGTTCAACACTAATAAATCGTTCAAACAATAAATCAAAATGATTAGGATTAACAGATGTAATCCCCAAAACAAAACAAATAGCACTATTGGCTGCAGATCCTCTACCTTGGCATAAAATATGCTGACTACGCGCCCATGTTACAATATCATACACTGTTAAAAAATAGTCAGCAAAATTTAACTGAGAAACTAGTGCAATTTCATGTTGTAATAGATCCCGAATCTTATCTGGTAGTGGCGAACCATAAAAAGCAGTTGCATATTGCCATACAAGTTGTTCCAAATATGCCTGAGCAGTTATACCTGGAGGAATCATTTCTTTAGGATATTGATAGCGTAGTTCGTTAAGATCAAAATGAAATTGCTCAGCTAATTGTTTACTAGCACGTAAAGCTATTTCATAGCCAGGCATTGATGAATATAATTTCTCTAAAGCTACTAACGAGTGCGGATAACGTTGACTATTGATAAATAAGTGAGGTGCACTTGTATCGATTGTTTCATTATGACGAATACCCTGTAAAAGATCACTAAGTCGTTTCTGGGACTTTGCATGAAAATAAATATCTTGACTAAAAAGAATTGGTGACTTAAGCGTTTTAGCTAGATTTAATGTTGGAATAATCCATTGATCTTCAACAGGATTTAGATGTCGACTAATTGCAAAATAAAATCGTTGTTCAAAATGATCACGAAGATTCCCACATCGCTGAAATAGTGCTTGGGTAGAATATTGTTCACACCGAATTCCTCCTCGCATGGGCTGAATAGCTACAATATCGTTAACTGGCTGAGATAGTAACATTTTTAGCGACAGAACCGCATTATGTTTGGACTGACAATGTGCTAATGTAAGCAAATCACAAAGATGCTGATATCCCTGATGACTTAAGGCCAGTAGTATCAATGTATCCTGAAAGTAGCAAGGCACCTGATGATCCTGGCTTAAATGAATTTCCGCACCGTAATGCAATGCAAGTGCATGAGATTTATTGTTTTTATGACGTGATTGCAATTCACGATACGCACGTGCGATGCCATACACCCCGTCATAATCCGTAATTGCTAAGCTGCGATAATTACAATCAATTGCCCGATCAATAATATCCCGTGGATGCGAAGCTCCAATCAAAAATGAAAAGTTTGTGTGGCAAATCCATTCATTCCAACCATACTGCTCAACCAAAGAAGCCATGAACACTATATCCTTGCGCTGCATCATGAGTCACCCATACTAACCGTTGTTGTTCATCTCTCATTTTATAATACCTATTATCTTTATTTGCTGAGGGATGTATCCACCATTTTTGTAAGGTGCATTCTAAAAACTGAGGAGATGCCTTTGCTTCACAACTCAAGGCATAAGGTTTTGTAAGCAAAAATAATGGGCGTGACAATGACAGTGCGTGCAATGATGATTTAAATAGCGATGAAGTTTTTTGATACGCTGCAATAATAGGTTGAAGCTCATATGCATCATCAGAAACCCAGGCATCTCGTAGTTTAAATCGCTGCAACGGACACTGTAATTGATTATTTAGCTTAATTAACGCTAAATCTTCTTCTGGAACAGTTTGAAACTCTGGAAATAACGATGCAGAAATCCAAGGCTGAAGAACAGAGGCTTCAATACACAATGTATAAGATTGAATTCCCTGCACATCCATAGTGCTGCGAGTAATAGTATTCATCCATTCCTGCATTAGCGCAGTAAATTGATAATATGCCTGAAGTATAGCAGTTTTATGATAGGGCAGCTCAGACTTTAAATTATGAGGCGTACGAAACACAATAGGAATCGTTAATTGAGTATCATTTTCAAAATATAGATTCCAAGACAGCTCTGTGACCAGCAGGTCAAGGTCACGTCCCATATACCCAACCAATTTAGTTAAATCTTCGCATAACAGTGGTTCTACTTGGAGCCATTCCCATATTACATTATCCAAAGTACGGCATACACTAACCTTATTTTGCGGACGCCAACCCATCCAAGGGAAAGGAACAGTATGATAAGGCTCATTCCCACATGTCCAATTCCAAATTTCAGAAAATAACTGGCCATATCTTCGGCGAACACCCAGATAATTTAATACAGTCATATCAGCTACTGTTCGAAACTGAAAATGCATCATCGCTCGCTTAAGTTGTTTAGCAATTTTAGAAAGATCTAAACGTTGACCCCGATCATAATTAAGATATATAGCTAATTCCTGAATGCTTTTCAAAAATAACGACCCAGACAACTTCCAATACAGTTCTAATCCTTCCACAGAATTTAAGGTCATAAGCCCTGCTATTTTTTTGACTTTCATCATCTTAAGAAGTAACAGGGCTTTCCACGGATGTTCAGCTATAGCCGCCTGATAAATCTGTGTTGAGGAACTATGTGCTTGATGCAATACTATATGCCATAAACTCATCAATGGCATATGCTTTTGTTCAGCTTGTGTAGTCCAATATGACATAACAGTTGTCATATCCAATAACCAAATTTGCGTAGACCACTGCATAATATTAGGTGTTAGACATTGCAATCGAATACATGCTGTTTGAGATGTTTCTAAACAAAGATAAGTTGCCATATCAAACAACCATACGTGCGGGAATATTCAGACGTTTTTCAGTGCCTCCTTTAACAAGCCACAATTGATAATTATCAGAATTAGGATGTTTAAGCGCATTCAGTCGCAGTTTTACCCAAGCATTTCCCAACTTGTTTGATAATCGATAATTTCGGACAATTATCACGAGATAATGATGCAAACTAGCTTGATGCCGAAGCCATGCGCATTCATCATTGCTAAGTTGGCCTAATGCAGTATCCAACACAATTACCTTAAATAAGGAACTTAAAAAAACAGGTTTTAACTCTGTTAGTGGGTGATTAGCATTCGTAAAAATTAATTGATTAAGATCTATACCACACGCACTCCATGCTGGTGGAAATATTGTTACATCGCAATGCCCATTATTCCACAAACATAAACAGGACAGCTGCATCGCATTTACCAAAAACGTTAATAAAATACGACGTCCTTCGCTTCCCATAGGAGATCCCCACTCGACCAATGCCCCAAAGGGAAGTCCGCCCTGAAGAAAATCAGTAATAAGCGACAGGGTAGATGGCAACCAAGATACAGCAGATACTAAATGATCCAGTGAATGAACACTAGCTAAGCAAGATGAATCGTGGATGTAATTATTTAATGTTGAATTCATACTTGACGTATTAAGGCAACACATGGACCAATCATCCAATTATTAAGATCATTACGATCTAGTTCAAGAGCATGGTATCGTTCATTTTCAGGTTGAAGCCGTACACTATTTTGTTCAAAATATATACGCTTCAAGGTCACTTCATCATTAACTAAAACTGCTGCGATTTGCCCATTATTAACTGGAGAATTAGTTTGAATAATCGCTAAATCGCCATTTAAAATTCCAGCATCTTTCATGCTGTCACCACGAACACGCAAGGCAATACGCCCATCTTCACCTTTAATTTCTGCAATATCATCAATTGTTTCTGTCCATTCTTCTACTGCTAAAATTGGTTTTCCAGCAGCAATAGCACCTAGAATAGGAATGGACTTATGTCGAAATGGTTTCAATATTTGAATACTACGTGATTTCCCATTTCGTTTAAGATATCCCTTTTTCTCCAATTGCAGCAAAATATTCCGCACTGTTCCAGGTGATGAATAGCCAAAATGAGTTTGAATATCCTGATAAGATGGTTGATAATTTTCACGATCAA
The DNA here is from genome assembly GCA_964443005.1 of uncultured Candidatus Marinamargulisbacteria bacterium. Classification (GTDB taxonomy): domain Bacteria; phylum Margulisbacteria; class Riflemargulisbacteria; order GWF2-35-9; family CAYUBI01; genus CAYUBI01. The sequence goes on from CAYUBI010000018.1 coordinate 24,577, forward strand.
AAAAATCACAAATATAGGAAAACACTTGCTGTTGTACTTGACTAATTAGTTTCATTGATTGCCACCTTTTGTATTTAATTAACGCTATAATATTATATTTTAGCGTTAATGTAAACGCTAAAATTGCAGTGAGCATTAATTAAATAATCGTTAAAGTATTGTATGAGGACCTTTAACAGTGTGCTATCATATTTAAGAGGTAATCTTTAATATACTGGAAGTGTAATTATAAACAAAATTAGAGAAATGGTTCAGAAGTTTACGGGAATTGATATTGGGTTAATCAAGTTATCAGTAATGGCTTTTACGATATGGGTACTCATGCAGTTTCCTTTTATAAATAATTGGTTACAACACTATAATCCTTGGATATTTTTTGTTTTTTTTATTGTTTTGTCAATACGTCCAATTTGGCGATTTTTCGCTAGAAAAGAAAAGTAACTAGATAGACGGATATCAAACCTAATGAAATCATTTGAATCGTCTGTAATAGAAACAATTCGCGAACGCCGGTCTATCCGGTCCTATAGTGATGAGCCTATTATGCTTAAGCTACTTGACGAACTTCTCATTTTTGCAAACAATCACTCAACTGGACCCTTTGGAAATCAAGTTCGATTCCAATTAGTTAATGTGAATGGGTTTGATACAAAATCAATAAAAAATTTAGGTACTTATGGTGCGATAAAGGGAGCGCGACATTATTTAGTTGGAATCATAAAAAATGAAAAACATTCGATGGAAGACTTTGGTTTTTGTATGGAAACTGCAATATTAAAAGCAACCTCTTTAGGCCTTGGCACCTGTTGGTTAGGAGGATTTCTGAATCGTAGTACATTTGGCGAATTATGTAAAATTGCTACAGATGATATTATCCCTGCAATCACGCCATTAGGTTTTGCTGCCAAGCGAACAACCTTACGCGATAAATTGATTCGCAAAGCAGTAGCTGGAAATGATCGGCAGCCGTTTTCTTCACTTTTTTTTGAAGATGATTTTACTAAACCACTTACGTATAATCAATCTGATGTTATTCACAATTTGTTAGAATCGGTTCGCAGAGCACCCTCAGCATCGAATAAACAACCCTGGAAAATAATTTCAAGTACTAAAGGATTACATCTTTACCTTGATGAAGACGCTAGTTATAACCATCGATTTGAACCGGTTTTAATGCAAAATATCGATATGGGAATTGCAATGGCACATATTTCGTTGGTAGCAGACCAAAAACTTTCAGGTAAATGGACCCTTATAAAATCAGCTCCAACGCATACGAAGTATACGTATATTTCGTCGTGGATGAAAACTTTTTAATCAATTTGGATACTGATGTGGCAGAATTGTATGAAGTGCAAACAAAAGCGGTCAATCAAGCGGTATCAAATAATCTCGACAAGTTTCCTTCAGATTATATTTTTGAACTTACAAAAAATGAAAAAGCTGAGGTGGTCAAAAATTTTGACCACCTTCAAAAACTCAAATTTTCGCCACATTTTCCTAAAGCATTCACGGAGCGCGGTTTGTATATGTTGGCAACCATTCTGAAAAGTGAATCAGCTACAAGAACCACAATCGCCATTATTGATACATTTTATAAAATTAAAACTCTTTCACGAACGGTAAAAGAACTTTCACTGACTACAGAAAAAGCTAAACAAAAAATACTAATGCAAAATGGAGGGACAATTATCGCTGAAATTCTTGATGATGATTTAGTCATTGATCAAAGCGAAATGACAATAGAACTTAATTTAGCTGTGCTTAAATTTAAGCACACCATCAAAAAGAAAAAACAATGATCTCAACGAACACCCTCGATAAACCCACCCAGACACCGCGAGTATACAATCCGACTTCGCAAGCTTCGGCTCCGCTCAGTGTCCCGGTGGATATATGGGCCGCCTTACGAAGGCAAGCAACGAATGCCCGGCCAATCAGCGTAGAAAAATCAGGATGATTTTTCAGGCGATTTGGGCAGGATGCCCAATTGAGCCGTTAGCTGATCAGCGGTTGCAGTCGTGCTTTCCGGAGTGTCAGCGAGACTAGCTTTTTTGGCCCCACCTTTTTGCTGCAATAACAAAAAGGTGGGAAGTAGATCTACCTCTTAACATTATTCCGGACTTACGTCCTAATAAATTACAATAAATCACCGTCTCTCGTCACCCAGAAGGCATTGATATTGACGTAGCATTTTTTATAGATTAAAATTATTACGTAATGCAAATTCGTCTTTGGCTTAGATTACGTTAATAAAGGAAAAAATTTATGGTGGCAGTTAAATTTGATGAAGTTGAGAACAAGGTGATAATCATAAGAAATACACCCGTTATTCTTGACTCTGAGGTTGCATCGCTTTACGGCGTCCAAGTAAAGCGTATTAACGAAGCGGTTAAAAACAATATAGCTAAGTTCCCACGCGGTTATGTTTTAGCTATTTCTAAAGAAGAGTGGCCTTTATTGAAGTCGAAAATTTCGTCTTCAATAAAAGGCGGAAAGGTTAAATTGCCAAAGGCCTTTACAGAAAAAGGGCTATACATGTTAGCAACAATTTTAAAAAGCCCACAAGCTACTCAGACTACCATTGCAATTATCGAAGCTTTTTCTAAGTTGAAAACTCTTTCAAGAAATATTAAATCGCTTTCAGTTCTTGAGGACGATAAACAAAAACATTCACTGCATCAAAAAAATGCAGAAATTATTACCGAGATATTCTGTGACGACTTAGTTTCTAACGAGACAGAGACTACCATCGAGTTTAATTTTGCGGTAGTAAAATTTAAACATGTTTTGAAACGAAAAATTTGATTGTAGGATATTCTTGACCCACCCCGACAGGCTTCGCCTGTCACCCCTCCCCAGGGGTTTTATTCTCGTGCCTAACGAACGAATTTCCCGTCCCGCCTTACGAAGTGCCAGCGGGAC
>CAYUBI010000019.1:0-27318 GCA_964443005.1 uncultured Candidatus Marinamargulisbacteria bacterium
AGCTCGCCGTAATTCTTGGACTTGTTGCTTGTATCAAGCGAATCTGACGCAAGCAATAAATCAGCAGACAACATTGCAGTTGTGTTCGAAAAAAAGCCGACTATTTCACCCAATCGATAAGTTCCACCGCACGATAATGTTGAACGTGAATTGTTCATTGTGTTAGTTGTATCTGCACCTAATGTAATTTTAGCACCTACATACGTAGCAAATACTTTAGCTATAACATCGTAATATAACATACTTCCAAAAGTCGTGTAGGTTTGTGTATTCGCAGAAACACCTTGAGATATTTTATTAGATAAATTTAGATCAAATTTCAATTTAAAAGGCAACCATTCTGTTTGAACATTTGCGCCATAAGCGTTCATAGTATAATCATTCACATTACCTGTCACAACTGTATCAACATACTGACCAACCCCATAACTTAAATTTATCTTACCTACAAACTTATCAACAACCATTTCAATCCCGTTCACTCCAACCTGAAGCGAATCCAAAACGTTTTTTACGCGAGTATTATCAGTAACATCCTTATTTTTTAATGACTTATTATATCCCACATTAATAGCTGCAATATTAGGAACTGCAACTACGGTATTCACTCGATACGTATCTGTAAAGGTAGAAACATTACCAGTAATAGCTAGCCCTGGAAACAGTTTACTAAATACTTCGCGAGCATTATCTTGCTGCCGTCCATACCCAATACCTAAGGACAACAAATTTCTGAAAAATCGAAACGAAAAATCACCCGAATATTCAAAATTATCAGACTTCATTCCTGAATTGCCTAAACTGTAAAACCAAGGATCCGTATATTTCATATTGCCTTTAAAATAATATTCTCGAAATAAAAGCGGCATTTGCACATCAAACTGAGTTGCAAACCCAAGAGGACGATCCACTAAACATTGACGAATTGGGAACCGATTTAATATTGATTCAATTAACGCCTTATCTAATCCCGATTCTTTAGCCAAGTCTGTAGCACTAATTGTAATGACTTTTCCACCTGCATTAATCGTTGATAAAATAGGAGATGTTGTATCACTATAATAAATAGATAAAGCTGACTCCAAACGTAAATCAATATCAAATAAATTAAGATGGTTTTCTAAACCTAAAACATGTCCCTCTTGCGGCAACGTCGCACCCTGATTTGGACTAACGATACTCTTAACATCATCTGCTATATGCACATAACTTAAACTATTCTCAAATCCAAACAAATTACTATAAAGCTGAACACCCTCAACTGACTGTTTAAACGTACCAGCCATAACATCTGGCGATGATATCGAAATCGCTCGTTTAGTTTGCCCTGCTATTCCCCGAACCTGTAACAATCGCGGAAAACCAAGAGTCAAATCATTACCTTGAACCAAAATACCACTTAACGTCATATTCGATAACACAGGATTAGAATCCATCAACTTCCAATCAAAAAAACGTTTATCATCATACAAATTAATTTTAAGCCGATTCAGCGGCTGCCGCAAATTAGACTCTTTGCTGTCTTGAATAACATTGACTTTAGCATTAATCATAGCTGCCTTTAAATCAACATCAACAAAAGACTTATACGACATTGCCTCTTGAGTTTGCGAACTTGCCGGCTTATCTGTAGAATACAACACAGTTTCTGCACCAGCTTTTCCCTTGTACGTCAGAAACTCTGGATCCTTTGCACGAAAGGTAAAAATACTTTCCTTACGAATCTTTGCACCTTTAACATCTGATACTTCAACTAAAACCCGATACTCTCCTTCATTCAATTCGCGTTCAGGAGTATAACTAACCATAGTTTTCGAAATGTTAGCCAACTTCGTAACATCCATGCCATTAATTTTGATAGTCAAGGTTTCTAAATCCAATTGCCTCAAATCATCTTGCAACGAAAACAACATCACTGGCGATCCATCTCTAACAACTTCGCCATCCTCAGGCATTAACATTTTGATTACAGGTGCAAACTCATCACCCTGAACTAAAACTTTAAAGGGAAATTCTTCAGGATTACTTTCCGGCAGTGTTTTTATAGTTAGATTTCCAGCAATAACAGCAACATAATAAACAATTTTATCTCCAGCGCTTGTAATAGGCGCAATCACAGTGGAATAAAACCCAGGACGCTCAGCCATCATATCAACTTCACTAAAACGGATATCCTTACCTGTTTTATAAAGTAACGTCACTTTGGCGTCTGCAGGTACATCCTGCAACTCAACAGAAAAATTAATAGGCCGATTTTCATTAATTTGTTTTATAGGAGTATGAATGATTGTTAATGCCTGACCTATACAAACCCATCCAATAACAAATAAAAGCGATATTTTTTTATACATACAAGTCATTTACATTACTTCTTAATTAATTCTAAGAGCAATTTCTGCGGCTTATTAGTGACAGGATCAGTAAAATCAATAATATAATTCTTTTCACGAATATCAGCTACATCCAAACCAAGCTCGATTCCCTGCAAAACCGCACTTGTCAAAACAAATCGCGACATTCCAGGAGTACTTACTTTTGCTTTGATAATCGAACGCCCCTCATTAACAACAAAATCAATTGACTCGCTCCACGCAACTCCATCCAAACTAAACACCATTGTTCCCTGACCTCCACGCGACAGCTTAACACTAATAGGCACAGACGCTGACCGATCAGTTGCAATTTCCTTGACATTAACATAAATATCAAAAGGACGATTGATCAACTTATCATTTGGCGCAGTCACGACTACTTTATAAGCAGCTTTTACTTCCTGAATCACATGATCTTTTACAACATTCAAACTAACTGCAGTATTGGCAGGAGCTTCATCTTTAACAATGACAGTTCGCGTATTTCGCCCTGCCAAAACCGAACCTTGTTCATTCTTGACCTCTACAAAACCTTCAGCTACCCAAACCTGCATATTACTGCCAACCTCCAAAACATACTCAGTACCCTTAACGGAAGCAACTCCATGCACAGATTCAATTTCAAAGTTAGTACCTTTAGTAACCTTATTCCATACTTTTCCTGCGCTTACAAAAATGGACCGTTTTTTCTTATCACCTAACGGTTCAAACTCAAGCTCTGTTTCATTCGCAATTCGCAATACTGTTCCTTCCGAAAACGAAATTTCTGCACGCCCATCAATTTTTGTCCTAATCTTATCACCCTCATAAAAAAACATTCCACGTTTAACTAACGCCCAATCATTTGAAGCTTTTCGACGAAATTGAACATCACCTAAAAATTTAGTTAATGTTGCGATTGTATCGCCCTGAACAACCAACGCCCCAGCAGGCATAGCTACCAAAAACCCAAGAACTAAACAAACAACTAAAAGAGTTTTAATTCTCATGGCTTCTCCGATACACTAATCGTTAATTTTCCTGTCATAATTAGATCCAATAAAGATTTTGGAATATTTGTTGAACCATTATGTTTCAGCGATTTAATTTTCATTTTTTCTTTATAATTAACATCAATAAAGCTATTACTATACAAATAATCAACAAAACCATTAATGTCATCTACCCCTGCAAAAACAATAGGTGCAATAACATTTTCAGATGGCTTCGCATTTCCAGTTGGACCCCCTGGTAAATTCAAATTTCCGCTAACTCCCAAATTACCTGTTGGAATCATCGGCGGCTGCTCAATACGGCGCGCAACACTAAAACGACCAATATCACTTCGCTGACCATAAGCAGAATTCTCACGATCTAAAGCCTGTACAGCCCAAGCATAATATTTTCCTTTTTCCAAATCATCAATCACCAATTCGGGTCGCTCTGACATTCCTGTCCTAACACCAGCAACTAATGTCGGATCTTTAGAATAAATGACTCGATATTTTGCAGCTCCAGCAATAGGTTCCCATACGAATCGAACTTCTGTTTCAGGAACTTCAACTTCTAAAGGCCCGCTAAGCTTAACTTTGTAAATTGGAGTGCTAAATTTACCGATTCGACTTGCATCACCGATTTTTTCATGACTTTTGAAAGCTTGAACCTGCCAAAAATAGGTAACACCTTGATCTAGCCGAAGTCCAATTTCTTCATTAGTCGCTTCGTTTTTGCCCGTAACTGTATGATTGAAATTAGGCATATCACTTAACTTCGAATCTCTACCAATTTTAAGTTTATACTCAGTCGCAGTTGAAATTCCTAACCAACGAAAAGAAACTGCTAAAACAGGCAAACGCTCATCTATTGGCGACACAATATCTGTTCCCTGAATTTTTGCTAATTCTTTAGGTGGAGTCTTAATATTTGCAGCAACACTTTGATCTCCATAATTACGTCCCTCACTATCATAGGCCTGAACACCCCAATAATAAGTTGTATCAAAATCCAACCTCTTAGGTACATTATTAAATACTTGTTCAGTCCGTTCTGTCATAACATCAAATACATGATTATTTAAACCAGGATCTTGTGCCAAAATTAACTTATAACGAGCAGCTCCCTCAACCGGATTCCATTTAAAGTTGATTTCAAAAGATGGTAAAAGATCATTAATAGGCGCAACAAGCGTCAACGGTGGAACTGCAGGCCCTGTAAATCCAGCAATATCACTGCTTTTATTATAGGTTTTACCCGCATTGTTTATGGGAATCACTTTCCAAAAATACTGTTTAGCATATTTAATTGCTGCTTCTGTAGAAGGATACTTAACGCCAGATCGTTCAGTACTAATTACAACGGCATTTGCCCAATTTCCACGTTCCATGCTTACCAAAACCTGATACTTTTCTGCCCAAGGTACTGTTGTAAAATTAAATTCAGGAAAAAATGAAGTTAACGCAGTATCTTTAGGTGATACCACAGTTGGAAGCGGCAACATTGGGCCACTAAAAGAATATATCACAGATGGCTTACCCCAGTCTCTAGAGGATCGAAGGCCTTTAACCCGCCAGAAATACTGAGTTTCAGGTTCAAAAAAATAATCAGCATTTTGAAGATTCGAATCAGAACCTGGCGTAATGAGTGATTTTGCTTCCATAGAAAACCCTCTATCTTTAGCAATATCAACCTGATAATTTGTTACACTACTTAAAGGTGTCCATGTAAATTCTGGTGGAAGTAAATTCAAAATCATTCGATCAGGCGGATTTCGTAATTCAATAGCTTGACTAAACACAAACTGCTTTACAGGGATCCTATCAAAATCTTTGCCCCAGAGATTGCCATTAGCATCCAAACTTCGTATTTTCATATAATATGTTTTTCCTGGTTCAAAAAAATCCATATTTTCAACTTTAACCGAAGTATTATCTACAATATATTTTAATGGGTCACCAAAACTTGTTTCTTTATCAATCCATACCTCATATTTATAAGCCCCTTTAACTGAACTCCAACGAATGTCAAAAGGAACGCCGCTAATATCCGAATAAGGCTGCATAATATCAACAAACGGAACAGGCTCAACAATAAATATATAATTCTGCTGAACATCCGAATACAATCCAATTTTCTTACCCAATCCATCTACAGCAGTCACACACCAAACATAACTGGTATCTGGCTTCAAGGAATCTGAATCTGGAGGGTAAACCATAGACGTCATATTCATTAGGCTTTTATCCACAACTGGCCTGCGGGCTTTTGCACTATCTACAGCTTCCCCTAGTTCCATTTTCCATATCTTAATAGAATAATTAATATCAACATAAGTTCTTACCTTTAATGGACTCCATTGAAAAAACGGTGGTGAATCAGCCCCAATAATTTGGTTATGATAAGGCGACATCAAAGCAATTTGACCAGTTTCATACGGCTGCGAAATCGATTCCTGAACAACAACTGCTGGTGACAACGAATTCCCAGATTCATCCAGTAATTCCGCACGATATAAAACAGTAACAGAAGGCAGGACTGCATTGCCAGCATTCACAAAATTACGCTTTACATAATCCTCAAGACTGCTTTGATTGATATTGGAATAATTTTGAGCATTGTATTGTTCAATCTTGGGTTTCGAATCAATCACCTCAGTAGCTCCAGCAGCAAGAGAAATATAAGAATTCGTTTTTATATCTGCCAACCAATCACTACTATACCCAGACAATTGGGCTTGAATTCGTAATTTAACACGAATATTCCCTGTTGTTTTGTTTGTAATTCGAATTGCATTGTTTTGAAGAGAAGTTAAATAATCCTCAATTTTTTTTGTGCTATTTTCACCAGGACCTGGAATAAGATTAAGCAAATCCGACATAGGAAAACTTGCCTGCGTTGTAAACGAAACATCCAGTTTAACATTCGAATTTTCTGCAATAGTTGCATTTCCAATGACACTGCATAAGAAAAATAAAACACTGGTAACTGCGAGAGTTCGTTTTCCAAGATAATTCTTCATAAGATGAAGTATATCAGACGAAAAAGCAAAGTCAACAATTAAATACATCAAGTTATTTCGGTTCATTTTTAGCAATATTTACTATTTTCCTTCCATAAACCTCATAAATTTTTACAGGGATTGTTTTTCCTTTAACAATAATTTCATCTACAAACCGACATTCAAAAAATTCTTTAACCAACTGGTAAGTTACTTCTGAAATAATTAAATTAACTGGCTTTTCAGGTGTTCCATATTTTCGCGTTATAGCTTCTAGCCGCGCAGCTAAATTTACAGAGTCACCAATCACAGTATAATCCTTTAGTCTTTTGGAACCAATATTGCCAATAACTACCTCACCCGAATGAATACCCATACCAACACCAACTGTAGCGCGCCCTTCATTACGAAATTTCTCATTCAGCTTATCCAAAGCTTCTAATTGAGCTAAAGCTGCCTCTACTGCAACCTTGGCATGATTATCCAGTTCAATTGGCGCACCATAAATAGCCATAACTTCATCTCCAACATATTTATCCAAGGTTCCTTTATGATCGAAAATAACCTCAGTCATTGCATCTAAATATTCGTTTAAGGTTCGAACGACTTCTTCTGGAGTATGCGCTTCACTAAACGTAGTAAATGCACGAATATCGCTAAAAAAAATGGATAAAAACTTTTTTTCGCCACCTAACTTAATTTTAGAAGGATCTTTAAGTAATTCATTAACAACGCTTTCAGCCACATACTGCGAAAACATCCCCTTAATTAGCTTTTTATCTTTTTCTTCCTTATAGTAGCGATATCCAACTATAGCCACAAAGGGGAACAATAGTCCACCAAAAAAAGTCACTGACGCCAAATCATATCGCATCAAAATAAAAACGCCAACATCCACTAATTCAATAACCACCATGACAACAATAAATAATAAAAACGACTTTAATGGAGAAAACTTTAAAAACATTTTTGCTGCAATCATTAAAAGAAAAAACACACCTATTACATTCAACCACCATGGCATCTGCAAAATATAATTTGCATCAAGAATTGTTTGAAGCATATTGGCATGGATCTCGACCCCAGGCATCGATTGCGAAAATGGCGTTGGAAATAAATCATGCAATTCGAAATCCGAGGCTCCGATAAAAACAATTTTATTTTTGAAAAATCCTGGATTATATTCCATAAACGAACCATCCGTAATCCGACTAACAGGAACATGAGGGAAAGACTGGGCAGGTCCTCGATAATTAATAATCAGCTTATTCTCTGAATTAAGCTTAACAGCATGTCCGCCTAAATGCACTATTCCAGCAGCATAGCTAATATTATTGTCAGTTGGATAAAGCCTACGAAATACTTCTACTGCAAGATAAGGATAGACGACACCTTGATTAACAGCAATCACCTGAAATGCACGAACAACATTGTCACGATCAATATATGGATTGATGAGTCCAACCCCAATTGCAGCTTTTTCAAACATAGCAATCGGCGGCTCATAAGGCAATCCAACATACTTAACATGGGCTTGCTGCTGAATATTTTGAAAACTACCACATAAAATAATATTTCCAGCTTTTTTAATAGAAGCAGCAAAATCAATATCATCCTGAGGATTGAAACTAGTTGGATTATTAAAAAGAATATCAAAAGCAATAACTCGCGCGCCTGCTTTACTGAGCTGGTCAATCAATGTCGCATATACAGTCCGTTTCCATGGAAATTTGCCAATCCAATTAGAAGATTCTTTATCAATAACTGCAATTACAATATCAGTTGATGTTGTTATGGGTCCACGCAAAACGAATTTAGTATCAGTCACCTTGCCTTGTATCTCTTGAAAAACAGCCAGATTGTTCGCAAGAACAATCAATACTGCACCCAAAAAAAACATAACAAGCTGAACTGATACCTTTTTTAACATAAAACGAATTAAACTATTTGTTTTTGATCCAACTCATCATTCCGCGCAATTTCAACCCTACTTGTTCAATCAAATGATCCTGTCCTTCTTTGCGAAGTTTTTCCATATTTGGCTTGCCTGCTTTACATTCAGCTAAAAATTCTTTTGCAAAATCACCAGATTGAATTCGTGATAAAGCTAATTTCATTGCTTTACGCACATCAGCTGTAATAATTTTGGGGCCTACAGTTACATCTCCATATTCAGCAGTATTCGAAATAAACTGTCGCATTTTCGTAATACCGCCTTCATACATTAAATCAACAATCAATTTAAGCTCATGCATACACTCAAAATAGGCTATCTCAGGTTGATATCCAGCTTCAACCAACGTTTCAAATCCTTGCGTTACTAATGCAGTCGTTCCTCCACAAAGAACAGTTTGTTCACCAAACAAATCAGTTTCGGTTTCTTCCTTAAATGTGGTTTTAATAACACCTGCACGCGTTCCACCAATACCTTTTGCATAAGCCAACGTAATATCCTTTGCATTTCCTGAAGCATCCTGTTCAACTGCCCATATACATGGCACGCCAAAACCTTCTTCAAAAACACGTCGGACCATATATCCCGGGCCTTTAGGTGCAACTAAAATAACATTAACCTCTTGAGGTGGAAGAATCGTTTTGAAATGAATATGAAACCCATGAGCAAACGCTAATGTTTTTCCTTTTTTCATATATGGAGAAATTGATTCATGATAAACATCTGCAGCAAATTCATCAGGAACCAACATCATAATAATGTCACCCAATTTAGCAGCTTCCGAAGTTGACACGACTTTTAAGCCATCTTTTTTTACTTCATCCATTGTTGAAGACGAAGGTTTCAAGCCAACAACTACATCTATTCCACTATCTTTAAGGTTTAACGCATGTGCGCGACCTTGTGAACCATATCCAATAATTGCAATTGTCTTACCCTTCAGCACATTTAAATCTGCATCTTTGTCATAATAAATTTCTAACATAATTACTTATCTCCTTTTTTATGATGAAGAGGTGTTTCCTCTAAAAACAACTACCGCATATCATATAGTAAGATTTAAGTGCAAGCAACTGATAATTCAACAATTGCTTTTCCTATAGATATCCGATATGCTATCCTTACTTTTTAATCAATGGACCATTAACATGAAAAAAATCGCGTGTCTATTCATATCAACTAGTTTATGTAACTACCTTATTCGTGTAGATCTTTTTATATGATTGATTTATGATGACATTTTTGAAAAAGCAAAACCTACATGCAAACGCCAATTGAACTACTTGCGCCAGCGCAAAATCTAGCGTGTGCTAAAGCAGCAATCGCTGCTGGGGCAGATGCAATCTATATGGGTGGACCTTCTTTTAGCGCTCGAGAATCTGCAACGAACTCGTTAACAGATATTAAAACAATTATTCAGCATGCCCATATTTTCCAGGTAAAAGTTTACATTGCCCTTAATACGTTGCTAACGGATAACGACTTGAATAAAGCAGTCTCACTCATGTGGGATTTACATTCACTGGGTGTCAACGCTATTATCATCCAAGACATGGGGCTATTGGAATGTGACCTCCCACCAATCCCTATTTTCGCAAGTACTCAAACAACTATTTTATCACCTGAAAAAGCCGTATTTTTAGAAAACGTCGGGTTCAAACGCATTATTCTTGAACGTGCACTGACTCTTAATGAAATCCGTGCAATTCATAAAAAATCAATGATAGAACTTGAATGTTTCATTCATGGATCGATCTGTGTTTCATACAGTGGTCAATGCTATTTAAGCTATGCATCTGGAGGCCGTAGTGGCAACCGCGGCAACTGTGCACAGCCATGTCGAAAACCATATCAATTAATAGAATCAGATGGAACAACTATTACGCAACCACTCCACTTACTTTCCATGAAAGATTTGGACCTTTCAGATCATCTTAACGAGCTTTTAGAAGCTGGAGTAACATCATTTAAAATCGAAGGACGACTTAAAAATGAAGCATATGTTAGTAACGTCATTGCCTTTTACCGTTATAAACTAGATACCATTTTCGCTCACAATCAACGCTATCGGCGCGCCTCCATAGGAATTTCAACACGTCCGTTTATCCCAAATCCAGAAAAAACATTTCATCGGGCTTCATCAACCTATTTTTTGCATGAACGCCCATTTGCTCAGGCGTCCTTATTAACTCCTAAATCAACTGGACAAAATATTGGTCACGTTATATGGACATCTTCACACAGTTTCCGTTTACATAAAAATACGGAGCTTAGCCCAGGAGATGGACTATGCTTTTTTGATTCACATAACCAGCTAACAGGAACACAAGTTGAACGAGTCGAGGGCACAATGATATCACCTTCATCAATGAAATCTATCCTAGTTGGCAAAGAAATATATCGCAATGAGGATCGACAATTTATTAAACAATTATCAGTATCTCCACCTATTCGCAAAATTAGCATTGACCTAGTTGTATTACAAAATGATTGTTATGACATGCAAAAAGAAACATACCTAGAAATAACTGACGATAAAGGCAACTCACATTTAGAAAAATTGCCAACTAGCCACAAAAGCAATCATGAACAAGCTTATATACACCCACTAACAGAGCAAAAAATAAAAGAACAATTATTAAAATTAGGAAATACGATTTTTGAATGCCGTTCAATCAACGTGCCAGCATCTATAGCCCTCTATTTACCCATACAAATTATTAATGAATGGCGCAGACTAGCAATTAGCAAATTTTTGAATAAACTTCAAAACGCATATAAAACGATGAACATAGAAACACATCATACAATAAATAACCCTGCGCCTTATCCAACTAATGAAGATTTCCTTACCCTTCATTATTTAAATCAAAAAGCTAAACAGTTTTATCAACGACATGGAGTAACATTGCCGAATACAGCATTTATTGAAACAAGAAAAATTTATACAAATGATCGATTAATGATCACACGATATTGTATTTTACATGAATTAAATCGTTGTTTAAAAATAAATCAGCCCCAACAACTTAACCAGCCACTATACCTGATCAATGACTGCAGTCAGCGAATTAAACTAGCCTTTGATTGTGAACGATGCGAAATGCAACTATACAGTGAATAATCTAAAACAAAACTATGTAAAGACGCAGGTCAATACGTCTCTACATAGTTTCACCAGTTAGACCTTAAAAAACTCCACAATACCTTTCAATTTCTGAACTACGGCATTTAAGGCAGTTGTTGATGTTGATATTTCCGCACTATTCATGGCCATGTCTTGCGTAACCATTGTTAATTGTTCAGCTACTTTTATGTTCTTTTCGCTAATGTCTGCAACAATATTTATTGATTTTGATGCAGATTCCGAACTGTTTCGCAGCACTTTTGAATCTTCAAGGTTTTTTCTCATAAAATCACGAATTTGACCGGAAGTTGTCACAACTTCTGTAGAACTAGCATTCACCTGCTCTGTAGAAGCAGAAATCGTTTGAATTTGATCCGTATTTTGAAGTACAGCTGTTTTAATTAAATCTAGTGCACTTTTGGCTTCATTAGACATTTTAACGACATATTCAACTTCTTGTGCGCCTTTTTCAACAGATGTTACAGTTTGTTTAGTCATTGACTGAATCCCATTGACCAAAACAACAATTTCATTTGTTGCCTCTGATGATCGTTCAGCCAATTTACGAACTTCATCAGCAACTACAGCAAAGCCCTTTCCATGTTCTCCTGCTCGAGCTGCCTCTATTGCAGCATTCAATGCCAAAAGATTGGTTTGCGAAGCAATTTCATTAATTACAGTGATAATATTACCAATTTCTGTTGAGCGTTCGCCCAACATCGTAATATCACTTTTAATTTCTTTTACAATACGATCAATCGACTCTACAGCAACTAAAACGCTTTCAACAGTACCTTTACCTTCATCTGACACTTTAACCATACGTGCTGATGATTCGTTCAACCCAGAAACTTCGGTAGTAATACTATCAATTGCTTTAACTACTTGTTCCATTTGATCAATGGTAGACTGAACAGCCTGAGATCCACTAGCAACCTTTGTTTCATTATCCAAAATTTTCACACGCATTGTATCTAATACAGTAATCGAAATCTTAAATTGCTCATTTTGCTGATCTGCACTTGCAATCATTTGACACACTTCTTCTGCAACATTGGAAATCGACACACTTGTTGTATTAGCAATAGTTGCTACGCGGCCAGAAGTTTGATCAACATCAGTACTAATATCATGAATTTGAAGGATCATGCCTCGCAAAGCATCTAATAATGCATTCAACGTACACCCCAACTTGTTAAACTCTGTTCCTGCCTTAAGTTTATAAACTGAACAAGCATCACACTTTTTCATTTTACCCGATAAAATCGCTGGGCATTTAATTTCTCGGCCAATAGCTGGCGCATAACTACCCACGTTATAAAAACAAACATGATCTTCCCTATCAAATTCTGGACATTCTTTTTTGCCGCACTTTCGAATATCCGAACATTTTCCTTTAGGCAATGGAACTCGATCTCTAAAATTTCCACCTGCCATTTTAAAAACATGCTGACTAATATTGTCCATTTGCGCTGTAATTGATCGACTAAAAAAGAAGATTACGCTACCAATAATGCCAAGGATTACAACAAAACCAATTGCTAAACTAGTTTCAGCAGCTCGAGACAATGCCACAATCTTATCTCGTGATTCGTTTAATTCATCTACATACGTTCCTGCTGCAAGAATCCAGTCCCAATCCTTGTAATAGGTAAACATACTTATTTTCATACGCGAAACTTTTTCTTCTTTATTCTGCCACGGATAATTAAGTTGATCTGTTTCACCTGGTTTCAGGTGTGTGGCTTTTTTTATAATTTCACGAATAAAATAATTACCGTTTCCATCTTTAGCGTCCCAAATAATTTCGCCATCACGCTTTCCATTCTTTGACAAAATATATGTTCCTTTGGAATCCAAGATAAACACATAACCTGTTTTGCCAACGCCAATTTTCATTAATTTTTCTTTAATGGCGCTTAAATCCTTTTCCGGAACTCCTACATAAATCATTCCAATAATAACACCTGATTTATCAAAAATTGGTTTATATACTGCTTCATACCAATCTGACACTACAAACGCACGGCCACTATATGTTTGACCTTGCAGCACCTTTTCAAGCACAAGATTTGGTTTTCCATCTGCATTTAATTTTGGAATATATGTCCCAATCGCACGATTTCCAGCTGCTGATTGAACATTCGTTGCTACGCGAAGCATGTCGCCCTCAGCATTCATTTTCTGAAAAATTGTACACGTACTTCCTGTTAACTGTTTTACTTCATCAACTATAGAAACAACATCGCTCATTGACACAAACTGACCCAACCACTTTTTCCCTACATTCATTTTAGGCAATAAAACTGTTTGATTTTCTTTAGTAAATTGATTAACTGCGTCCCATTTTACAGTTGGCGACGACTCTACATTAAACTCGCCGTTTCCATTAATTGTTTTTTCCGCAATGATCATATCTCCATTAACTTTGGCTATAACATTTTTACGTTGCTCATCCAAGGATTGCGTCAAAAGTTTAACAACACCCGACATCGACTCATTAGACAACATGCGCCCTTGAACTTCAGAAATATTTATTACAGCACTGTTTTCCCATAAAACAAACGCAATGATCAGCAACAATGGAATAACTGAGACAACAATAGAAAAATATAAAAATTGAACTTTTAAAGATAACTCTTTGAAACTAAACATATATGCCCCCTAAACTATAATTAATAGTTTTAGTATAAAAAATCTTTTTGATTTATACAAGAGGGAAAAAACAATCATATACTCTATTTTCTTACGATCTCCATTTTATAGCAGGAAATTTTGGATATCGAATATCTACATAATCAACTTGTCCCCATTTATCATTCATCTCTTGCGATTATCGCTCCAACAAAAAATCAAGCACATTTTTATGCTGAATACCATTTCGATTAAACAACCCCCCTTGGTCCATAGATAAAACTAGTCGGGGATAAAAATCGTCAATTTTTTTCAATGAAGAAAATTCTCGTTCCAGAGTTTCTTCAGAAGATAACAAATAACAAACCTGAATATATAACCGTTGATCATTTTTCTCAGCGATAAAATCAATCTCTTTTACGCCAAAAACTCCAACGGAAACCTGAAAACCACGAGTTAACAACTCCAAATAAATAATATTTTCAAGAATTTTTGAAACATCTCGGTCCTTATATCCTAAATATCCAAATCGAAGACCAATATCTCCCAAATAATATTTCTCTAATAACTCAAGATATCGCTTTCCCTGTAAATCAAAGCGCATCACTTTTCGTACCAAAAAAGCCTGCTGCAAATAACTCAAATAATGCTGGATCGTTTCTACTGCAATCGGCAAATGTTGAGACCGAGCATAGTCCGAAATGCTTTTTGCAGATGTAATATTGCCACAGTTATCCATAACAAATCGAACAAGCCGCTCTAGTTGGGCACTATCGCGAACATGATGGCGCTGAATAACATCTTTTAATAAAGACGAAGAAATTATCGAACTCAAATAATCTTGCATTACGTCTGAATCATCGAAATAATGAAGTCCAGGGAGGCCACCATATTTTAGATAATTATTAAAAAGCTTGCCAGTTTCCGAAGCGTCGCCACGCAACCTCCTCAACATAATATATTCATTAAAGCTTAATGGAAAAACGTCAAACACTACATGTCTGCCAGCTAAAAGAGTGGACAGTTCTGATGACATCATATTGGCAGTAGACCCCGTAATATATATATCAATATTTCCTTCAGATAACAACGAATTAATCGCCTTTTCCCATTGATCAATCAATTGAATTTCATCCACGAACAAATACCCTTTTTTAAGTTTTGACACAACAAAAACATATAAATCTTTATATGTTTTTAGGTTATCAAACTCTAATGATTCTTTATTGATATATAAAATGTCAGCAGACGAGACATGAATTGATATTAAATGATCACGGATGGATTGAAGCAACACACTTTTCCCTACCCGTCGCATTCCGGTTAAAATTTTTATAATTGGAATATTCACAAAAGGTCGAATTTTTTGCAAATATAAATCACGAACTAAAATCGGCTGATTCATAATGGTTTAGATTATACCCTAAAGTTTTAGCTATTTCAACAAAAGATTCACTTATACCTGAATCTCATTCAATTCCTACGATCTCCATTTTATAGCAGGAAATTTTGGATATCGAATATCTACATAATCAACTTGTCCCCATTTATCATTAATATCTTGTAACAAAATCCGAAATGCCGTCATTTTTGCATCAACATCATAAATAGTACCAAATTTGATCATCAAAACATCATCAATAACGACAATAACATGATTCAAATTTTCCATTGCTATTTGATAACTGTGATCAGGCATTGTTCGATGTAACATCACCAACGATTCAACAATAAACTTAACATGATCACTACTAATATACAAACCCCCGTCAATTAACGCAACTAAATTATTTCCCCGAATAATTGGCAAAGTTTCAACCGGATAATTGTATCGAAACCCAGATTCATTTAAAATAGTACCTTCATCATCAATAATCAAATTTTGCGTATCTAAAATAATATTAGCCAACGGTTTTTTTTCGACAACAAAAATTTCTAGTGTTGATGGCGGAATTTTAGCGATTGAACACGTTTTTAGCTGAGGGAGGCTTAACAAACGCTTTTTCAAGACCTTTTTCGATATCTGAAAAATATTATCTTTGGATGTAATCCGCAAAGCTTGATTGACGCGTTGGGTAGGAATCGTAATATTATTACGAACTACAACTTTTTGAATTCTAAACAAAGGCAAGGTCACAACTAATTGCCATATCAACAACATAAACACGATCAAAAAAATCAGAATACATATACGTATAAGAAAACGTTTAAATGTTAAAGATGAATGAGCCATAACCTACAACGAACCCGTAATAATTTCCTGAACCAACTGAGAAAACGAAAATCCATAGGCTTTAGCCTGTGCTGGCAAATCACTTTGATCTGTCATTCCAGGGCTTGTATTAACTTCTATCATCATTGGCTGATTATTTTTATCAATAATAAAATCAATTCGGCTAACACCTTTACATCCCAAAACATGAAAGGCTTTTTTTGCATAATCATTGACTTTTTTTTGTGTTTCACTATTCAAACGCGCTGGCAAAACAAATTCAGTCATGCCTGGAGTATATTTTGCCTCAAAATCATAAAAACGATTTTTTGGAATCAATTCTAAAATAGGCAGCACAATAGGTTGATTGCCAATAAGCCCAACAGTCACTTCTTTGCCTATTACCAATTGTTCTACAAGTAAAGTACCATATTGCAACAAGCCTCGATTAACAGAATCAATCATCTCTACCTCTGTATCAACAATTTCAACTCCCATACTTGACCCTTCATTACAGGGCTTAATAATACGCGGATACGGAATTGTCAGAGCTGCACAATCCTTGAGAGCTGTCACCCATGCAAACATAGGCGTTGGCACGTCATTTGCAACCAAAATATATTTGGTCATTCGTTTATCCATACATACAGCACAAGCCAAAACACCTGGCCCTGAATATGCAATACCCATACTTTCCAAAACACCTTGAATCACGCCATCTTCGCCGCCTTTTCCATGTAAAGCATTATAAACAAAATCAACATTTTCAGGAATATCATCAGTTTTGGGATCTATCAAAACTACGTCATATCCTAATTCCAGCAAAGCATTATGTACATTTTTACCAGACCGCAACGAAACATCACGCTCAGCAGAAATGCCGCCTAACAGCAAGCCAATACGACGAATAATTTTTGTCATTATATAACAATAACCTCCTCTTCTAATTTGATTCCGATTTCATTATAAACGATCTGCTGTATTTTTTGTATCAGCGCCAAAATATCGACGCCAGTTGCTTTCCCTGCATTTACAATAACATTACCATGAGCAGTATACACAACAGCATCTCCAATCCGAAGTGTTTTTAATCCCAGTTCATCAATTAACTGTCCTGCTGATTTCCCAATTGATATCGGATTTTTAAAAACAGAGCCTAAGGTCGGTATTGTCAGCGGAATTTTAGCTAATCGACTTTTTTTGGCATTTTGTAATGAACGTAAAATTTGATCTATCGGCAACGAAATCAATTGTAATGTTGCAGATAAAATAATTTCATGCGAAGACTGGAAACACGAAGTTCGATAACCAAAACCTAACTGATCATGAGAAAGCGATTTGATATTTCCATTCAAATCTAACACGGTAACTTCATCAACAAAATCACCCATTGACTGACCAAATGCCCCGAAATTCTGATAAATTGCACCACCTACAGTAGCAGGAATAGGATAAGTAAAATCTAAACCACCCAAACCATGTTGCTCTGCAAAATGAATCAGCTCAGGCAACCTTACACCAGCACCAACGCAAACACGACCTTTCTGACACAAAAGTTCGTTAGCAAATTGAAGCAATGACACAACTGTGTAACTTGATTTTTTAGCAAACAACAGTTTCGTCGTTCGCCCAATAATAGAATAAGCCTGTATCTCACGAAGCTCATCCAATGTTGCGGGAGTATACACGCAAATATCTGCACCATAGCTTTTTATAAACGAAACTTGCTGGGATGGAAGAATAATAAAACGACATCGCACCATATTGCAAGTATGTCGCTACTGCCTAATAATTGTCAACTCGACAAAATAAAATTTTCGACATAAACTAAATATATACAAGAAAATAGATATTTATCATTAAGGAGCAACTAAACTATGTTTAAAAAAATAACCCTACTTATATTTATCGGAATTTTAATATCCTTGACATTAGCTGAAACGCCTCAAATAGGCGGAAAATTCAACTTTGTATCTCCATTAAATAACCGTAATTCAGGTCAACTAGATTATAAAAATACTTTAGCAGAATTGTTTGTATCTTTTACACGCTTTGAATTAGAAATTGACTTAAAAGTACTGAATCCCTCAACCTATGACACGCTTTGCGTTCGACAAGCCTATATTAAGCTACCCCTCATGAATGGCCAACTATTGTTCGGCAATATACGCACAGGCATTGGCGAACTCAATTATTACTCGATTCTCGTGCCTCAAGGATCCTTTGGAAAAGAAATAGAAGGTATGGGTATTCGATTTCATTCTCAACCTGGAGACACTAAAATTGATATTGGAAATTTAGGAAATATATTAGCAGATTCTGGAAACTCAATCCAAGACAGAATTATGTATGCACAACTTGCGCTAGCTGATGTTAGTGGCTTTCCACTAACATTCGCAGGCATTATGACAACCCGCCCGGCTCTAGCTAAGTCCAATATTGATGTTATGAGTACAATCGAATGCAAATTCATTCCCAACTTTTCAATTAATATAACCGGAAAAATAAATATTATCCAAGATATTCTTGCACTAACAAAATATATGGCAGGCGCTATTGCTATCAAATATACACTGGAACCTTTTCAGGCATACAGCTCGTTTTGCGTTGGCGTTAACAGCGATACAAAAGTTAATGATACAGATCAAGATCTAATTTTGGGCCTTGCATATATCGCAGACAAAGATCTTCGACTGGTATGGGAAACACAAAATGCAAAACTGAATAATATTGCTAGCCTCGCATCAACAATCATTGGCATAGAAATGAAATTTTAATTTTCATATCAAACCATGATTGATCTTCATATTCATTCAACCTACTCTGATGGTGAATTTAATATATCCGAATTGATTCAACTTGCCAACGATCATCAGGTAACAGCGCTTGCCAAAACTGATCACAATACTGTTTCCGGAACAGCTGAACTCGTTGAAAAAGGCAATCAAGCCAATCTAACAATTATTCCAGCAGTTGAAATCTCAACATCTTTTCAATGGCAACAACAACCATATGAATTACATATATTAGGCTATTTTGTACCCTATCAACACCCAGATTTTCTATATTGGTTAACGAATTATTTGAACACACTGAATGAATTTGAACTTTTTTATCGTCTTCAGTTTATTCAGCGACATTTTCCCAAAGTAACACGGGACAATTTGCTATCCTGTGCACGTAACAATGAAAAAGTAATTAGCGGAATTCAGTTTGTGCAAAGTGTGCTACTTTACCCTGAATATCACACAATTCTTAAACAACATAATATTTTATATGATGAAAACGGAGAACAACAAGTAAATACCTATAAATTTTATCGGCAATACTGCGAACCTCAACATGCAAAAGAAAAAGAAGATATGGGAAAACAAAGTCCTATTATTAACACTGAAGAAGCAATTAAGCTCCTACGTACATTTCATTCAATTCCGGTTATTGCTCATTTCCCGATCCGCCAATTGCCTATAACAGCCCTATTACCTTTAAAAAACGTAGGACTATTAGGGATAGAATTAGCCAATCATATTGATTATCATCGCACCAAAGACGAACGACAAGCGATTCTTTCGTTTGCTCTACAAGAAAACTTAATAGTTACTGTAGGATCCGACTTTCATGGACGGATTAAACCTCATTTAAAATACGGTCCTATAGGTCACGAACTAAATCATGATAAAGTTTTAAAAAACATAATTAACTTACAAAAAATTATTTAAATTATTGTTTTAAAAAAATCAGGCAACAACTAGCAACGATTTTTGCCGAGGCTTAACCCATAACATCCCATAATGCAGCAAAAACAAAACCAATTAACGTCATACTATGGATACCCATGACCCTTAAAGATAATTGAGAAAAAGAAACTCTATTTTTTGTTCTCGTTTTTAAAACGCCCTGCGAGCTAGCAATAAGCCAATAAATCAAAAACAATCCGATTGCATAAACCAATGTCCCAATAAAATAACTTCGTTCCATTAATTCTAAACTTCCAATGCCCATTAAAGAAAATATCATCACAGCATGACATAATGCAGCTATCAATAACCAATGATCCTGCGTCAAACAAATAGAAAAATACCGCCATTTTTTATTTATTCGCAACATACTTTCAGGAAACAAAATAATATGATTAGCAATACTTGCAACAACAACAACAACAAGCATCAGCAAAATAGACAAATCAGAACGACCACTACTCAAACTAATAGCTACTAATGCAACTAAACCATCAATAAATGCAGTCAAAACTAAGCTAAGCAAACAATCAATACCCCAAAAATTACAGCTAACACGGATACTTATCATTGGAATTAATGACAAACAAACAATCCATAGCAAACGGCTACTCCACATTCCATCATGACTTAAAAAAAGAAAAAATCCAACAAAAATGAAACTGACAATACTAGTTGCGAAAAATTTAAATAATAATGTACGAAAATTCATCAAGAATTACGTTAATATAGGACGAACAATCACATCGCCATGACGTAATACATTAACATATTCACTACGAATATCAACAATCGTCGAACTGATTCCTGTCATGGCTTCACTATTTTCAAGATAACAATCTATCTTCATTCCAAAAATATCTCGAACCTCGTGACAGAAGGTAGCTGGAGATTTTCCTGACAAATTTGCTGATGGTACAACAATAGGATTTTCATAAGCTTCAACAAGTGCTTTCATCACAGAATGCCCTGAAACGCGAATTGCAATCGTATCGCCACCGCCTGTAGCAACAGAAGAAATCAACGGATGTCGATCAAAAATGAAGGTAACAGCTCCAGGCCAATACGTTGTTAAAAAAACAATTTGTTCCTGCGTAAAAGTAGTTGCAACCAACCGTTGTGCTTGCTCAATATTTCGAACCTGAAACACAAATGGCTTTAATTCGGGTCGCTGTTTTAGATCATACAAACGTTCAATCGCTTCGTTATTAAAGGCATCCACAGCAAGGCCATAAACAGTTTCCGTAGGAACCGCGATAATGCCACCTCGCCTTAAACATTCAACTGCATCTAAAATTGAACTCATGCTTTACCTCATTTTTCTCAAACAAATTCACATAAAACCTAGTTTGATGTCAGATATTACTCAGAATTAAAAATAATCCGAATACTTTTTTGCACAATACTTAAACTACCCATTAAGATAACTAAAACAAAAATATAAGCCCATGCTGGCTGATAAAAATGAAGCAACCCTGTAGCAATTCCATAAATAAAAAGATGAAGAACAATTAACACATTCGGCGAAAAAACACGCTGCCGATGTAAAATATAAAACGATCCAATTAACACAAAAAATGTCAAATGGTAAAGCGCAAGCCCTATAAACTGCCATGATGGCTCGTGAGTAAAAAATGCTAATTTCTGAACAAGCAATTGATGTTCAAGGCCAGATAACGCAGCTACTTTTTCAGGTAATGACAACAATGTTAAGGAATAAATATTATCGAACATGACAACTATGGCTACAGCAATCAGCTTAATCGAAACATAACCAACAACAATCATCAAAAAATGATAAATATTTTCTACATAAAAGCGTTTAATAATAAAGTGCCGAATCGCAGTTTCAATTGCAACAACTAATACAATCTCCCATATCAACAACACAATCCCTTGACGAATACCTACCACTAGAATCAAAGGGAACAAAACAAATCTAATAGCATATATTATGCCAAACAAAAATCCTAACAATAAAAAATAATACTTAGGTACCAATTTTCGCTGAAGATAAAAAATAAGCAATAAAGGAATTCCAATCATGACCATTGTTTGGATCATAATCGGAAAAAAATGTGGTATCATCCAGTACTATTGTTCAGTTTCATTACCTGACTTTAAAGCTAGCAATTTATTCAACGGATTTAATATTTCATGTGGCTCAAACGGTTTAACAATAAAATCTTTAGCACCTGCAGTCATCGCATCTACAACCAATTTGTGATGACCTTTGCTACTGACCATCACAATAATAGCTTCTGGATCCAACGTACGAATCTGCTTTACACACTTAATGCCATCCATTCCAGGCATTGTAATGTCCATAAAAACCATATCTGGCTTTAAATCCTGAAACATTTTTAATGCTTTAATTCCATTGCTCGCTTCAAAAACCTCGTGCCCCTGTTCCTCAATAATAGTTTTACATCGCATGCGCATAAACTCCGAATCATCTACAATCAAAATTTTAGCCATATAAGTCTCCTTTTTTTACTATTCTATTAAAATAGAATACCATTATTATCCTATTTAGCCAGCAATTTACGTATAGTTTCACCCAATTTAATTGGATCAAATGGTTTAATAACAAATTCCTTAGCACCCGCAGTTAGTGCTTCCATAATTAACGAATCATGCCCTAAACTACTAATCATAATTACTTTAACAGTTGGATCTAACTTCTTTAATTGACGAACAGTTTCAATACCATCCATACCTGGCATAGTAATATCCATTAACGTAAGATCTGGTTTTAAATCCGGATACAACTCTAAAGCCTGCTGTCCGTTTCCAGCCTCAAACACTTCAAACCCATCTTTTTCAAGAATTGCACGACAACGAAGGCGCATAAAATCAGAATCATCTACTACAAGTATATTAGCCAAAATCTCCCTCCCGTTATGATATCTACTCTAACAGAATAAATCATACTGGCTTAGTATTCAAGAGCTTGTCAATAGAATTTAAAATTTTATTGGGTTCAAATGGCTTGACAACAAAATCTTTAGCGCCAGCTTTTATAGCTTCAATGATCAACGACTGCTGTCCCATACCACTTAACATCGCAATAACAGCCCGAGGATCAATGGCTTTTATCTGACGAACAGCCTCAATTCCATCCATGTCCGGCATTGTCACATCCATAAAAACAATATCTGGCTTCACTTTTTTATAAACTTCTACAGCAGTACGTCCATTTTCAGCTTCGAACGTTTCAAACCCTTGTTCTTGCAAAAAACTAAGGCAACGCATACGCATAAAATCCGAATCATCTACTATCAATACTTTTATCAATTAATTCCTCCTTCAGCAATCAGTGATTCCATGAGGCTAGGAATATCTAAAATTAATCCTACTTTTCCTGTACCCAAAATTGTAGCCCCTGAAATACCCTTCGTTGTATTTACAAAATCTGTCAACGTTTTTACTACAATTTCTTGTTCACCTATTAATTGATCAGCGATTAAACCAACAAGTTGATTGCCAGTTTGCACAACAACAATATATAATTTATCTTGATGAGTCGAAGGCTTTCCATTATCTATTTTAAAGACTTTCTTCGTTTCAAGCAAGGGAACAACTTTATCTCGAAGCATAATTGTATCTCGTTCATTCACTTTTTTTACATTTCGCGGTCGAATTCGTAAAGTTTCAATAACCGAGCTAATTGGAACTGCAAAAATTTTATCACAAACGGAAATCAACAAGGCATGAATAATAGCTAATGTTAAGGGTAGCTTGATCGTAAACAACGTTCCTTTTCCTGGCAACGAATCAATTTCAATATGTCCATTCATACCATTCAAGGTCTCTTGCACAACATCCATGCCAACACCTCGGCCAGACACATCAGTCACTGCTTCTGCAGTAGAAAATCCAGGCGCAAATAATAATTGAATGACCTCAGATTCCGTCATTGTTTTTGCTTTTTCTGGCGTAACCAGATGTTTTTCAACAGCTTTTGATAAAACTCGATCCAAATTAATTCCAGCTCCATCATCTTGAACCGAAATGACAATTTTATTTTCTTTTTGACTAGCAGATAACAATAAAAGACCTTCCCTATTTTTTCCTTTTTTAATTCGCTCTTCTGGCATTTCAATACCATGATCTAATGCATTGCGAATCAGATGCAAAATTGGTTCACCTAATTTCTCTATAATAATTCGATCCAATTCAGTTTGCAGTCCTGTCATTTTAAATTTTACTTGTTTATTTAGTTTTCTAGATAAATCACGAACAATTCGCGGATATTTACTGAAAACGGTTTCAATAGGCAACATGCGCACTCGCATAATTTCACTTTGCAAATCAGCTGTAATCTTACCTATGTGCAACGCAATTTCCCACAATTGCGTAACAAACTTATCCGCAGTATTCAGCTCCTCAATTTCCAGTCCTAATTGCGTAATTCGCGCTCGATCAACCACTAATTCACCTACCAAATTCATCAAATTGTCTAGCTTTTCAATATCCACCCGAACAGTTTGAGAAGGTTGTGAATGAGCCTTACCTACATCTATAGACTCTACCTCTGCAATTTTCCTCTCTTTAATTGATTCAATTTCTCTTTTTTGACTAATTTCAATAACCTCTACGTTAACATCCTCAATATCCATCACTGCACTCAACATGCTTTTCAAATCATCATGAGTTAAATCAGAAGTCATCACAATTGTTAACGTATGATTAACATCTCCAGCATGAATGGATTCAAAAGTAGGCACACTGGATTTTATAGTACCTGCTTCAACCAATAATTGATAACATTGAAAAATCCGAACACCTGGCATCAAAGCTTCCTGCGCTACTTTTATAGTAACACAAACATCTCCTAGCAATACGTCATTCATTTCAACTAATTTAGTAACCGGCTTAGCCAAAGAAACATTTCCTGAATCTACACAATTTTTTAATTTTTCAACAATATCCTCAACATCAATCATTTTTGTTAATTTTGTACCATCAATTACTTCACGTAAACTTTTTAAGGAATCAAGACTCTCAAAAAGAACATCCATTATTTCAGGCGTAACAGATAATTTTGAAGATCGAACCAAATCAAAAACATTTTCTATTGCATGCGTCAATTCCATCATTCGATTATAACCAACTGCTCCAGCACTTCCCTTTAAGGTATGTGCAAAGCGAAAAACAGAATTAATACATTGCATATCTTCTGGAGACTGTTCAAGCATAACAAAACCTTGAGAAAGAGATTCGATATTTTCATCAACCTCTTGCAAAAACATTCCGACTTCCTCGGAAGATAAATTCAAATTCTCTGTTGGTTTTGTAGGCTTACTTATGCTTTTAGGTATCCTTTTAATTTTTTTAGCCGCGCAGGATGACGCAATTTTTTCAAGGCTTTAGACTCTATTTGTCGAATACGTTCACGCGTAACATCATATACTTTTCCAACTTCTTCAAGTGTACGAGGACGATCATCAACTAATCCGAAACGTAA
This sequence comes from uncultured Candidatus Marinamargulisbacteria bacterium, assembly GCA_964443005.1. GTDB lineage: Bacteria > Margulisbacteria > Riflemargulisbacteria > GWF2-35-9 > CAYUBI01 > CAYUBI01. The sequence goes on from CAYUBI010000019.1 coordinate 25,480, forward strand.
TTTCAACACCATACGCTCACGTTCAGAAAGCTCAGCCATCAAATGATCTAAATCATTACGCAGTAAGGTTCGAAACAACTGAGATTCAGGGCTTTCAGTTTTATCATCACGAACAAAATCACCTAGTTTAGAACTATCTGCTTCATCACCAATTGGAGTTTCTAAAGAAATGGGTGCTAATGCAGACTTAAATATTTCACGAACTTTTTCAACAGGAAATCCAGCTTCAAAAGCAATTTCTTCTTCATTGGGTTTTCGCCCTAATTCCTGCATCAACATTCGCGAAGTCTTACGCAATTTACTCATGGTTTCGCCCAAATGAACTGGAATACGAATCGTACGTGATTGATCTGAAATCGCACGAGTTATTGCCTGACGTATCCACCATGTAGCATACGTTGAAAACTTATAACCTTTAGTATAATCGAACTTTTCAGCAGCCCGAATTAATCCAATATTTCCTTCTTGAATTAAATCTAAAAACGCCATTCCACGTCCAATATATTTTTTAGCGATACTAACAACAAGCCGCAAATTTGCATTAACAAGCTCTTTTTTAGCACTATCATCGCCTTTTTCAATACGTTTAGCTAGTTCTTGCTCTTTGGCTTGATCAAGAAGAAACACTTTTCCAATTTCGCGCAAATACATTTTAACAACATCTTGGGTTTTCCCATCAATTCCAACTAACTTGATATCAGCAATATCGTCGCCTTCTGCTTTCTGAGGCTCAACGCGTTCCGGTTCTTCTTTTACAACTTCAATACCAGAATCCAGCAAACTCTCCAATTGATCCATATGATTTTCAGGATCATTAATAAGTTCAAGAATCTTTTCTGGCGTTAAATAAGAAGCGTCGATATTATCGCCGTTAAAATTTGGAATAAATGGCTCCCCAGTGTTTTCAAAGGTCATACGTAATTAGCTCCTCATTCCGAATAACAAACCAACAAACAACCACAAAAACCCTCGCTACGCAAGGGCTCTACAATAAATTTTATAGATACAAACCATTCATTATAATGAAATTGCCCCAACTGGACAAGCATCAATTGTTTCTTGGATCTGATCGTCTGATCCAGCTTTTGCATCTTTTATAATCGCAATACCTTCATTGTCATCCATGACAAATACATCCTCAAGCATCGAAGAACATACACCGCACCCAATACATGTATCTTTATCAATTGTTAAAGCCATAACCTACCCTCCTCTTATTCATAAGTAACAATAACATTATATTTTCTTTATGAATATTTGGCAATGATTTGAAGCAGCAACAAAATCACTGCAACCATAGCGTTGAGTAAACTCAAAAACCTTGTTATAATTGTTTTGCAACGCTCCCCTGTAGCTCAGTTGGTAGAGCAGCTGGCTGTTAACCAGCGGGTCCTTGGTTCGAGTCCGAGCGGGGGAGCCAACTACTACAATCCAACGATACACCAGCCCAACCGCCTTCTATAAGGCGGGGTTGGGCTGGTTCGAGCCTTCTGAATCTATTTCCGCTGTAGCTTCTTTATTTTGACTATTCCAAATTGTTGCATTCCAATCAGAAAGTGAAAAAAGCCGAATGACATCTTTTCCATATTTTGAAACTTGTTTTTGTAAATCAGGGTGCTGGTTCAATAGATTATCGACCATCACCTCATCAACGATTTCAATAACTTTTCCCTCTAATCGAAGTTGTGTCCCCTTAAATACATTATAGAAACAGAGCTCAACGTTTGGGTTGGCAAGCAATTGCTGATACACGGATTTATATTTTTTTGCGTTAAAGATAATCTGTGCGCTATCTGCTTTTATAACTAACATGTGCCGAACATAAGGAATATTCCTGAT
>CAYUBI010000020.1:0-380 GCA_964443005.1 uncultured Candidatus Marinamargulisbacteria bacterium
TATGATACTAACAACTACGTTGATTTTTCAGTCGGTTCCAGTGGTTCGCTAACTATTAATGCAACGGGTGGCGTTGTTATTAGTCCAAACGGCAATGTGATTATTCGGAACGGCAATCTTGGGATTGGGACAACATCGCCGGGACAAAAGCTGGATATAAACAATGGGCATATACAATTATCAGATGGCTACCAGCTTGGTTGGGGGACTAATAATGGGATATATGGAAATGACGCTACGGATTCTTTATATCTCCAAACAGGTGGAATTTCAAGAATTTTCATTAAAAGTGATGGCAACGTTGGTATTGGAACGACGAGTCCAACATCTAAATTGTCAATAGGGAGCGAGACTGACAATGGCTTAAATTTGAGGCTGGG
>CAYUBI010000020.1:390-26248 GCA_964443005.1 uncultured Candidatus Marinamargulisbacteria bacterium
AGCGATTAAAATGGACTATTCTGAGGGAATAACTTTGCACACTGCGAGTAGTGCTGTGACTATTGGAGCGGCTTTTTCTAGTGAAAGAATGAGAATAAATAATGACGGCAACGTGGGGATAGGAACGACGAATCCGGGGACAAAGTTGCACATTGAAGGCGTGAATAAGGCACTTTCTGATCAAATAGGGAATCTTGTAGTTTATACCAATGACGCAAATGCTATTGACAAAGGGGGCTCAATTACTTTAGGTGGAAGAGCTTATAGCGCATACAATTTCTCTCTTCCTTTTGCCTCAGTGGCAGGAAGGAAAGAAACTTCTGGTGATGCATATTTCTCAGGTTATCTACAATTTGCAACATCTTGGTGGAATAACAATGAGTTAAGAGAATGGATGAGAATCACAAGTGCCGGCAACGTTGGTATTGGAACTACGTCTCCTGCATACAAATTAGATGTTGCTGGAGGTGTTAACGCGAGCGGAGGTTATACGCAGGTTTCTGATAGTCGCTTGAAGAAAAATATAACCCCATTACGAAATTCATTGCAAAAAGTTATTCATTTACAAGGTGTGAATTATGACTGGCGTACTGAAGAATTTCCTAGCAAGAATTTTGATGCATCGACCCAGCTTGGGTTGATTGCTCAGGATGTAGAATCAATTGTGCCAGAGATCGTAAAAACCGACAATGCTGGTTACAAAGCTTTGGCTTACGATAAACTAACTGCTGTTCTTGTTGAAGCTATTAAAGAACTCAAATCTGAAAAGGATGCAGAGTTAGCCAGCAAGAACGCGGACATACAAGCACAGAAAAACGAAATTAAGGAACTAAAAGTTGCATATGATGCACACCTAAAAAGTTTAAAACAAGAAATCACAGAAATTAAGCAATTATTAGCAAAATAGAGTTTGGATAACGACTGTAGATGCTAGAACTTCCTAAGGCTAATCGATTTCTACGTTTGATAATCATGGTTCTTTCACAGAATTTGCATAATTGAGATTGAATATAGAAAATAATTGATTTATGATGAATCCCATGAGAATTCTTCACACTTCAGATTGGCACATTGGTAAGCGTCTTGAATCGTATTCCCGTTTGGATGAACAAAACAAAATCTTGCAAGAAATATGCGATATTGCCCTACAGGAGAATGTTCATGCAGTAATTGTTGCGGGTGACCTTTTTGATTCCTATAATCCTTCAACAGATGCAGTTGACCTTTTTTACAAAACATTGAAGCAATTAACAAATAATGGAACTCGGCCTGTTATTTGCATTGCGGGAAATCATGATTCACCGGATCGGATTGAAGCACCCAATCCGTTGGCTAGAGAATGCGGGATCATATTTGCGGGTTATCCGAATAGTAAAGTTGTTCCATTTGAACTGGATACTGGTCTAAGGGTCAGTCAATCGGATGAAGGGTTTATTGAATTAATCATACCTGGACAAACGGATTTGCTTAGAATTATTCTAATGCCCTATGCTAATGAATCGCGTTTAAAAACATGTTTGAATTGTGAAGATACAAACTCGGAAATGCTGGAGATTATTCACAATAAATGGCAAGCGATAGCAGACAAATACTGCGATGATCAAGGCGTGAATATATTATTGCATCATATGTTTATGATTAGTCGTGATGGGCAAATACCTGAAGAACCCGAAGATGAAAAACCCATGCTTCATGTTGGAGGTACCCAAGCCATTTATGCAGATATGATCCCCCAACAAATTCAATATGCTGCAGCTGGGCATTTGCATCGTCCTATGACAATCTGTGATTTGCCATGTCCAGTTGTTTACAGTGGTAGTCCGCTGGCATATAGTTTTAGTGAAGCTGGGCAAGAAAAGTCAGTCATAATTGTTGACCTTTTGCCTATAGAAAAAGCAAAGTACCATAAAATTAAACTCAACAGTGGCAAAGTTTTATGTCGTGAAAAGTTCGAAAGCATTAATGAAGCAGTATTATGGTTGACTGCTCATTCGGATACGTTGGTAGAGCTGACCTTAGTGTCCGATACTTATTTGAATGCGCTTGATAAAGCTCGTTTGAATAATGCACATCCAGCAATTATTACTATTATTCCTGAAATCACTGTGACTAATGTTGATGAAACTAAAATGAAAACAATTGATTTAACTCAAAATATTACTAATTTATTTGTTGAATATTTTAAATATAAAACAACACAACAACCCAATGATGAGTTGTTGTCTTTGTTTTCTGAAGTATTAGCTGTAGAGGAATCCCCATGATTCCTGTAAGCCTTATATTACAGGGAATTTATTCTTACAAGGAACGGCAAACCATTGAATTCGGGCAGCTTTTGAATGCCCATCTTTTTGGTATTTTTGGAGCTGTGGGTAGTGGGAAATCAACTATTTTGGAAGCCATTTCTTTTGCTTTATATGGACAAACTGAACGATTAAGTAAACGAGATGATCAAAAATACAACATGATGAATCTTGCTTCTTCAGAATTGTTTATTGAGTTTATTTTTCGTGCAGGTATTCAGCATGAACATGAATACAAATTTACAGTGATTGGCAAACGTAATAGTCGTCGCTTTGAAGACGTAAAAAAATTTGATAGAAAAGCATATTGTAAAGACAAGCTGGGATGGATGCCCTTTGATATAGATACTGCAGAAAGCGTATTAGGAATCAGCTACGAGAATTTTAAACGAACGATTATTATTCCGCAGGGAATGTTTCAAGAATTTATTCAATTAGAGCCCTCAAAACGTACAATGATGATGATGGAGCTTTTTAATTTGCAAAAATATGATCTTTCTGAAAATGTTAGCATTTTAGAAAATAAAAATTTCGAGAATATAAATCAGATTAAAGGTCGGATTTCTCAAATTAGCGATGAATCAACTCCGGAGCAACTGTTAATGATGGAAGCACAGTTAGCCATAATATCCCCACAATTAACTGAAAAAATTAGAGAACAAAATTCATTAACTGAAATAAACAATGCCCAAACATCCTTGCAAAATCTGACGCTTCTATACCAAGAGATTGAAAAAAAATTAGTAGAAATAGAAACACAAAAAGAATTTTTTATTCAAAAAGAAGAACAAATAAAACAGTACGAGATTTGTCTTCAAAATTTCAAAGATATTTTGACGCAATATCATAAGCAAAAGCAAACATTAATAACTATGACTGATTCGCTGGAACAATTAATTAAAGATGACTTATTTAGACAAAACGAGCATGAAGTCTTAAAAGAAAAATGGATTATTATTAAGGCATCCTATGAGTTACGTGATCAAAATCGGGAAAAAATTGATGATTTGGAACGATTAATCAGTATTAAGGATATAGAGTTGAAATTGATTTCTGGACATCATGAGTTTGATCAAATTAAGGATGCTCTTCATAAAATGGATACAGCGTTTATTGGAGTTAAAACTAGTATTGAATTCATAGAAAAAGAAGTGCAGGAGCTAAAAAAAATACAACTGGATACTCAGTTGTTGATTCAAATTCAAAAATGGTTTACAGAAAACAATTATTTAAAGGAAAATTTAAAAACTATTCATAACGAAATAATTCAAAACGAAAAACAGCAGCATGAACTTGAGGTAAAAAAAGATCAATTGCTAGCTTTACCAGAAATAGATCAATTTTTAACTACAGAAGAACGTAAATTAAAGATTAATGATATCACTACTATTTTGAATAGTAAAATTAGCGAATTAAGCAATTTTATTAGCGAAATGGATGCTAAATTGGAAGAATTAAGCGGCAGTGAAAAGCTTTTTGATTATGTTCAGCAGGTTCAGACAGGCAAACCTTGTCCCTTATGCGGCGCAAGTGAACATCCGCAAATTCTCAAGCTCGAGGACGTTTCCGGTGCCAAGCAAAAAATTGGCAATGAAAAACGTAAGGCGCTTACAACAATTGAACGACTGACTTCGGGAATTGGAAATTTAAACAAGTTATATGGCTTTTTTAAAACGCAATTTGACAATAACAAGATAAAAAAAGAGCAAGTCAATCAACTAGAGTTAAAAATAAAAATGCATATTCAAGCATTTATTTGGACTGAGTACTCTATTCATGAGGAGCAAAAGATCAACGTAGATTTTGCAGCAGCCACTCAACAAAAACAAGACATTATAAATAAAGAAAATACCTTACAGCAATTACGTATTCAACTTGAAACTGATCGAGAATTCGTTGAGAATAAACGTCAGCAGTTCGAATTGATTAGTACAAGTAATTCTCAACTTCTAATGCAAAAAGTTACCTTAATAAAGCAAATGAAACAAATTAATATAGAGGCTTATGAAGATGTTTTATGTTCTAGGATTAAACAAGAAAAAAATGAATTAATTAACTTAATTCAAACAACTGATATGAGTTATCAGCTAATATCGCAGCAAATAATTGATGTATCTACCCAGCTTAGCCAAATTACTGGACAACGGGTTGAAAAAGAAAAACAACTGGAGCAGTTTCAAAAAGAGTATGAACAAATCCATGAAAAAATTGTCAATCGAATGCTTGTATATCAGTATACTCAAATGAAAGATATTAGCGATGTTTTAGAAAAAAACATTGATTGTACACTCGAGAACCAAAAGGTTTCAGCTTATAATGCCAATCGACAAACGCAACAAGTCGAAAAACGTACCCTTGAAAAACAGCTGAATGGCAAAATTTATAATAGTGACGTTCATCAGCAATTAAAACAACAGCTTGAAACCATGATAAGGCATGTTGGAGCTTTAACTAAGGAAAAGATTGAATTAGAAAGTAAAATTATTCAACTAAAAAGTGATTTTGATAAACAAGCAAAGCTTTTAAAAGAATTAAACCAGCTTGAATTACGTGCAACAAATTTAGCTACATTAAAATCGTTGTTCATTGGCAAAAAATTTGTGGATTATATTTCGACTCAATATTTGCAAAATTTAACGATAGCTGCTAATGAACGATTTGCTAAATTAACTCGACAACAGTTAAAGCTTGAGGTCAATAACTCGAATGATTTTATTGTAAGGGATGTTCTTAATGAAGGAAAACCTCGTAGCATTAAAACTCTTTCAGGTGGACAAACTTTTCAAGCAGCATTGTCATTAGCACTATCTTTGGCAGATCAAGTCAATAAAATGGCTGGATTAAATCAGAATTTTTTCTTTATGGATGAGGGATTTGGTTCACTTGACAAAGAGTCATTACGAACAGTTTTTGAGTCACTGAAATTGTTGCATAAAGAAAATCGGATTGTTGGGATTATTTCCCATGTTGAGGATATGCAATTGGATATGGATGTGTACTTGAAGATTATCAAGGATGATAAACGGGGTAGCTTGGTTCAGCGAAGTTGAGTATAAGGTATACCTTTTTTAGTTTTGCTCGAATAGCCTGCGACGCGCTCGGTCTAAATTTAGTTGAATTTATGGGGTCTTTAGAAATTAGATTGAGGATAAATAATTTTGGATATATACTTAATGTCGAGAAATATATAGACGCAGGCAAAAAATTGTTGTGGTCAGCATAGAATTTTTAAAAAAAAGCGCCATATGGTGGCATGGATAACGGAACTTCACCCCTCAGTCGCCCTCTCTTCTGTTAGAAAAGGAGGCGAATTGTTGTAAATTTATGGTTTTCGGAGGCTAATTAATGAAACTATATAAGTCACTTTTTGTTATTTTACTTTTCCTTCTTACAACGCTAGCTTTTCCCTGGGGTTCCGAGCTGTGTCAAGGATGCCGCATAGACTCATCAGCGCTCGCTGGCCCGATTTACACTTTCCCAGACAGCCAATTGTTTCAGCAAATGATTAGTACAAATGGTACGTTTTTGTTTCAAGATGCAATTGATCGGTTACCAGCTTATTCCAATGGCGTTAAACTAGAAATTCGTACGCAAACTAAGTCGCCATTACGATTAGCGTATGACGTAAACAATTACGTTGACTTTTCAGTCAGCTCAAGTGGTTCGTTAACAATGAATGCGACAGGTGGAGTGGTCATTAGTGCGAATGGCAATGTGATTGTTAGGAATGGTAATGTGGGTATTGGGACAACGAGTCCGACAAATAAATTATCTGTAGCAGGGAATGCTGATTTTAGCGGTAACGTTGGTATTGGAACAACGAATCCTGTTTTTAAATTGCAAGTTAATGGTAGTGCTCATTTTACTGAAGGAATCAGTCTGGGAGCTAATTATACAACTTCATACACTACTGATAGTAGTTGGTCAAGTTTTCAAACCGTAATTCCAACGGGAGTTCTTAGTGCAAATACTGTATATTTAGTTTCGTTAAGTTGGACATATTCAGCAGGAAATTCATCTCCTTACTATGCATTTGCTACAACAATTTTTACCGTATGCACAGGAACGAATGGCGGAGGGATTGGCCCTGAAATCATATTATTGACTTCAACGCATCAAGATAGCGGGGCATATCTTTCTGTGGCGAGTTTTGCCGGCGCAACGCCAAATACTAATGGATTAAAAGTAAAATTGAATAGTTTTTCAACATTGGGGGGAACCTTAGCCGTTAAAGCCACAAAATTATCGTCAATTTAGAATATTTTTCTGTAGCTCCTTATACTTTACTTCTTGCTGTTTTTACCAGCTAATCTGAACGGTGTACTATTGATTAGTACAAATGGTACGTTTTTGTTTCAAGATGCAATAAACTTATTAGCTTACTATAATATGTAAAAAATGTGAGACTTGGTTTGTTTCAGAGGCTACTAACTTTTCTTTTTGCTGACGATTCAATGATTTAATTTCGTATTCTTTTTGGCGTGCAGTTTTAGATTCTTCAACATATACCAATCGAATTGGTTTTTTCGCTCGCGTATATTTGGAGCCTTTGCCATGATTTACCAATCGTTTTTCTAGGTTATTGGCAATTCCGGTATAATAGCTTCCATCTTTGCATTCTATAATATAAACGTACATCATTATATTATAAAGCAAGCGAACGGTTTAGGCACTTTGATTCTCAAATTATTTAAAATTAACTTTATATTTTCTTAATAAAAGTGTTTTCAACGTTCGGGTTCTATGATATTGTTATCATTGTTTCCCGTTCATTATAAACTTAGGATAAAATCTGTGTTGAAACCGTTGAGAGTCAATCAAAAATCATCGCGACGACAGGACAAAACTAAATCCCAAAAAGGTGGAGGATTTGGTCATTATTCTCGCATGAAATCCCATGAAAAAGTGTCTGTTTTTTTTGGAAAAATTATGGCCTTGTTTATGTTTATTGTGTTGGTAATTGGGTTTGGTGTAGCTGGGTATGTTTACCAAATTTATAGTAAATTGCCAGATATCACAACTGTTGAAACTTTTTTACCTAATGAAACAACTAAAATTTATTCTGCTGATGGTGTTGTTTTAGCTGAATTACATCGTGAAGAAAATCGGATGCGAGTTCCGCTGTCGAGAATTTCTCCTATATTAAAAAAAGCCTTGGTTGCAGTAGAAGATCAAAAATTTTATCATCATCATGGCGTTGATTTTTTTGGAACATTTCGTGCGTTAGTTGCCAATTTTAAAGAAGGTGGACGGGTTCAAGGTGGCAGTACAATTACGCAACAGTTGGCTCGGAATTTGTTCTTGTCACAAAAAAAACGTATGAGCCGAAAGATTGGCGAAGCAATTCTTGCGATGAAATTGGAACGTCATTACAGTAAACAAGAAATTTTAGAAATGTATCTAAACCAAGTGTATTGGGGCCATAATGCTTATGGTATTGAGTCAGCTGCACAGATTTATTTTGGTGTTCATGCTGCAGAATTAACGTTAGCGCAAAGTGCGATTCTTGTAGGTATGCTAAGTGGGCCGGAAATTTATTCTCCGTATCGGAATTTAAGAGTGTCAACTGCACGTAAAGTTGTTGTTTTAGAGCGGTTACTTAAACAAAAAATTATTACTAAAGTTCAGTTTAATGAAGCTAAAAATGAATCGATTATTTTAGTTGGCATGAAAGCATTTCGATATAAAGCTCCTTATTTTTGTTCGATTATTATAGAACGGCTAATTAAAATGTATGGTGAGGAATTAACCTATAATAGTGGACTGCGCGTATATACGCCTATTATTTGGTCCTTGCAGCAGCAAGCAGAACGCGTAGTTGAGGATGCTATCATCGAAGGCCAAAAACCTCATGAAACAGAAGCAGGATCCGTATCCAGTCTAAATTATAATCAAGGGGCTTTGCTAAGTATGGTTCCACAAACTGGGTATATTGTTGCAATGGTAGGTGGTTATGATTTTTTACATTATCAATTTAATAAAGCGTATCAAGCTAAACGTCAGCCGGGTTCTGCATTTAAGCCCTTTGTTTATTTGACTGCCTTAAGTAAAGGTTATTCACCTGGCACAATTTTTATAGATTCGCCAGTTGTATTCAACACATTTCAAGGGCCGTATCGACCGCTAAATTATGATAAGAAATTTGATGGTCCAATGCCAATGCGTAAAGGCCTTGAACAGTCAAAAAATATCATTGCCTTAAAAATTATGTCTATGATTGGTGCTTCTAGTGTCATTGATACTGCACGTGCGTTTGGTTTAACTGCGCCATTTCCAAAGGTATTGTCTCTTGCATTGGGTGCTGGGGAAGTGAGTATGATTGAATTAGTTACTGCTTATGGTTCATTTGCAACTGGGGGAATTAAAACAGAACCAGTTTTTATTACGAAAATTGAGGATCGTAATGGTTTAGAGTTATATCGTGCGAATGTAAAGCAGGAACGTGTATTTGATGAAGATATTGTTTGGACACTAGTAGAAATGATGCAAGGTGTTATAAATAATGGAACAGGGAAGGGCGCCCAACTTCCTCGACCTATAGCAGGAAAAACTGGAACAACGTCAGATTATCGAGATGCTTGGTTTATTGGGTTTGTTCCTCAATTAGTCACAGGTACATGGGTTGGTAATGATGATAATTCGTCAATGAAATATGTTACAGGTGGTTGGATTCCTGCAACAATGTGGCGAGAATATATGAAAATTGCTTTAGCTAATATCCCAGCTATGGATTTCCCAAAAGCAAAAGGGTTAGTTGAAGTAAAAATTTGCTGGGATTCAGGAAAGCGTGCTTCTGCACATTGTCCATCGTCTCGCACAACTATAGAAAAATTCTGGGTAGATCGCGTTCCAGCACAATTTTGTCCGTTGTCACATAGTGGCGGAAGTGTTCCTGTAAATGGTGCAAAAGATACTTCAGCTCCTTCAGGAGCTGAAGATGCGACTCCACAAAATGATACTAATTATGGAAAAGAATTTCTGAACTAATAATTTCCGATATTAAAAATATACGATGAATTACTGCTTGTTATTATAATATTTTTCGAAATCTTCAGGTTTAATATTATTAATAAAGTTTTTAAATTTCTTTGTTTCTTCTTCATCTTTTTCTGCATTGACCATTTTTGCTTTAAACATAACTGATTCTGCAACATAAATGGGTGCATCTGTACGAACTGCTAATGCAATGGCATCAGAGGGGCGTGCGTCCAAACGAATAATTTCAGCTTCTTCAGGTACAGTAGTTGTTGTTCCGTCTGAGTCTTCTTCTACAGGAAGAATCGCGATTTCAATAACAGAGTAAAACGTATCTTCTTGAATTTCGTTAATAATAACCCGATCTACTTCTCCGCCTAAGGCATGAATGACTTCAGCTAATAAGTCATGTGTCATTGGACGTGGAGGTTTAAATTCCTGAAGTTCCATTGCAATGGCTGCAGCTTCAAACATTCCAATCCAGATGGGTAAAAAATTACGTTCTTCCATATCACGAAGTAAAACAATTGGAGACATATTCCGTGGGTCAAAACCAAGCCCGCCAAGCTGCATTTCAATCATGATTATTTACCCCCAAAATTAGGATAGTGGCCGAGCTGAGTATTTATTTCGAACCTACAGCTAGCTCAACGACTTTTGTGAATGTAGCTATATCAAAAATCGCTAATTCAGCTAACATTTTACGATTAAGTATAATGTTTTCTTTTTTTAATCCATAAATTAATTTGCTGTAAATGGTGTGATTAATATGGCATCCTGCATTAATACGGCATATCCATAAATCGCGAAAATAGCGTTTCTTTTCTTTTCGTCCACGATATGAATTCGTTAATGCTTGCGTAACAGCTTGCTTGGCTGGTCTATAAAGTGTTGATAAACTGCCACGAAATCCTTTGGCCCGAGCTAATATTTTTTTTCGACGTTGTAATTTTGTTTTTCCACTAGTGATTCTTACCATGATGTTTTTCCTCCGTTAACCAATGTAAGGCAGCATACGTGATATTTTTTGCATATCTGCGCTGCTGGCCACATGAATGCCTGCACGACGACGTTTAACTTTGGAAGATTGGCCTCCCAGTAAATGGCGCTTATTTTTTGCATAACCCACTACTTTTCCTGTTCCAGTTATTTTAAAACGTTTCGCAGCTGCGCGTTTAGTTTTCATTTTTGGCATAATCTATCTCCCTTTTTATTATTTCTTATTTTGCGGGTGCAACAACCATGTTCGCACAATTTCGAACAAATGATGGTGCAGACTCAACAATTACTGAATTACCTAATTCAACAGTTAATCGTTTTAAAATGCTAAGGCCTACTTCAGGATGCGAAGATTCCCGACCCCGAAACATTAATAATATTTTTACTTTATAACCTTTTTCAACAAATTTTAAAATAGCTCGATAACGCACTTGATAATCATGTTCACAAATTTTAGGTGTGAACTTTAATTCTTTAGTTATATGATTTTTTGACTTTTTTCTCGCTTGTTTATCTCGTTTAGTTTTTTCATATTGATAATGACTGAAGTCTAAAAATTTACAAACCGGAGGCGTTGCATCAGGAGCCACTGCAACCAAGTCTAGTTCCAATTCACGAGCTCTTGCCAGAGCCTCTTTTATGGGAATAATCGTTTGAGTTTTATTTATTTCATCAATAAGACGAACTTCTTTTGCAACGATTCCTTCATTTACGGGTAACGACTTGTCGATTGGGCTGCCTCCTTGTACCTTGAGAATTATAGCGAATTTAAGCGGGTTGTGTCAATAATTGCTTTTCATTTATTTCGGGTAATATTCGAGCTATCAATGTATCTATTGAAAATTTGCCAAGATCACCTAACAAACGGTGACGAATTGATAGTTGGTTTGCATCAACTTCCTTTTGTCCAATGACAATGACATAAGGAATCTTATCTATTTCGGATTCTCGGATTTTTAGTCCAAGTTTTTCATTTCGAAGGTCGAGTGTAACGCGTAATTTTTGAATGCGACAGGTGTTAGCTATTGTTTTGGCATAATCATGAAAGGCTTCGGCTAATGGCAAAATACGAATTTGTTCTGGAGCAAGCCATAAAGGGAAGTTGCCAGCAAAGTGTTCAATAATTATTCCAATAAATCGTTCAAGTGATCCGTAAATTACACGATGAATCATGATTGGCCGTTGTTTTTGATTGTGAGCATCAATATAAGTTAAATCAAACCGTTCGGGCAAGTTCATGTCTAATTGAATTGTTCCACATTGCCATGTGCGCTTGAGCGCGTCTTGAATATGAATATCGATTTTGGGCCCATAAAAAGCGCCGTCGCCTTCGTTTATTTTGTAAGGCATTCCCGTAGAGTCCAGTGCCTCTTTTAGCGCAGCAGTTGAATATTCCCACACTTCCAGGCTTCCAATGTATTTGTCAGGGCGAGTCGATAATTCTAAATGATACGTTAGTCCAAATATGGAATACATTCGATTAGCTAAATCTAGAATGGTCAGGATTTCATGTTTGATTTGATTTTCTAACATAAAAATATGGGCATCATCTTGATGAAATGCACGAACTCGAAATAATCCAGATAAAACGCCACGTTTTTCGTGACGATGAACTAGTCCCACTTCTCCCATTCGTAAAGGGAATTCTCGATAGGAATGCATTTTTTCTTTATATACTAATATGCTTCCAGGACAATTCATGGGTTTAATTGCATAATCTTGTTCATCAACTTGAGAGGTGTACATGTTTTCTTTATAATTCATCCAGTGGCCGCTTGTTTCCCATAATTCGCGCATTAAAAGTGTAGGAGTTGTGATGAGTTGATAATCTAGTTTTAGATGTTCAGTTTGCCAATATTCAATTAATTGGTTCCAAATTGTCATGCCTTTAGCATGGAAAAAGGGCATGCCAGGTGCTTCTTCATGAAAACTGAACAAATCCAATTGTTTCCCTAATTTTCGATGATCCCGTTTTTGCGCTTCGTCAATAAAATGTAAATAATCAGCCAATTCTTGTTCTGATGCAAAGGCTGTTCCATAAATTCGCTGTAGCATTTTGTTCTTTTCATTACCTCGCCAATAAGCTCCTGAAACTTTTAGTAGCTTAAATGCAGGAACAAGGCCAGTATTCTCAATATGAGGACCGCGGCATAAGTCTGTAAAATCACCTTGAGTGTAAAATGAGATTTCTGTATCTACCAAATCCCTGATTAATTCTGTTTTATAAATTTGCCCTTGAGAGTTCATATAATTGAGTGCTGCAGTCTTTTCCATGATTTTTTTTTCAAACGGAAGCTTTTGTTGGATAATTTTTTGCATTTCTGTAGAAATTTTGACAAGGTCATTATCAGTAAACGATTCTTCAACATCAAAATCATAGTAAAATCCATCGTCAATGGAAGGACCAATTGCTAGTTTTACATTGGGAAATAAATGTTGAACAGCCTGCGCCATAATGTGCGCAGTACTATGACGAAGTGCAGCAATATCCATTAATTAATGCTGAAAGGAATTGCCAGATGAAGATATCGAACGTTTTGAAACGCTGAATGATCGTGCTGAAGCATATCAATTAAAAGCTTTTCTCCAGGAAATACCCGACTACTATTTTGAAGTTGGTTTGTTGAGTTTATCGGATTAGATGAGCCGCCTTGCAATTGAACTACTGCAGAATTTTCAAGAAGATCCATTAATTGATTCATACGGTCTTGATTTTGAGGCACTTCTTTTGTTTTTTCTCGCGAAATTGGGATTACAACATCACATTCAAAGTGATTAACTTGTTTGAGTGTTGATTTTTTTCCTCCAAAAATCCGTTTAATAAATTCAAGTGTTGATTCTTCGTGATGTTTGCTTAAGGCATTACGTATTTGTCCAAGAACTGCTTCTTGATTAAAATTAAAAACAAGACATTGAGCAACAGTTGAATCCATTTTTGCCATAATAGACTGATTCAGTGCTTCAATTGCACTCAGTTCATTTTTTCCTTTTCCAAAACAGTCAGGAAAATTGGTTGATGTTGCAATAAAATAATCTTCGATTTTTTCAATAAATATTTTAAAGGAGAAACATTCTTCAGCCATAAATAATCCTTTTTTATTAAAATTTTATTTATGAAAGCATACCATAGCCAGAAAGTGTTGTCTATTGATTGAGTTTCTTGGAAATCCATAACTGATGCTGTTTACTAAGGATAATTATAAAATTATTCCAAGTCCTAGCTTATGAATAGATCCAAGATCAGGATTTGTGTATAAATAATCAAGCCGAAATCCTTGGATTGCTAATGTTAGCCCGCCATAAAAATTGCGGTCGTAGCCGCTATATCCTCCTTTGATTTCAATTAAGCCTAATGAAATATCAATGCCTGCATTAACATACTGTTGCTTTAGTAATTGATGATCAACTCCATCTAAAGATAGACTAGCCCATGGCGTGAGAATCGATAATCCAACTCTGTAAAGCTGCGCAATTTCATGTTTAGGTGCATTAGACGCAAAATCTTGGGCAACTAGCCCCACATGAACTCCCTTAAATAGTGTTGTGGTAATTCCAAAATCGCAGCTTAAAAAAGTTGATTGTTGAATTGCTACTTGCTGAATCAATTTTACTGTAGCGCCAAAGCCTAAGTCATTTCCGATTTTTTGAGATAAGCTTAAAAAATACGCTTCGTTAATCATGGAAAAATTTGATCCTAAGGATGTGCCGGATTGATCTGTATAAATAATATTGTCAACTTGTGTTCGGTAATAAGCTAAGCCTAAGGCCTGATCAGGCGATAGGGAAAAGTTTGTGATTAAACTATACGTGACTTGGTCTAAGGCAGTTCGAGAATACATAGTATAGGTTTCATTTTGAGCTAGTAGTGCCAGTTTCCCTACATTCCAGTAAATGGCTTCATTACAATTTGGATTGGCAGAATAGGCACCACCTAATTGCATGCCCTTAACGCCAATTCCTTGATCTAAGAAAAAACTACCATATGTTGGCACTGCTAAAGTTAAAACACTCAGTACAAATGAAATAAATCGTAAAAACATAGCAAACTCCTTGATTATAATAGTGGCGGTGGGGGTGCTGTGCGTCGTGCTAAATAATCTGCTGATACAGTGTATACCGTGTCTGCAGTTGTTGCATTAATGGATACAGTCACTGGGTCAAATCCTGTTTTAGAGCCTTGAATTGCATAATAATCGACAAGCACAATTACATTATAATTTCCATTAATATCTGTGATGGTTTGATAGGTATTTTTTGCGCTTTGTACTAGAATATTAATGCTTACATTGGATGTTTCGCCTTCTAGCTGAAAGGTTCCTTTGAGTGTAGCGTATTTATCGACTGTACATCCAGTCAAAAGTATAAGAATTAGTCCAATAATAAATAAACCTAGCATCATATATGCAAACGATTTCATTAAAAACCCCCTGAACAAATTATTTTTTCCAAATGACGATTTTGCCTTTACCTGTTGTTAATTGATCACTTGCATCTCGTAATTGAATTAGATAAAAATAGACATCATTGGGTAACAGTATTCCATTATCATCACGTCCATCCCACGATAAATTATTTACACCCATGCTCCCACCCAATCCACTAGCGAAAATCGGTATTGTTCGTAATAAACGGCCATGCATTGTGTAGAGTTTACAGGTTCCACTGGCAACAGTTGAGAGCGTATATCGGATAGTTGCAAGCTCTCCACTTGTGGGATCAAATGGGTTTGGATAATTGATGAGTTGAGTTATAGCTAAGACTGCAGCTGCAGCAGGAATTGCTTCTAGGGTATAGGTTGTTGATCCAGCAGAAACAGCTAGTTGAATTGTTGTTGCATTTAAGGGGAGTGGTTCGCCAACTAAGGGGCGAAGTTGGTATCTGTAATTGGTTTGTGAACCATGAATTTCAGAAAAATGTAGGGTTAACAGCGCTGGAGAAGTTGCTTTAATAACAAGCTGCCATGAAAGAGTTTGTGTATTCATTAATTGCTCGCTCACAATGTAGGCCGAATCATTTTTTTCAATATAGGCTTCAATTATTTGTTCGGGCGCAGGTGGTGGGGCATAAATTTCCCATTCTGGACTTAGACGATGACAGGCTTTCAGTGTTAGCTGTGTTTGTTGTCCTGTAAGGGTTTGAATCCGAAGTTGCAGCTCCAGGTCTTTAGGAGATTGGCTAGTTACAGACAAGGATTGCGTCAGTGCACTGATGATATCAGACGTTGCAAATACAAGATCAACTGGCGTAGTAGCTTTGATCCAATATCCATTCCATGGAGATATATCATTAGCTAGCGTATAGCCGTTTGCATGATAAGCAAACAAGCCATTAGCAATCAGGCCTTGAGCAACAGCTTCTGCTGGCGTACGCATTTTTCCATTGGCTGAAACTTGAACATGTTGCCATGATAAGACAACAGGTTGAGGATTGCTGATTTGATTCCATCCTGGCTCTAAGTGGATGGTTTTTAATTCTTGACAATAAGCGTTGACTGAAAGATCGACAATAATATTTTGTGAGGTTTTAATCCAAGCAGCTTGTCCAGGCCGAATTGCAGACAGTGGTTGGCTAATGTATTTTCCTGTTTTACCGAAAAAGGTGGGTGACCATTGATAACTGGTCATTGTAGTTAGGCCGAGTCCTGAGGGGATGCCTATCATTCGAATGGGTTGTGTGATGGATGCTGTAATAATATAGTGATTAGGAATTGCATCCAGTTCATTTAAGACGTTGATATGCACGATTTGGACAATACGGTGGTTGGCTGCATCTGCTGCAACAAAGGATGCATCGTATTGGCCGTGTTGAGCTGTTGTTGGGATCCACGTAAATATGCCGTTAGCAAACACTGCGCCTGAAGGTAAGGACAGTGCAGTCACGCGAATGTAATCGCCATCTGCTGCATCAGGATCTGTCGCTGTAACTGTGAAAAGTAAGGCTGCATTAATGGAGACGTTTTGTTCTGATAAAACAACAAATTCTGGAGGGCCATTTTTGTTAAGGACATTCACGTGAATGTTTTGAGTGCTAATGGTTCCATTAGAATCAATAGCTGTTAACAAAATATCGTGTTGGCCAGATTGATAATAATTTACAAAAGTGTTGGCAGACGTTACCCAGCCACTGTACAAAACAGTGACTGCGTCTCCGTCAGGGTCGCTAATTGTAGGTGAAAGTCTTAGCCATTCTCCTTCGTTAATTGTGATGGCTATAGGTGCAAACAGTAGCGGCGCACGGTTTAAGAATGTTTGGTTAAAGAATTCGCGAAATAATGCAAGGGAGGTAGCTGTTCCGCTGGGTAGGGCTTTTTCTTGGAACAAGCGGGAAGACTGTGGCACAATTTTTGCTACAGTGCTAAGCGGAAGGTTTTCCCATTGTAATGAACGCCCAATCTCGGCTTGGGTTACCGAGATTATTACAAAGGTTAGCGAGAGAATCGCAAAGGTAAAGCGGATGCAGTGCATGATGACTCCTGATTATGGAAGGCGATGAACGCTAAAGACTGATTCAGCTGTGTTTAAGTATAGAGTTTGAAGGTAATTAGCTTGGACATCAACTCTGAGTGTTGTTCCTTGTTCCAAGTATAGAACGTCCATATAATCAAGCCGATCATCTGCTGTGAAGATTTTGAATCCTATTGCTGCTTGTTCAGTTCCTGATTTTGATAACCGAAAAGAGAAATTTCCCGCAGATGAAGCTACTAATTTTACTTTTATTAAATAGAATCCGCTTTGATTTGCGGTAAATCCGTTTATATCAATAGTTGATGCAGTAGCTCGAATTATGTTGGTGAAGGGGATTGCGTGCCAATTATAGTCGGTGATTGATATGGTACCAGAACCTACTGGGACTCTAGCTTCGATATGTTGGGGTATGGGTTGAACTGAATTGAGTGAGCTTCCGTCTGGGAATTGGAGTGACGTTGCTTTGATTACGCCGTTGATACTAACAGTATGGGTGCCGCTGCTTGTATTTACGTTAATTGCACCAGATAGCCCTGTAGCACTCATTGATGTTGCTGTTTGTGCGAGAACTGCTACGTTGGCTGTGAGGGCATAATTAGCAGTTGCAGCAAGGTAGGCACTTGCAACTGCACCTATCACTTTTATTGCAGCGAGATCGCTAATCTTACTGCTTCCAATGGTGTTTTCTACAATATTTAAACTGGTTATAGTTAGAAAGGCTATTTCGGTTCCCGTAATAGAATGGTCCGGAACATTTGCTGCCATAGTTGCATAATTAGCAGTCAGCGCTATATTTGCGGTAGTAGCTAAGTAGGCATTTGCAACTGTGCCAATTACTTTTGTTGCGTTGATTGATACGATTTTGCTGTCTGTTATAGCATTCATAGAAATTTTGGAAGAGGTAATTAAAAAGTCGGGAATATTTAGCGCTATATTCGCTGTAGTAGCAGTTGTTGAAGAGCCAGCGGTCGTAGCGAAATTAGCGGTAGAAGCAGACAAAGCAGTAGTAGCAAGATTCGCTAACGCTGCATAATTAGTAGTAGTAGCAATCATCGCATAATTCGCGGTTAATGCTTTATTTGCTGTAGTAGCAAGATTCGCTAATGTAGCGTAATTGGCAGTAACAGCCGATAAGGCTACGTTTGCAGTTGTTGAAGAGCCAGCGGTGGCAGCGTAATTGGCAGTAGAAGCAGCAGCAATCACCATTCCAGTTGTAACAATAGAAGGTGAATTTCCAACATTGCTCCAGTTAACGTAATTAGCAGTCAGCGCTACATGCGCTGTAGTAGCAAGATTCGCTAATGTAGCGAAATTAGCAGTAGAAGCAGTAGATGAAGAACCAGCTGAAATTGAACAATTAGCAGTAAGAGCTACGTTTGCAGTAGTAGCAGTTAAAGCAGAAGCGACATTCAACGCTGATTCTGCTTTGCTGTTAAGTAACCCAGCGGTCGTAGCAAAATTAGCAGTAGAAGCTAAATCAGCGTTTGAAGCTATAGTTGCTCGCAGTGCGATGTTTGCAGTTTCTGATAAATTTGAATAATTCGCTGTTTGAGCAAAATTAGTACTGTCAGCAACTGCGGTCAAATATCCTTTATCATTTGTAAATTGACTAATAAGTAAGGACGACAACATGTTTGCTGTAATTGATGTTAATGCTGAAGTAGCGGAGCCAGCGGTGGCAGCGTAATTGGCAGAAGAAGCAGTTAAGGCAGTTAAGGCAGATTCGACAGATAAGGCTGATTCATTTTTGTTGTTAAGTAAACCAGCAGTTTTAGCATAATTAGCAGTAGAAGCAGTTTCAACTGATGTAAGTTGACCAGCAGTAACAAAAGCGGGTGGATTTTGAACGCCGGTCCAAGCAACGAAATTTGCAGTAGTAGCTGTTAAAGCTATATTTGCAGTTGTTGAAGAATCTGCAGTCGTAGCGTAATTGGCAGTAGAGGCAGTTAAAGCAGAAGCGACATTCAACGCTGATTCTGCTTTGCTGTTAAGTAACCCAGCGGTCGTAGCAAAATTAGCAGTAGAAGCTAAATCAGCGTTTGAAGCTATAGTTGCTCGCAGTGCGATGTTTGCAGTTTCTGATAAATTTGAATAATTCGCTGTTTGAGCAAAATTAGTACTGTCAGCAACTGCGGTCAAATATCCTTTATCATTTGTAAATTGACTAATAAGTAAGGATGACAACATGTTTGCTGTAATTGATGTTAATGCTGAAGTAGCTAGACCTGCTTTCGCAGCATAATCTGCAGTAGTGACAGTTCCAACTGCTGTAATCTCACCAGCAGTAACAAATTTAGGCGCATCCTGAACTTTAGACCATGATATAGATAAAGCTGTTGTTGCCGTAGATGCAAGCGTAGCGAAATTAGCAGTTATTGAATAATCAGAATTTTGTGCAGTGTGTGCTGTCTCTGCCTTAATTGCATAATTAGCAGTTGATGCAGTCGATGCTGTTTTAACGGATGTAATTTCACCAGCAGTAACAAATGCGGGAGCATGTTGAACACCAGTCCATGAAACAATTGATGCAGTAGTTGCGAAGTTGGCGTTCGAAGCAAAACCTGCAGTAGTTGCAGTTCCAGCGTTCGAAGCGTAATTGGCAGTAGAAGCAGTTAACGCTGTTGCGACATTCAGTGCAGCTTCTATTTTGTTGTTAAGTAACTTTGCGTTCTCAGCTAAATCAGCGTTTGTAGCTAGACCTGCAGTCATAGCATAACCAGCTTTCGCTGCATAATCTGCAGTAGTGACAGTTCCAACTGCTGTAATCTCACCAGCAGTAACAAATTTAGGCGCATCCTGAACTTTAGACCATGATATAGATAAAGCTGTTGTTGCTATAGATGCAAGCGTAGCGAAATTAGCAGTTATTGCATAATTAGAATTTTGTGCAGTGGTT
Organism: uncultured Candidatus Marinamargulisbacteria bacterium; assembly: GCA_964443005.1. Classification (GTDB taxonomy): domain Bacteria; phylum Margulisbacteria; class Riflemargulisbacteria; order GWF2-35-9; family CAYUBI01; genus CAYUBI01. Next base: position 20,028 of record CAYUBI010000020.1, read on the forward strand.
GCTGTCTCTGCCTTAATTGCATAATTTGCAGTTGTAGCAGTTAATGCGTTGTCAGCTAAGCCCGCGTTTATTGCATAATTTGCTGTCATACTGTTATCTGCTAAAATCGCTTTGTTTGCGAAAATAGCGCGTGCTACATAATCAATAGATTGACGAGGTGTCAGTGTTTCGCCATTAATTTTTTTTTCTAAAAAATACGAACCTAGCCCGCTAAGGATGTTTTCATCTAAAGGAGTTGTTTTGTTTTCGATTGTTGTTGAATAAATGCCTTCAGATACACTCACAACCCTACTATCAGAGCTCCATAAGGCAACTCCGTTGATTAATTCTTCAAAAATGGAATATTGAATTGTAATGTTTCCATTGAATGGATGTCCAGTTGCGTCGCGTAAAAAATTTGTTTCTGAAAGTGTGGCTGCTTGTAAAAAGGTTGTACATAAAACTATTGTCAACATGAACATTTTTATCCATTGTATCATGAAAATCCCCCTGAATATTTAGTTGAACTCTTTTATCTTATACCCACTTTTTGAGATTCTAAACATTTTAAATTGTTTGGCTAGGTAGTTGCCTGAAATAGGTGTTAGATAAACCCAATAGGGTTTTAGGATACTAAATCAACTACGTCCATGAGTCGTTTGAGTCGTTTGGCTTTTTCGTGTACGGAAATTTGATTGGGTTCTTGTGCAGCTTGAGTTTGCGGCCTGGGTGAAAACGCAGCAGTATTAACGCGAAAAAATCCAATATCATTAATTAGCTGTAATAGTGCTTCAAATTGCGCTTCAGTTTCTCCGGGATATCCCACAATAACATCTGTACTAATTTTAGCATTAGGAATAATTGAGCGAATCATTGTAACTTTTTCTTTATAATCCTCAACTGTATAGCCGCGATTCATTCGGTATAAAATTTCATTGTCTCCAGCTTGAATTGGAAAATGAATTTCGCGACTGACTTTATCTAAGGATGCAATGGTGCGAATCAACTTTTCTGAAATATCCTTAGGGTGCGATGTTAAAAATTCGATTTTTGGAATTTCAGCAATTGCATGAATATCAATTAATAAATCAGAAAAATCATAGTTAGAATATAGCTTTTTACCATACGAATTAACATTTTGGCCTAGTAATACTACTGTTGCATATGTTTGGGGTGGTAGCTTGTGAATTTCATCAAGAATATCCTGTTTGGGGCGACTGATTTCCCTGCCTCGGGTATAGGGAACAATGCAATAACTGCAGAAATTGTCACATCCATACATAATGGACACCCACGCTTGTTCGTGCGAATGTCGTTTTTGAGGAAGCTGTACTGTAGCTGCAATGTCTTCTGAAGTTTTATTATCTTGAATTGCAAAAACGTGCGATTCTCCTTGTTCGAGTTGCAATAGCAGGTTGGGCAGTTGCTGAATTGTGTTAGTTCCAATAACAATATCCAAAAAAGGGAGTTTGTCAAAAATCGCTTTTTGTTCATGCTGTGGCATACATCCTGCAAGCCCAAGATATTTAGGCATACTTGTTTTTAGCCGATGATGATGCAATTCCTGAAGTTTGCCACTGACTCGACGTTCGGCTTTGTCACGAATAGAACAGGAGTTAAGTATAACAATATCACTCGTTTCTGGGCTTGTTCCAGCAGTTAGGTTGAGTTCTTCAAAAAGTCCTGCTATTTTTTCCGAATCGTTTTTATTCATTTGACAGCCGTAAGTCAGAATATAATAGGTTTTCATTGTAGTGGGAGTATACCATAATCATCGTTGCGCTTGCGAGTGACTGCCCATTTACTCACGGATATTCCTGCATTACAATAATCAATAAAAGGATGTGTTATGCAAAAACGAACTGATTTTGAGGATCGTGAGGTATTGTTGTTAGCTGCTTATGCTGTAAAAGCAAAAGATTCCAAAGGAAGATTGTATCCTGAAGAGGAAGATTCTTTGCGTACAGCTTTTCAACGAGATCGAGATAGGATTATTCATTCTAAAGCCTTTCGACGGCTTAAGCATAAAACTCAAGTATTTATGATTTATCAGGGTGATCATTATCGTACACGGTTAACGCATACATTGGAAGTTGCGCAAATAGCACGTCAGTTAGCACGTACATTAAATTTGAATGAGGATTTGGCTGAATGTATAGCTTTGGCGCATGATTTGGGGCATACTCCTTTTGGCCATGCTGGTGAAGAAGTTTTGGATGAGTTAATGGCTGATTATGGTGGATTTGAACATAATCGACAAAGTAAACGTGTTGTGGAATATATTGAAACAAAATACCCAGGACATAATGGATTGAATTTATCTTTAGAAGTGCTAGAAGGCTTAATGAAGCATCAAACACCTTATGATCATCCAGGAATGAATGAACTGACTATTGTTTTTCCTTCATTAGAAGCAGAAATTGTTAATTTGGCTGATGAACTGGCTTATGTTAATCATGATTTAGATGATGGGTTGTCTTCTGGCATTTTGGATAATGATGATTTGATGCAACATGTGGAATTATGGCGTGAGGTTTACCTGCAAAACAAGCAGCAGGAACCGACAATGGCTTCTGCAGATTTACGTTTTTTAACAGTGCGGAAGTTAATTCACCTTATGGTTGTGGATGTTCTCACGTGTAGTGAATCTCAGATAAAAACTTATTGTTTAGAAACTCTTAAGGATGTATATCAGCATCAGCAAAAGATTATTGATTTTTCCGAAAAAATGCGATCACAAGTCAGTATTCTTGAAAAATATTTGTCCGAGCATTTTTATCAGGATTATCGGGTGTATCGAATGGTTTTAAAAGGTAAAAAATATCTGACAGATCTTTTTTACAAATTTAATGAACATCCGCATTTGTTGCCAAAAAATGAGTATCAAAAAATTTCAACCAATGAATTCAAAGCACGTATTATTACTGATTATATTGCAGGCATGACAGATAATTTTGCAATTGAAGAACATAAACGTATTTTTGAATTATACGAAATCCGATGACTGCTATAAAAGAAATTATTCGATTTTTTGAATTGTTTGCGCCAGCTCATTTGGCTGAGTCGTGGGATAATGTTGGGCTTCAATTAGGTGATGCTGCCAAAAAAGTTGAGCGTATTTTGGTTTGTTTGACAATTACAGACGCAATTATTGCAGAGGCCTTAGCGCAAAAAATTGATTTAATTATTAGTCATCATCCGCTTATTTTTCATGCGCAAAAAAATATATTGGAAACAGATCCTGTTGGTCGTAAAATTGCTGCATTAATTCGGGGAAATATGAGTGTGTTTTCAGCGCATACAAATTTAGATCAAAGTCCCCAGGGAGTTAGTTATCATTTGGCATTATTTTTTGGATTAACGCATTTAAAAGTGTTGCGAGAAACGTATTGCCACGAATTATATAAAATAGTAATTTATATTCCGGACAATCATCTAGAAGCTTTTCGTTCCCGTTTATTTGAGAGTGGCGCTGGGCAAATGGGGCATTATTCTCAATGTAGTTTTTCCTCACAAGGGCAGGGTACGTTTATACCGAATAAAGATGCAAAGCCGTTTATTGGAAAACACGAAACATTCGAACGCGTTAGCGAAACACGATTAGAAGTTATGGTTGAAAAAACGTGTTTGCCTGAGGTACTTAATGCGATACATCAATATCATCCTTATGAAGAACCTGCTTTTGATGTAATTGCTTTGCATAATAAAGGAACTAAGTTTGGGTATGGTTTTTCTGGAAAATTACCTGAAACAACGTTGGATGCCTTTATTGCGCAGTGTCCTGGAGTGCTTAAGGGTAAGCTGCCTATTTTAGGCGAAACGCGGCAAATAAAACATGTAGCAGTCTGCGGCGGCCATGGTGGCAGCTTGATTCGTAATGCTGCTCATGCAGGAGTTGATGTTTTTGTGACTGGAGATATTGATTATCATGAAGCACTTTTAGCAGAGGATTTAAATTTACTTATTTTTGATGTGGGCCACGAGCGATCTGAATCCGTTATATTGTTAGCACTGGCCCAACAGATCAGTACTGCGTTTCCCGATTGTACAGTTAGCGTTAGTTCTTAGTTAATTAACACGCGTCTGATTTAACGGGTTATTGTCTAGAATTTAACGGAGGTAGTTATGTCACAGCAGTCAACTCATAGTGTTTTGGTTGATTATGATTCTGGTTTTTCGCTGACCCAGGCGTCATCTTCCATAGAGCAAGAGGATCATGCTAAGCAAGCAGCTATTGAACGGTTTTTAGCGAAAAAAGCTCGTAAGCGAGCTTTAGAACAGCGGTTATACAAAACGATTATTGCTTTAGCACGAGCACATTTGCAGCTTCGTAGCGTAGATGATGCGCAAAAAGGAAGTATTTTGTCGCGAATTTCTTTTTTGGAAGCAGAGCGTGCAGCTTTAGTGGGTGGAATTAGTATGATTTGATATTAACGCAAGCGGATACGTGCGTTAATATCAATCAATTGTATTAATTCGTAATTGTTTAAAATTCAATCGCCATTCCAATATCAAACATCAGATTAGCATTTTGTACATGCTGTAAATGTGAAAACGGTGTATAAGTTAGTTGCTCTGGAGTGTAGGTAATGCCATTTTCAATAACCTTAGTAAGTCGATAACTTGGATAAAAGACATAAGCAAAATTACCAGAAAAAACAACATTTTCTAAAAACAAAAATCGCTTGTATGTAGCAGTAGCTGTAATAATAAATTTGTAACCAGCTTCATTATCGTAGTAATAAGTACTTGTAATAAAACCATTTACATTTCTTGTTAGCAACGGAGCCATTGCATACTCGATGCCGCCCCCTAAACGAATTGCTAAATCATAAGTTCCTAAAAATAAGGTTTGCATGTTAGGGTTGTTATAAATATTTTGCATAATTGATAGGAAAATAACAGAGTTATCAAAATAACAGTTAACAACGGATGAGCTAAATTGTTGAAAGCGGTGAGATAAGAAAAAACCAATTTCCCAAGATAAGTAAGGATTAATATAGTCGCCATATCCTACGCCATAATTGAATATAGTAGGAACTATTGTCATTTCTTCTCCTGTAGAAGAATAAATCATCATACGTATTGGGGCGGCTCTACTTACACCAAAAATTCCCTTAAAATAGTGATTAGGTTTTTCAGGTATGATGGATGATTGTATTTGATTTTGAGTTTGTTCATTGTTTCTACCCATGATTTGGTCTAGATCATCGTTAACAGTAACAACTGTGTTCGAAATTGGTTTTTGATATTCATTGTTTGTAGGATTTTTCAGCTCATTGATGATATTTGTCGCAACAATGCGATCTGCTGCTGTATAAAATTCCTTTTTGATTTTGTTTCGACTTATTTGTTGGTTAATTCCGTTGATTGCAAGTATGACAACCTCTTTATCTTCTTTAATTAAGGGTCCTTTCATAGTTTGCCCATTTGTTAAGATGAGTGTTAGGCAATTTGTTAAAGAAAATAGAAAAAAAAACGCAACAATTTTTGTAATATTAGACATTTTTCGTAACCTCCATAATAATTTTAGTTTATACTTCGACAGTGTTCACCAACCTTTCTTTATAATGATTTGCTGATCCACCCGGTGAGCGTTCACATAGGAGATACTGTCTTTGGCCCCTCGCTTGAGGAGACATTTGCTTGCCATGATATAGTCCAATCTTCACTCAATCAACCATCGTCAATCGAAGACCGAATATTCCGCATATAAATTCACTCTACCCTGTTGCCACAACTCCAGCTGCGCCTAACGAGAACCGGTCCCCTCCAGGGCGGGGCCGCGGCGCACTTCGCAACCCCGAGGGCTATCAAGGGGTGGGTCACAGCCACTTCCAATTACTTGGCTTCCCCTGCTTGTACAGCTGTTTTTGCTCTTCTAGGTAGACGGAGAAGGGTACAACACTATACTGTGGTGGCTGTTCTTTAATTTGAATCCTTACAAACCGTGGTTGGAATTTTACTGATTTTCCATGTTGTTGCCGTTCTTTTATTAAATCAAAAAAATAATTACCATCACCACAAACAATGTATCCAACGCTATTTTCTATTATATTTAATTTTTCCACTAAAATTTGCTGAACTTCCTTATATTTATGCAAATCTTTTGCTGTATAATATAGCGCTTTAAAGGAATTATTACTATTTTGCTCTGTTAAATCCTTCAAATCTGCACTGGTTACAGCCCCGATAATATTTAACGAACCAATTTGTTCTGCTGGTAGTTTTGTAAGATCTAC
>CAYUBI010000021.1:0-26236 GCA_964443005.1 uncultured Candidatus Marinamargulisbacteria bacterium
TCAACAACAAGTTTTCACTATTCTCGATCGTGACAAAACACGTGTTGTATTTAATTCAGAGTGGCTGGACAAACTATCATCTCGTGATTTCATTCAATTAATGGCCAAATATACACTAGCACGGATGTTGGAACGCGATGATTTTGAAAAACGATTTGGCGAAAATGCACCCATATCATTACATGAATTAATGTACCCTTTGCTTCAAGGTTACGATTCTGTTGCATTACACTGCGACGTAGAATGTGGTGGAACAGATCAAAAGTTTAATTTACTTATGGGCCGCCACCTTCAAAAAGAATGGGGCCAATCACCCCAATGCGTGCTAACAATGCCACTGTTAGAAGGATTAGACGGAATAAATAAAATGAGCAAATCACTTGGCAATCACATAGGAGTTACTGATTCTGCAGATAATATGTTTGGAAAAATAATGTCAATTCCTGATTCATTAATGATACGTTATTATCAATTATTAACCTCTCTAGTTCCTCATGAAATTAAGGAACTAGAAAATGGATTAAAAACTCAATCAATTCATCCGCGCGATGCTAAAGCAGAACTTGGCGTTCGAATTACTGCAGATTACCATGGAACGATTATGGCAACTGCTGCAAAAGAAAGATTTTTTTTAATGTTTCAAAAAAAAGACATTCCTAATGATATTTTAGAATACGCAGTACCCTTTGCAGGCAAGTTACTCGCAGACATCATTCGAGAACTTCAATTCTCCCCCAGCAACAACGAAACTCGGCGATTATTTTCTCAAAACGCTATTACATTAGACAACATCATTATCAATGATCCCGCGCATTTAATATGCTTGAACGAAGCGATAGTTCTAAAAGTTGGAAAACGAAAATTTGCGCGCCTAATTCCATTTAAATCACCTGAAGAATTATGATCACACTAAATGATCAAAAAAGTCGTTTTTTCGATTTGGCAAAAACCTATAATGTAATTCCTATATATAAAGAAATTGTTGCTGATTTACTAACTCCGGTAATGGCCTATGATCGTATTCAAGGCCCTTCAAGTTTTTTATTGGAATCTGTTGAAAAAGGAGAAAATGTTTCACGCTATAGCTTTTTAGCATCTGATCCACAATTTATTTTTTCTGCAAAAGGTTCTGATATTAAAATCACGCATGCTGATTTTATTACAAAAACAACAGGCAACCCACTTGATTATTTAAAAAAAATGTTCGCAAAATTCATGTCACCAACACTTGATGATCTGCCCCCGCTATTTGGTGGTGCTGTTGGATATTTTAGCTTTGACACTATTCGATATATTGAAACGGTTCCAGATCGGCATGATGACCAACTTGGCAATGAAGATATTTATTTGATATTCCCCAAAATTCTTTTAGCCTTTGATCATGTTCGCCACACTATAAAAATAATTGCTAATGTATATTTAAACGATACAATAAACCCAACTAATGAATTGTTAATGTTCAAATTTCAAAATGCATTATTAGCTATTAACCAAATTGAGCAACGATTGGATCAACCCACAACTAATCTAGAACCTATTGAAATCGAAGATCGAGCTGTACCCATCGATCTTCTTCAAAGCAACATGACTCCAGCATATTTCAGACATATGATTCAACAAGCAAAATCATATATTCGTGCAGGTGATATTTTTCAAGTCGTATTATCCCAACGGTTTCAACAGCGATTAACAGATACACCTTTTAACATTTATCGAAGGCTGCGAATTATTAATCCATCGCCTTATATGTTTTTTTTCAAAGCAGGTGCATTAACATTGATTGGGTCATCACCCGAAATACTAGTTCGACGTCATGGAGCCGAAGCATTAGTCAGGCCTATTGCAGGCACGTGTCGACGCGGGAAAAATGCGACTGAAGATCACGAACTCATTCAGGAATTACAACATAACGAAAAAGAAAAAGCCGAACACCTCATGCTCGTTGATTTAGGCCGCAATGATCTGGGTCGGGTATGTCAGTTTGGCTCTGTACATACCAGCAATTTTATGAGCATTGAAAAATATTCACACGTGCTACATATGGTTAGTCACGTTAATGGAACCTTAAAACCAGATACGGATGCAATTGATCTATTAAAAGCTACATTTCCAGCAGGAACGTTGTCTGGCGCGCCAAAAATTCGAGCCATGAGTATCATTGATGAATTAGAACCGACTCGACGCGGAATCTATGGGGGAATATTAGGGTATATTGGATTTAATGGAAGCATGGATATGTGTATTACAATACGAACTATTTTAGTTAAAGATGAAACTGCTTATATTCAAACTGGAGCAGGAATAGTTGCAGATTCGATTGCTGAAGACGAATTTACAGAAACGATTAACAAAGCAATGGGCATGTTTAAGGCTTTATAAAGGACAAACAATGTTATTAATGATCGATAATTACGATTCATTTACCTATAATCTTGTGCAATATTTTGGGGAACTGGGACATCCGATGACAATACATCGTAATGATCAGTTAACTATTCAAGACATTCGCACACTAAATCCAAAAGGAATTGTCATTTCTCCTGGCCCAGGGAACCCTGATCAAGCAGGAATTAGTCTGGAATTAATTCAAACATTTTATACAACCATCCCGATTTTCGGTGTTTGTTTGGGGCATCAATCAATTTACCAAGCTTTTGGTGGTCAAATTATTCGTGCGCCTCGTTTGATGCATGGTAAAACATCTGAAATAATTCACGATGGAAGTCAGCTGTTTTTAGGAATACCCAATCCATTCATAGCAACACGCTATCATTCCTTAATAGCAGACACGCAAAACATCCCTAACGATCTTATGATTACTGCATGGACTGCAGAAAAAGAAGCTATGGCTTTATGTCATCGCCTGTATCCTGTTTATGGCGTACAATTTCATCCAGAATCCATTTTAACCTCGCAAGGGAAGCAGCTTCTTAAAAACTGGCTTAATTTGATCAAGGAGTCATAATTAATGTATAAAGAATGCCTAACCAAAATTATTCGCAAGGAAAATCTAACGTCACAAGAAACATATAACCTTATGAATGACATTATGAAAGGTCAACTTTCGCCATCCCAAATCGCAGCAATTATTACTGCGCTTCGCATGAAAGGCGAAACTGCGCAGGAAATTACTGGCATGGCAAAATCCATGCGTGAATTTGCAAGCACAATTATGCCAAAAAATGACCATCTGGTAGATACGTGTGGAACAGGCGGAGACCTTACCTCAACGTTTAACATTTCAACAACTGCAGCTTTTGTTGTTGCAGGAGCAGGAGTAGCCATTGCTAAACACGGAAATCGGGCTGCTTCAGGCAAATGCGGCAGTGCTGATTTATTGGAAGGACTTGGAATCAACATTCAACTTCAACCCAAAGAAGTTCAAGAATGTATTGAAGCCATTAATATCGGATTTATGTTTGCTCCAATTTTTCATGGAGCAATGAAACATGCATCTATCCCTCGCAAAGAAATTGGCATTCGTACAGTATTTAACATTTTAGGCCCTTTATCAAATCCCGCAAATGCCCACGGGCAGCTTTTAGGTGTTTATGAAAAAGATCTAACGCTTACAATTGCACAAGTTCTAAAGAATCTGGGTGTCAAAAAAGCATTTGTTGTACACGGTCTTGAAGGCCTAGACGAAATATCGATTACAGGAGACACACAAGTGTCGGAACTTAACGATGAAAAAATCAAAACTTATATTTTTTCGCCGCTAGAATATGGGTTTACCTTAGCCTCACTTGTTGCAGTCAAGGGTGGTGATGTTAAAGAAAATATTCGAATCACCCAAGATATTCTAAATAATTATGAAGAAGGCCCGCAAAAAGATATTGTAATTTTAAATGCTGCTGCTGCGATTTACGTTTCCAATTTAAATGTTGATTTCAAATCTGCAATTCATTTAGCACGTGAATCCATCACGAGTGGTGCTGCTATGTTAAAATTAAAACAATTACGCGAATACTCACAACGATTTGTTCATGCTTAAACAATTACTTAAAGCAAAAGCAGCCTATATATCAACATTAAGAGAAAAATCATCTTCTAAAACATTCATTGAACAAGGTCAAAAATGGCAGAAACAATCGCTATATCAAGCATTAAAACAACCCGAGCTCTCATTAATTGCAGAAGTCAAAAAAGGATCACCTAGCAATGGCATTATGCGGCAAATATTTGATGCAGCCGAAATAGCAAAATCATATCAACACCTGAATCCGGCTGCGTTTTCTGTACTAACAGATGAAGCTTTTTTTTATGGAGCAGCAAATCACTTAACTAACGTCAAAAACGTTGTTAAGCAACCAGTTCTTCGTAAAGATTTTATTCAAGATCCCATTCAAGTTTATGAGTCATTTGCTTTAGGTGCGGATGCTATTTTACTAATTGCTGAGATTCTTGAAGCTGAGCAAGCAAAACAACTCTATGATCTGGCCTATTTCCTTGGCATGGATGTTTTATTTGAAATCCACGACAACGATCAATTATTCAAATTGCTACCAATTAACCCAAAAATAATTGGAATAAATAACCGAAACCTAGAAACACTCACAGTTGATGTCACGCACTGCGAAAAACTGTTCCCCATTGTTCGTCAAGCATTTCCTTTAGCTGTTTTAATTGCAGAAAGTGGTATCAAAACAAAAAAACAACTCACGACTATTGAAAAAGCTGGATTTGACGCAGTGCTTATTGGTGAAGGGCTAATTAACACAGAATTATCACTGCCTCATGTGGATTAAAGTTTGCGGTATAACAAAAATTTCAAATGCATTAGAAATCATCAACTGTGGAGTAAATGCACTGGGATTCATCATGATTCAACAATCACGCAGATATATAACGGGAAACCAAGCAGCTGCAATTATTAACGAACTTCCGATTGAAACGGAAACAGTATTAGTGATAGCCAATGAGCCCTTAAACTACATTAATAAACTGTTACAAACTTCTCGATTCAGCTATGTTCAATGTCATGGAAACGAATCACTAGACTATATTCGCAATATTAACGCTCCAGTTATCAAAACAATTAAAATTACTGATTCTTGGCCTAGAAACGAAATTGAAAATTACATCAATGATGTCCATGCAGTTTTATTGGAAACCTATCATCCGCAACAATTAGGTGGAACTGGATCATCATTCAACTGGGAATTACTCAGCAATAACGATCTTGCGAAAATCATCATTGCTGGCGGAATTTCACCGGACAATATTGCAACACTACGTCCGTATCAGCCAATGGGCATTGATATTAACAGTGGAGTCGAAACAAATCCTGGAATCAAATCAATCGAAAAAGTTAGAAAATTACTCGAACATCTCCGAAATTGATAAATTATCATGATTTCTGCGAATAGCTTCTGCAATAATCGGCGCTGGAGATAACACTTTTAATTCAGGAAATCGTTTGTCAGCAGGAACTGGGATTGTATTAATAACAACGACTTCTTTAAATTTAGCTGCTATTAGCCGCTCAGTTGCCGGATGACTAAATACCGGATGCGTAGCTGCTAAATAAATTTCATCACGGCATCCATGCTCACGAAGTGCATCTAACCCGCGAGTTACAGAACCTGCAGTATCAATCATATCATCGAAAATGAGAATTGTTTTATCTTTGACTTCACCAACTACATTCATAATTTCTGCAACATTATGTTCAGGTCGGCTTTTATGAAGAATTGCTAATTCTGCGCCCAATTGATCTGCCAGCCGCTTACACGTTTTTGCACGGCCAGTATCAGGTGCAACAACAACCAAGTTATTTAATTTTTTATTCTGAAAATATCGCACAAATAACGGAAGTGCAAACATATGATCAACAGGAATATCAAAATATCCTTGAATCTGATCTGAATGAAGATCTAAGGTAATCAATCGTGTAGTACCTGAGGCAACTAATAAATTAGCAATGAGTTTAGCAGATATTGCTTCGCGCGGTCCAGATTTTTTATCTTGTCGAGCATATCCATAATGTGGCATGACAACTTGAATGGATGCAGCAGAAGCTCTGGAAAACGCATCACACATTATAAACAATTCCATTAGATCATTATTCACATTCGGCCCAACAGTTTGAATCAAAAACACGTTTTTTCCACGAATGGATTCTTCAATATTGATAAAAATTTCACCACATGCAAAACGAGACACTTTCATTTTTCCAAGCTCAATACCCAAATACTGAGCGATTTCCGCACCCAACTTTGGATGTGCTGTACCACAAAAAACACGCATGTCTCTTCCCATTGAATTAATCATTGTACGCTCCTAATAAATGCAAACGTGTAATATTTTACCTTAACCAACAGGGTTTAGCTAGTACTTTAGGAAATTAATTGTATGGGTTCCTAAACTTTTAGATTTTAGTTCAAAGTAACAAAGCTCATTCCGTTACCCACTGCCCAATATTGCGCATTTCAGCGTCAAAAGCTACACCTACTAGAACAAGTTGTTTGCCTGTATCCAAGTATTTCTCAGCATATTGCTTGCGATTAATTTGCGCTAGTGCTGCTTTCTTAGTTCCATTTAGCTTAAACTCAAACACATATACTATATTGGCCATCTCAATTACTGCATCAATGCGGCCTTGATTAGTAACGACTTCTGCTTGAATGCGCAAGCCCAGCAATGTAAAAACAATATAGACAATCGTTTGATAATACTTTTCTAAAGGAATATTGATTGTATAGGGAATATTCGCAAAAAAGACTTTTAACGTTTCAAAAAACATAGGCATATCTGAACCATCTAATGCACGAATTAGCTTATCTAAATAATTCTCTGTCAGTTCTTTTGGCACTTTGCTATAAGCTTCGGACAAGTATTGTAGAAACGAATCTTCTACTTCCAAATTAGGAAATCCCAACGTATACAAACGTCCAACAAAATCCTTAATAGTTAAATAACCTGTTTGATATAAAAGTGGAACAGGCGACAACTGTCCAATTTCATAACTAGAAAAAGCATTTTCACCTACCGATATATCATTAACAATTGACACATCAAATTGACTTGTCGTAATTAAATCAATCAAAAACGTTGGGGTGCCAGACTCAAACCAGTAATTTGAAAAATCATCTTTATTAAATAGCAATAATATTGAAAAAGGATTATAAACATATGACGAGACTTTACTAAAGCGATAACCGTTATACCAGGTTTTCATCATCGCCAATACTTTCTCAACTGTCATATTTTGCTTTTCTGCTAATATTGTTAGCCGTTCCGCAAAATTGGTTTCGAGTTCCTCCTGCGTATATCCCAACAACTGAGAAAAATTCCCATCCATTGTGATATCATTTAAATTATTCAGTCCGGAAAATACACACACCTTGCTGAATTTACTCACTCCTGTTAAAAAGATAAATTTCAAATATTCGTCCGAGGCTTTAAGTACTGCATAAAATCCTTTTAACGTTTCCTGTATTTCTTTGGCTGTTTCAACATTAGTAATATGATCCAAAATCGGTTTATCATATTCGTCAACAAGAAGCACAACTTTGCCTATTTGTGCTAATTTCCTAATAAGCTCTGCAAAAATGTCATCATAATGTTCTCGGACAAGCGCGATTTTATAGTATTCTGCAATATCTTGTAGCTCTATTTTAATAAATTCCTTTAATTCTGCCGAATTTCCAATATGCTTTTTACTAAAATCAATTCGTATAACCGGATGTTCTTTCCATTCAAAAGGCTGGCCATATATCCACAGCCCCTTAAACAGTTCATTCTTCCCCTTGAAAATTGCTTCCAGCGTAGATAACAGTAGCGACTTACCAAAACGACGCGGACGAGACAGGAAATAGACTTTTCCAGAATTAATAAGCTGATAAATTGTTTCCGTTTTATCAATATAAAGATACTTTTCTTCAATGATTTCTGAAAATGTTTGAATACCAATGGGTAATTTTTTCATTAAATTAGCTCCTTATGCTCGCTAAACACAATTAAATCTTAGTATAGAATAAGTATATAGCCAAAATTATTTATACTCAATCTAATTCCTGGAGGCGCCCTTGGTGTGTTGTATGTAATAATTCATCTTTTTTATCAAAAAAGATGAATCGTTTTTTGTAACCATTTACAATCGGAAGTTTCAATATTTCAAAAGTGATCTTTTTTCAGTATTTCATCTTTAAAATGCAAAAAATAAATAAAACCCAAAGTCTCAAAGGAATATTCATTTTGCCCCTCACAAAAAAGACAACAATAACAACAAAACAATCATCTTCTTCCTCTACGTTATGCCACTATTTTTGAGTTATTAAACATTCAGAAATTCAAATCGAATCAAGCCATTAATTAAACATTGTATATAAAATTAACTATCATCTGACGTTTAACCAAGTAACCTACCAGACTCAGTCATTTAAATGATTAAGATTTAAGTGTCGCCTTAAAATAATCAATAGTTGAATCTAATCCTTTTTGCAAGGAAATCGTAGGTTCCCATTTTAAATACTTTTTTGCTAGAGAAATATCTGGCTTACGTTGCAAGGGATCGTCTTGAGGTAATGGCTTAAAGTCTAACCCCTCTTTAATCCCTAATTTTTCCTGAATCATTGTTGCAAGTTGAAGAATTGTAAACTCTTGCGGATTTCCAAGATTAACTGGACCAATAAACTCATCCTGATTCATCATACGAATTAATGCTTCAACAAGATCATCAACATAACAAAAGGAACGAGTTTGCGTACCCTTTCCATAAATCGTAATTTTCTCACGACTCAGCGATTGAACAATAAAATTACTAACTACGCGTCCATCATTAGGTAACATTCGAGGGCCATAAGTATTAAAAATCCGAACAATTCGAATATCAACATGATTTTGATGATGATAATCCATAAATAACGTTTCCGCAGCACGTTTGCCTTCGTCATAACAACTGCGAGGCCCAATACAATTAACATTTCCCCAATAATTTTCTGTTTGCGGATGAATTAATGGGTTTCCATAAATCTCGCTAGTTGAGGCTTGTAAAATCCTAGCTTTAACGCGTTTCGCTAGCCCCAACATGTTAATTGCACCCATTACTGAAGTTTTAATTGTTTTAATTGGATTATGTTGATAATGAACTGGAGACGCAGGACACGCCAAATTATATATTTGATCTACTTCTAATAAAATAGGCTCAGTTACATCATGCCGAATCAGTTCGAAATTAGGTAATTGTAGCAAATGAGCAATGTTGATTTTTCTACCTGTATAAAAATTATCTAAGCATACAACATCATGACCTTCGCTAACTAGCCGGTCGCACAAATGACTTCCTACAAATCCGGCACCACCTGTCACAACTATGCGTTTCATCTTATGTTTACACCTTCAATATATATATGGAATCAGCTGTTAACCTTACTTAACCGTATACAACTCAGTTTCTTTAGAAACACAGGACGCAGAATATTTCCGGTCCATATGCAAACATTTTTTTGGACAAGCTTCCACACAATAATTACAAGTAATACATCGAAGCCGATCAATTTGCCACAGGTTTTGTCCGCTTTCTTGAACCACACCTGCACTGTCTTTCAAACTTTTTTTCTTTTCAACAACGATTGCATCTGTCGGACATTTTTTCTGACAAATACCACAATAAATACACTGAGCACTATCAATGCTAATCTGCCCACGTGTTCCTTCAACAAACTGACGCGAAACTATAGGATACATTAGGCACGCAGATTTCCCAAAAATACTTTTGAGAACTGTTTTTGACATTTTTCCAATACTCATGAGCTTACCTCTCTGTGCAACTGATACAAGGATCAATTGTTAGCACAATTACTGGTACGTCTGCTAATTGACACCCAGGAAGAATATGAACTAATGGAGTTATATTCGTAAAAGTGGGCGTTCTTACACGCATACGGTCTAAGTTCTTGGTTCCATTCGCTTTAATATAATATACGGCCTCACCTCGCGGTTGTTCAGTTCGAACAAAAATTTCTCCATTGGGACAACCTTTTACATCAATTGCTATAGGTCCTTCCGGCATTTTTTGCGCACACTGCCGAATTAAATCAAAGGATTGAAAAATCTCGTTAACGCGTACATCAACACGAGAGTAACAGTCCCCATCCTGATGAATTACAGGTGAAAACGTTAACTCATTATAAGCAGCATATCCAGTTTGCCGTAAATCCTGAGCATATCCACTAGCCCTTAACATTGGGCCAACAGCACCTAAGGCAAAAGCTTGCTCTTTTGACAAAACACCAACGCCAATTAATCGTTTCTTTACAGAATAATCATTGACAAATACAGTAGTAATTTCTTTTATTTCATTTTCATACTCATTAAGCTGAATAATAATACGTTTGAGATCATCAGCTAAAATATCTCGCCGAACTCCACCGACTTTACTCGAGCCAAAAATAACACGTCCACCTGTAGTTTCTTCAACTATGTCCAAAATTTTTTCACGCAATTTCCAACTATGCATAAAAAGACTTTCAAATCCAAAAGCATCTGCTGTTAAACCCAACCAAAGTAAGTGACTGTGAATTCGGGATAACTCAGACCAAATAACGCGTAAATATTGCGCACGTTTTGGAACATCCAGTGTCATTAAGCCTTCGATAGCTAAACAATACGTCATACCATGAATAAAACTACAAATCCCACAAATACGTTCAGCAACAAAAACAAACTCAAGAAAATCTTTTTTTTCAACTAATTTTTCTAATCCTCGATGAATAAACCCAATTGAAGGAATAGCTTGTACAACTGTTTCATCTTCCATTACCAAATCTAAATGAATAGGTTCAGGAAGAACAGGATGTTGAGGACCAAAAGGAATAATCGTACGATTTGCCATATCAGCCTTCTTTCTTCACAGTAATCGATGGCCCCATAGAAAAGGCATGCTTAACCTGAGTGCGATAAAAATTACCTTGATAATCAATACTCATACCCTTTACAGTAAACCCAAATAGATCGTGAATTTCGTTTTCATATAAAAAAGAACCAGGGAAAATATCACTAATACTAGAAAGAACTGTTGAATTATCATCTAACATAATTTTATAACTCAGCAATGACAAATTTAGATCAAACGAATAAATCAATTCATAGCCTTGCGTTTTTGTGCAACAAATCTGAACTAATCTATAGCCTTTTTCCTTTAAAGGAGTAATTTTTTCTTTCAAATCAGTTAATTGAATCGTCACAAGTTCGTGTTGATTAATCACCTTAGGCCCTCGTTTCTCTTTGCTTAGATTTCTGCCATTGAGTATTCTTTTCTTCAAGTACACCCAGAGCTTTAACAACTCCATCAATAATCGCCTCTGGACGCACAGCACATCCAGGCACATAAACATCTACAGGGATTACTGTATCAACTCCGCCCAACACATTATAACATTCACGAAAAATTCCACCGGAACAAGCACATACGCCAGTTGCCACAACTACTTTTGGATTTGGCATTTGGTTGTAAATATTTAATACAATATCTTTATTTTGTTCATTAACAGATCCTGTGATCAAAAAAATATCTGCATGCTTAGGGTTACCTGTATTAATAATCCCAAAACGCTCAATATCATACATTGGCGTTAAGGCTGCCAAAACTTCTATATCACAACCATTACAACTTGATGCATCATAATGAATAACCCACGGCGATTTAGATAAAAAAGACATTATATTTCCTTTATTTTATATACAACAAATAATAAATGACTAAAATATTTGTTGCACCCAACAAGCCTGAAACCAACCACGAACTAAACAACATTGTGTTCCACCGAGTTCGTGCAAAAATATTATCAATGAAAATTTCAAAAAGATACGTCACAATCACAACAACTAAACCTAAAATAATATGCGATGCAAAAAATAAATAGACCAAACCTAAAATAATTGCTAGTTCAAACCAATGCGCAATTTCAATCCAAGCTAAAGCAACACCCGAGAACTCAGTCGTAATACCTTTAACTAATTCTTGATGAGCATGATGCGATGTTGATAAATCAAAGGGAGACTTACGCAATTTAATAGTAATAACATAAATCAATCCAATAAACACACCAGGCAAATACATAATTAGTGGTTGTGCAAATGAAGCTATTTGACTAATATAAAAACTTTTTGTTACCAAATACATTCCAACAGCTGTTAACAATAACATAGGTTCATAAGACATCATTTGAATTAATTCACGCTCAGCACCTATATGACTATACGGCGAACTACTTTTAAATCCGCCTAAAACAAAAAAGATATTGGCTAAAGCTAAAGCAAATATCAACAACAGAATATCGCCCCCCGTAAAAAACAGCCCTCCAGAAAAAATAACAAATGCTGCAAAAAAATATATATAAATATTTTGCGATTTTCGTACTGAAAGAGTTTGTTTTTGGAACAATTTTCCAACATCAAAAAACGATTGAAAAATAGATGGCCCCACTCGTCCTTGTAATCGTGCAGTAAGAATTCGATCTAAACCCGAAACAAGCCCACCCATAATAGGCGCTAACACAACATATAAAAGCAATATTCCGATTGTATGAATCAACGTCATTTTAAAACCACCCAAAACAAACTTAGAATAAGAACTGATGCAGCAATCATACCTGGCTTTAGCAAAACTGATTCGCCAAAATATTTCTCAAAATAATAATTTGAAACTCGCAGGCTGGTTTTTCCACCCAATGAATTTGTAAATGACGCACCACCCTCCGTATTTGCACCTGACAAATAAGGATCCATCAAATCAACACTTTTATCTTTGGCTCCTGGAAGGCTCAACGGAAATAGAACAATCATGCCTAACATCATCATCATCACCATAATATTACCACGGCCCAAGGACATTCCATGACCAAACACACTTATAACATAAGGTTGAATCAAAACCGAAGATACTAATGGAAAAGCAAAGCAGATACCAATAGTCAAAAACGCCAAAACATATAAGCTTTTCGACTCTTCAGAATGAAGATGCGCTTCTGTACCCGGATTGGGCCGAACAACCATTAACAGTTTGCCCATCCATTTTACCCAGAAAAATAGTGTTGCTGCACTTCCCAAAATAACACATAATGCAAGCAAAGGATTCGCATCCAAAAATGCTTTTAACACTGCCCATTTACTAATTAACATACCAAACGGAGCCAAAAACATTCCTGCCATTCCAACTAACATCATCCAAGCAACACGTGGCATACTAACAATCAGTCCATCCATGTCTTCAATATCACGACTATCCAAACCATGTTCAGCAGCACCTACACACAAGAACAATAGCCCTTTTGCCAACGCATGGAAAATAATCAATAAAATACCAGCCCAAACTGCTTCATAAGTTCCAACGCCACCGCACGCAACGATCAAACCTAAATTAGCAATAGTTGAATAAGCTAATACTTTTTTGGCATCACTTTGAGCAATAGCCAAAAAGGAAGTTATCACAAACGTTAACCCACCTATTAACGCAATCGCTGTTCCAGCCCATGTACTTGTTAACAAAACAGCCATTTTCAAAATAATATAAACGCCAGCCTTTACCATTGTACTTGAATGAAGTAACGCAGAAACTGGAGTTGGCGCAACCATCGCACCTAACAACCAGGATGAAAATGGCAATTGTGCTGCTTTAGTCAGCCCAGCAAAGCTCATCAAAATAGCTGGGATTAAACAAGCTGCTTTGCCAGCAAGTAACATTTTATCCAGCTCTATAATGCCATGATTTGCAACTAAATATGTAATAGCAATGATAAAGGCAAGTCCACCTAGCAAATTAAGTTGTAATGCATGAAAAGCATTGTTACGCGATTGCTCATCTTGCTTATATCCAATGAGAAAGAATGAACTTAGCGTTGTAATTTCCCAGAAAAAGTAAAGCCACAGCAAATTGTTTGAAAAAACAACACCAAACATGGCAGACAAAAAAATAAAAACAATAAAAAAGAAAAAACGTCGACGATCATTTAACTCTGGAAGATGATGATGATATTCCTTCATATAACCAATAGCAAAATAGGTAATTATACTTCCAACTACGCCAACAATTAATGCCATAATTAATGATAAATGATCAATAAAAAGATTACGAACTGCAATTTCAGAAATTGTTGAACCTAACGTTAACTCCAAGCCTACTAAAACAACGGTTGAAAGCACCACGAGTAATGTTACCAAAAACTTTTTATATTGGACGCTGATAACAACCAAATAAACTGCAACAGCTAATTCAATCAGTAACATCAACCCATTAATCCACTCAACAGAACCTTCTAATAAAAAAGAATCATGCTGAAGATAAACACCCAAAAGCATCAAAGAGGCACCACCTACAATAAATGTAGAAATTTTAATTAAATAATTGGATAAAAATTGCGGAAATGCAAGAATAAGAATTCCAACAGCAAGTGGAAAAAGAAGTAAAAAATAAATGAGCACGCTATACCTTTCGCAAAACAATCACTTTCAAACAATCAAAATATAACATGAAGAATGATGACTGTAAACAAACCAATATATTGATATTTTCTAGCACAATCAAATGATATCTTACCCTTTCTTTACCTAGTAGGCTATGCTACAATTCAAAATGATTATGATATATTTATATACGTTCCTTATGAGCCTTTGTTGCGTATTGTTATTGACCCCATTTGTTATCAAATTGGCGATTTCACTAAAAATTGTTGACCATCCCAATGAACGAAAAATGCACAGCTCAGTTATTCCAAGAATAGGTGGCGTAGGTATTTTCTTGGGTTTTATCCTTACAGTAATTTTATTTAAACTGATCAGTGGCAGCTTACGATTTTACTTTCCAATTCTATGTGGAGCTACTTTGATTTTTTTGTTAGGACTCCTTGATGATGTTTTTCAAATAAAAGCGCGATACAAATTAATCGGATTAATTGCAATTGGTGCATTTACAGCAATCGGTCATTATGGCTTAGGCTATAGCGTTCAGTTTTTAAGCATCCCTACTGGCGGTTTTATATATATTGGGGTATTTGGAATTCCCTTAACAATACTTTGGATACTTGGCCTAACTAATGCAATGAATCTAATTGATGGCTTAGACGGCTTAGCTGCAGGCATTACTGCAATTGTATGTATAACAATGTTCATAAACTCGCTTATTGTTCGCGAATTCAGTGCAGCGTTTTTATATATTGCATTAGCAGGAGCATGTTTGGGCTTTTTAAAATTTAATTTTTCACCAGCAAAAATCTTTATGGGAGACTGTGGTTCGTTGTTTTTGGGCTATATGTTTGCAGTTATTTCACTGATTGGCGTGCTAAAAACAACAACAGCGATTTCATTGGCAATACCGCTTTTAGCCTTAGGTTTACCTGTTTATGATACCATCACTTCAATTACACGACGTATCAAAGCAGGCAAACCGATTTTTTATCCAGATCGAAATCATTTGCATCATCGATTAATCGGATATGGATTTTCGCCAAAACGTGTTGTATTAATTATGTATTTTGAAACAATATTACTTGGAATTGGGTCTGTCATTATTATGCTAACCCATGGAATTACCTCCTATGTTTTTTTAGCAATTCTTTGTAGTATTATTCTTATTATCTATAAAGTAACAAAGAAACGCTATTCATGAGCAGCATCAAAATCATTGGTCCGCAAAAACTTCGAGGTGATGTTACGATTAGTGGTTCTAAAAATGCTGCACTGCCAATCTTAGCTGCTACCATTTTATTAAATGGCAAAAGTATTTTAAGCAATGTACCTGACCTCACAGATATTTTAACAATTATTCGATTATTGCGTGCCTTGGGATTACGTGCTGAATTTCTTGAAGGAAATCAAGTAGTTGTATGGGGAACAAAGGATGTTCGACATATTGCACCTTATGAGCTAATTACAAGTATGCGTGCTTCATTTTTTGTAGCTGGTGCGATTTTAGCTAGAGCAGGATTAGCAAAAATTCCACTACCTGGTGGTTGTGCTATTGGGTCACGCCCAGTAGATATTCATTTATCAGGATTCAAAGCTTTAGGTGCGTCAATAAAAATGGAGCACGGCTTTGTTATTCTTGAAGCTTCAGAATTAATCGGTGCAGATATTCCATTAGCATTTCCATCCGTTGGCGCTACAGAAAACTTAATGATGGCTGCAACACTAGCAAAAGGAACAACTGTCATTCGCAATGCAGCACTCGAACCAGAAATCGATGATTTAGCTAATTTCCTTAACAAAGCAGGTGCCAAAATTTCAGGCGCTGGAACCTCAACCTTAACAATTGACGGTGTATCCTCGCTTCACGCAGTTCAGCATTCCATTATTCCAGATCGAGTTGAAACAGCTACATTTATGATCGGAGCAGCCTTAACGCACGGCAAATTAAAAATTCATCACATTGAACCTAACCATTTTACAGCATTAACTGTTATTCTAAAAAAAATGGGCGTACGATTATCCTTTGGCGATCATTCAGTTGAAGTTGATGTTCCCAACAAACTAAAACCAATTATTGAACTTGAAACTGCGCCCTATCCAGGTTTCCCAACGGATATGCAACCCCAACTCATGGCGTTGTTATCAACCATACCTGGAACTAGCGTTGTAAAAGAAACTATTTTCGAAAATCGTTTTATGCATGCTGCAGAATTAAACCGTATGGGTGCAAATATTCAAACAAAAGGTAATCTAGCAATTATTGAAGGAGTTAAGCAATTATCTGGTGCGCCTGTCAAAGTTACTGATTTACGTGCAGGCGCAGCAATGTGGTTAGCTGCGATTGCTGCAGATGGGGAAACTAACTTATTTGAAACACAGCACGTATATCGTGGATATGAACGATTCCGTGAGAAATTAGAAAAATTAGGAGCGGTTTTTATTGATGTCTAACGTAATACTTCCTTTTTTTCGATATGCCCGTTCATTAGCTTTTTTTCGATTTCTTATTTTAGCTGGCCTCGGCTTTTTTTTAATGCTGTTATTTTCGATTCCTTATATCCCACGAAATGAACATCTGACTATTGGAGATATTTCAAAAATACAACTGATCAGTCCGCGGTATCTTGAAGTAGAAACTACAGATGATAAAAAAACAACTGAGCATCTTCGAAATAAAACAGCAGAATCTATTGAAAATGTTTATATCATTGACGAAGCTGTTGGGCAAAACATTGAACAATCGCTAATTGAATTCTTTATTGATATTCGAAAATCAAAAACAGATAATACCCCATTTCATACAGCCAACAAGCAGCTTAACAAGGTTATACCCGCAGCTGATCTTCGTTACATACGCAATCTTCCAGATGATGCCCTATCTTTGCTTCAATCTATGACAGTTCAATCTGCAAAAAACGTTTTAAGTCATGGGTTGCGAACAATTTATTCTTCAGAAACAACAGCGCTCATGGAAACCCAAATTAATAAACTTAGCCATTCTGTTGAATCAAAAAAAATGATAACAGAACTGCTGAATGCTTATCTTATACCTAATCAAAAATATAGTGATGAAGAAACAATACGGCGACGAAATAGCGAGCGTCAACGGATTCCTCCACAAAAAACTGTGATTAAAAGCGGACAACCGATTCTATATCCTGGAGATCAAATTACCAATCGGCATTTAGAATTATTAGCTGCTGCAGGACTTTACAATGTGTCAATTCAATTTCAAAAATTATTACCCATAATGATGATGATTATTTTTATGTTATTTCTTTTTGAACGCTATTTGTTTTTTTTCAAACCAGCCATATTTAACTCCATTCGATTATTATTATTAACATGCATCACAGAAATTTTCTTAGCATTTACAGTTATGGGCATTATGGAATTAAGCCATTTATCCTCAGATTTTCATTTTGAATATAGTATGCCAATTGCCTTTTTTATGATGATGGTAGGTATTTTGATAGATGTTGAATTAGCAATATTTCTATTAGTACTCAATTCTGTATTTCTTGGAATTGTATTTACACTACCCCTGAATTTTATCTTTTTTATGATTTTGATTGGACTTGCATCCAGCTTTTTTACGTTTCAACTGAATGATCGTCGCGATTTCGTGAAAGCTGGAGTGTTTTTAGGACTGTTATCCAGCTTTATTATTGTTATGGTAGAGTGGATAACAGGAACAATTCAAATTAAATCACTGCTAATATCAGCTAGCCTTGGCTTTGGAAACGGACTCATTTCTGCAGCCATAACGCTAGGCCTACTTCCTTATTTAGAAGATCTGTTTCGCATTATTACGCCCATGAAACTGCTGGATTTAACCAATCAAGATACGCCTTTACTTCGAGAGCTCTTAAGCAAAGCACCTGGAACTTATCATCATAGCATGATGGTTGCCAGTCTTGCAGAGCCTGCAGCAAAAGCGATTAAAGCTAACGCAATTCTTACGCGTGTTGCTGCTTATTATCATGATATTGGAAAAATTAAGCGGCCATCATTCTTTATTGAAAACCAAACAAAAGGACAAAATCCACATAATAAAATTACGCCACAACTTAGTTCGCTCATTATTCTTTCGCATCCAGGAGATGGCATGGAAATGGCCAAACAACAACGCTTACCTAAAAACGTAGTTGAATTAATTGGACAACATCATGGCACATCGCTTTTATCATTTTTTTATTATAAAATTTTAAGACAAGATAATATGGATGATGTAGATGAAACACAATTTCGATATTCCGGCAAAAAACCTGAAAGCAAAGAAGCAGTAATATTAATGATTGCAGATGCAGTTGAAGCTGCTATTCGTACGATTGATCGTATTACTCCAGCGAAAATTGAAACCATGATTGACAAAATTATTAAAGAAAAATTTGATGATAGTCAATTTGATCAAGCAGATATTACAATGAAAGATATTTATTTAATCAAACATTCTTTTTTGAAAACACTGTATGGAATTCATCATGCCCGAATTGAATATCCAACTCCGTAAGCATACGGTCTACAATTTTCAAGCTAAAACTCATTTTCGAAAAAAAATCGAATTTCTAGGTGACGCGCTATATCCTTTAGGGAAATTTAATAATCGATTGCTTTCAATCACATTTGTCGAAGCAGAAACCATTAAACAATTGAATTCAGATTATCGGCATAAAAATTCGGCAACTGATGTATTAACCTTTGTTTTAGATGATTCGGACTTACTCGGTGATGTTTTTATCTGTCCATCTATCGTTAAAGCAAACGCAAAAGAACACAGCCTTACCTATCAAAACGAATTAATTACAGTCATGATTCATGCTTTTGCCCATTTAATGGGATATGACCATGAAAAAGATAGTGATTATATTTTGATGAAAAAAGCTGAAGCAAAATTATATCGTCACGTTTATTTAAAAAAGGAGCGTAAACCCTAATGAATAACAATAAATTAATAACCCAGCTAGTTTTTATTTTTTTAGCACTGCTAATTGCCAGTATGCTGCAAATTGTGCTATCGCCACCTTCATCACTTTCCATAAAAATTATCTCTCCTGCGTCTAATTCTGTTTTTACAGGTGCTATTCCATTAATAGTAGATATTCGGCCTGCAAGTGAAGCGACGTTTAATGTTATGGTTGGAGCAGGAAACAATCCTCATGTTTGGAATCTAATAACAAGTAATCGATTTCAGGCAACAGCATCAGATATTGAACAATCACGAGTCAATTTAGGTTTTTGGAATACAGCAGACACAGATGATCACGGCGCAAAAACGCAACGAATCAAAGGGTTATATTCCTTACGTGTCAGAGGTTGCAATGAAATACAATGCACACAAGACATTACGCTTGTTCATATTGCACAACAAATCAACAATAGTATTGGCGGAAAGCTAAGTAATGTAGAAAGCGAATGTAAACTGACTATCCTTCCCCAAAGCATATCAGCAGCTACATTAATCGGCGAAATTAATTCTTTTTCACGTATTCCAATAAGTTTACCCAAAGGCTATAGATCTGCATCAAATTATTATCAACTCATTCCTTCAGGTCAGATATTTCTAAATCCAGCACGTTTAGAAATTTCGGTTCCGTATCGAATTCGGCAAAACCCAGTGATTGCTTATTATAAAACTAGTCAAAAGTCGTGGATGATTCTGCCTTCTCAATGGAATCTAAGCACGCGAATAGTTGAAACGAATATTGAAGTCATCCCAACCAGCGATTTATCATTTTTTACAGTTTTGATTCCACGGCGATCGCTTCGCTCAAAAAATCAACGCATAGTCGATTCAGCCTCAATTACAAGTTCAGCAAATTTTATCCTTATATCAAATGTGCCGTTATCATTAAAAAAAACACCCACACTAATAATCCAATATCGACTCAGAAAAGAGCACACGCTTGCTTTATATCTCTTAACTTCAGGAAAATCATTTGAAGTAAATCTTGGAGATGATCCACATTTTAATTGGCAACTTAATAAAAAAATACCCGGATTTATTCCTATACTCAATCCAAACGCGCAAATTATAAAAGATAATGAATGGCATACACTGACTCTTAATATCGCTAATGAATTGGAGCGGTATACTGGGAATACAACCATCCAACAAATTGTAGCAGCGAATTGGGACAATGAAGATTATATGGAATGGAAAATCGGAAAATCATTTACAAAACCATACAGTATAAAACTGAAATGGTCTAATCAAACGTCTACAAAAAATATATCAGAATCATCATCAATTTGGGATATTGGATATTGGGACAATGCTTCAACCGAATTCGGTTCAACTAAGCAAACACGCTATCAAATAGGTCACGACTATTCTTATTTTCCACGAACATTAACTCAAACGTCCCCTCAAATACAAATCGACTTTTCACTATCAAAAACAAAACTTGACCAATTAAGTCGTAAGCCCTATTTACTAATTAATCTGGCAGATTATGATACTACAACGCCCACAAATACAGTATTTTCTGTTGAACTAAATCAACAGCCACAAGGAAAATTTCGGGTTCCGCTAGACGGAACCCGATTTCTAATAGATATCAAAGATGACTTAGTCATTGGGGACAATCATTTAGTATTAAAACGAGACACTGGCGGACAATGGATTCAATGGGACTATATTGGATTACAAATGTTTGACGAACCAACTGTACCCAATGGATTTTATTTGTTTTTAGGGAAAGAAGATAAGTCAGCTGAAGAATTTACCCATGAACTTAATGTTGGCAATGATTTTTTTGTAGGCCAACCTATTGAAATCATGAAAAAAGCAATTTCATTTAAACGTCCAAAATTAAACATCTATTTTCACTTACCCACTAGTGCCAATAATCAAAAGAACTTTGAATTTATTATTGGAAAAGCCAATACTACTGGCTCAATAATGGATCCCAGATATTCAACAACACTTCGCATACAAGTCAATAATCGACGGCCTCAAAAATTAACTTACAAAGCCTATGCTCAACGATTAATTTTACCTATCACTGGATTAACTGAAGGACCTAACAAAATTTCACTAAAATGGCTCTCAGGAAAATCAGGCGGAGAAGTTTTTGATTTTGATTATCTTGCGCTGCAATAATTTATGAAAACAGTCCTTTATTTAACACCTAGTGCAGAACCCGGTGGTGCTGAATTAAGTTTGCTTCAAATTCTACAAAACTTGAATCCCAAACAATTTAAGGCTATTGTTATAATGCCAAATCGCGGCAAACTATATGACGCTATACGAGCATTACCCATAAAAATTATTTTTTTGCCAAAATGGCTTATTGAAGCTAATTCTATAATTGGCGTTCTTTTTGCCAGCATTATTTTAGCTTTTATCCTTTGGAAACACCGCGTATCTGTTATTCATGCAAACTCAAAATTTTGTTGCCGTGTTGCAATCTGGGCTGGTTTTTTTTCACAGTGTAAAGTAATTTTGCATTGGCGAGATTTTTCACTATTTCCAGATGAACGAACTTATCTAAACAAATTTGCTACCACACTGACAATTATTGCAGTTTCAAATGCTATTAAGCAATTCTTAATTACCGAAGGCGTCAAAACATCAGATATTCAGGTACGTTATGATGCTATTTTGCCAAAATTCAAAAATAATTATTCAGCATTTAAACATGAATATCTTCAACTTTTCAATATTATTAATCAACCTTTTGTCATTGCAATCACAGGACGAATCGACTCTATGAAAGGACATTGCTATTTAATTGAAGCTTTAGGCAAAATAGCTGAATTGAACTGGATTTTGCTAATTGCTGGCAACTATCACAAAGTTAATGATCCTAAAATTGAAGAAACACTGACTGCGCTAATTGAGTTATATCAGTTAAAAGAAAAAATTAAATTCATAGGGTATCGTAATGATCTTGAAAAAGTTTTATCCTGCGTTGACCTTGTGATTGTTCCTTCTGAATTTGATGCCTTAGGCATGGTTGTTTTAGAAGCTATGGCTGCAGGAAAGCCAGTCATTGGCAGTGCAGTCGGCGGAATTGTTGAAACTATTGATCCTGGAGTTACGGGATATCTTGTTGAGCCCAAAAACGTAGCTGAATTAGCAGATAAAATTAATTTTTTATATTACCATCGCGATAATTGCTTGCGTATGGGAATCGAAGCGCAGAAACGTTATGCGTGCACATTTTTTCAAACAAATCCAAATGCATCATTAGAAAGGTTGTATTTATGATAAACTCTAATATACTATATTCATTAGATATAACTTGCGTGAATTTTTTTATATTCTGCTACGATATCTTTTTAATAGCAAATAATAAAAATAATGTTGAAGGAGTAGATGATCATGGAAGATATCAATCAAGTGTTGGATGAACCCAACATTGACGTTTTTTTAGGCACCCAAACTAACGGATTTGTTGATGAGGACCTATTTAAGCAACCCAAACAAATTGCGCAATTTGTTGCTCATCTTGAAACTGTACTACAAGATGAATTAACACAAGAAGAACTGATTGAAAATGTAATTAAAGCAGCTTTAACTACAGAGTTTGGCGCAGAAATTTTAAAAGATACAGATCTTGTGGTAAACTTAACTGAAGCTATTTTAATTTCACCTGAATTGCAAATCGAAACGTTAAATCTTGCGAAAATTCATTGCAAGCATTATCGACCACTTCGGCAACATGATTTAAATTAATATTAAGGGGGGATAATGTGGATTTTCAATCCGCAAATGTTTCAAGACGTGATCTGACTGGCTGGGGAGATAAATCAACTATTTCTGCCAAAGGCTATGATCTGAATACAGTTGGGAAAACAATTGATCCTCAGATAAAAAAAGAATATACGCCTGCACTGCGTAACTTAATCAATACTTTTTTAGCAGGACTAAGCCTAGGACAAAAACAAGTAAAAGTTCGTCGAAAGATTAAAGCTGATGGTACAACCGAAGAATCACAGGAACAATTACCAATAGAAGATTTATTAATGCTTCGGGGCCTTCGCGCCTTATCATCTTGAGTTAAAAAAAATGAATAGTTCTTCTAAAAAAATCTGGGAAAAAATTGAGTCCCATGTATTAATGGATTTAAAAGAGTACCTAATTGGCAAATATGATTCCATTCTTTTTGAAGAATTTCATTCTAAAATTGAAAATGTAGTAGCTAATTATGCCCGCCATTTACCCAACCATATTCGTAACAATGAACGTGATGATCTTAAAAACATTGCACGTATGGAATTTTTGTCTGCATTGCGGTCATGGGACCCCAAACGCTGTGATATTTGGCCCTTTGCTTATACACGCATTAATGGCGCAATGAAAGATCATTTACGATTTTTAACTAAAGCTGATCCTTCACGGATTTATGATTGGATTACTAGTGCAGCAAATTTATATATGATCATTAATCATCATGAAGGATTTGAAAAAAAGATTGAAAACGGATTAACACTTAATAAAGCGATCAAAACACTGAGTCCTAATGAACAACATGTTGTTATTATGCGATACAAAGAAGACCTAACATTTAAGGAAATTGCAGATCGCATGAACTTATCCGAATCTCATGTTTCAAGACTTTATAAAGATTCTTTGGGGAAATTAAAAAAAATCCTTAGCAAATAATTACTCATAAAATATCAGTAAAAAATCGAATACAAGAAATCTGTTAAAAATTACGATTTTAGGGTATAAGTAAAATAAGAGGTGCATCATTATGAGTCCCAATTTTATGAGCCTATTTGCAAACCAGTTTCAATTGAATCTTACACAATTAATGCAAGAAAACATAGAGTTTGAAACGCCAAGACGACAACTACAAATTCAATATCGCAAACTAGTTCAATTATTTGAATCTATGGAAAAAGAAAATTCGTCATTCAATGTATCCTATGACGAGTTAAATGCCTATATCCATGCATTTCCGCGCAAAGACAAACAAGCTGCGCTAACTCGACAATTAAATCAAGTCGAACGCTTATTTGACACGACTAACGCCTCATGATATAGTTTTACGTCACTTAGGGCGGTTAGCTCAGCTGGTAGAGCAACTG
Organism: uncultured Candidatus Marinamargulisbacteria bacterium; assembly: GCA_964443005.1. Lineage (GTDB taxonomy): Bacteria > Margulisbacteria > Riflemargulisbacteria > GWF2-35-9 > CAYUBI01 > CAYUBI01. The sequence continues at coordinate 24,448 of CAYUBI010000021.1, forward strand.
GTTTACACCCAGTAGGTCAGCAGTTCGATCCTGTTACCGCCCACCAAAAAAAATCAATTATTTTCTATAACTTCCCAATGACCGCCTTTAGCTGGCCCAATACGACGAATTTTGCTTTTAACTTGTAAAATTGACATTTGCTTTTCTACTGCTCGTTCAGATATTCTTAGCATTTCAGCTACCTCTGGAATAGTTATCTCCGAATTGTCGTGTATCAGCTTAATAATTTTCACCGAACTTTTCACCGAACTTTTCACCGAACTTTTCTCTATTTTCTGCGTAGTTTTTAATTCCAAAGAACCTTTTTCTAAGTCTCCAGAATCCACATTCTGAAGCTTTTCATATATTTCACTAGCTTTAAATTCGATAAAAAAGTACTTTTTGTCATATGTAAAAGACACTACATTTTTATTTTTTTCACTTTCATTTCGGATACGCGTAATGCCTGTACCGGCTCTCTCCATGTAAATAGTCCGAGACAACAAATCAGCCAACAAAATATTCCTAGGCATGCTTAAACTACCAAATTTTTCAACCGGATAAGCTGGCAATAACCCGCCAGGATTATTTATTACAATTTTTCCGCTAAATTTCTCTACTGCGATTTCGCCATCTGTCCAATAACTACGGTGAATTACAGCATTGGTTATAGCTTCCCTGTAAGCATCCTCGCTATATTGCGGATATTCTTCACGTTTTATACTGCGAATGATAAAACGAACAGGAACACGCTCTTTTAGGTATTGGGTAGCATATTCAATATTGCCAATTATACCTTTATCTACTTCTTTCTTGTCTAAAATCTCTACTCGTTCATTATCTTTAAAATGAACACACCGTATTCTAGATGAACAAATATATTTATATGGTTGTTTGGAAAAGTATAAAACGCCGGCATTAGTCATACCCTGGTCTGTAAGCACATTTAAATTACGAAGGATACCATTTATATCAATACTTCTGGAAATATGTGCTAATTTGCAGTAATCATCAAACTTATCCTCATCAAAGTCTTTAAAATCAAACTTTGTGCATATTTGTTCGTCAAAACGAATTTTATTTTCTTCAATACTAAAGCCAATAATTTCGTCTCTAGTTAGTTTTTGTGAATTGGCACCCAACCTTAGGAAAAAGCCATCTGCGCATTGATAGGGTTTATCGGTCCCCTCTGGGATATTAATAATAAGAATATTTTCAAATTCTTCAAGCTTAAGCACAAGCTTAGGATCACAGTTTCTAGCTAGGTCTTGTATTTGAGATTTAAGCTTATTATCAATGTTAATACCTTTTATCTTGCAGTCATCGGTAATGCCTATAAGAATACGCCCACCGCTTGCATTTGCAAAAGCAACTATTTCACGAGCTAATCGCTTATCAACGCTCTCTTTAAATTCAATAAACTGCCCTTCATATTCCTGCAAAATAAAAATTAATTGTTCTTTATTCATGGCCTAATTATAACATTGCAAGTAGACGAAGAGTAACCAGTTAAAAATGATTGAAACTCCGCCACTGCCTCATGATATAGTTTTACGTCACTTAGGGCGGTTAGCTCAGCTGGTAGAGCAACTGGTTTACACCCAGTAGGTCAGCAGTTCGATCCTGTTACCGCCCACCAAAATTTTGTATTCCACATTTTTGTTGACTTTGAATTCAAAAGCATGCTAATCTTCTTGATATTATTTATCCTTCAACTGTTCAACAACAACTCAGTCATATTCAGAACGTGTCACTTCAGGTTTAGCCTAACTTACAATTCAATTCATAATATGCAAACAATATAGGGATA
>CAYUBI010000022.1:0-25524 GCA_964443005.1 uncultured Candidatus Marinamargulisbacteria bacterium
TTTGTAATGGTTCCTTGTTCTTTAATTAACTCATTGAGTAAGTCTATTAACAAATCCTTGTTAATCTCTGTTCCAAAGAGTTTTTTAAACCCAAAATCTGTAAATAAGTTAACATATTTATCAGTAATCATTTTTTTTTGCCTCCAAAACTTATTTTAGCAAGATTTTAGTGACGCAACAAGCAGTTATCCTAGTTGCAGGACAATTGCTTGCTGAAAACAAATATGGATACATTGATGATTGATTAAATTAAAATTATTTAGTTAATAATTGTTTAATCTCAGATATTTCTTGTTTTAAAGCATCATAAGCAGCTTTAATGTCCTTAATCTCCACATTCTTGCTGGCTAGCTCCGCATCCTTTTCAGCTTTGAGCGCGTTGATGTCGCTATCCTTTTCAGCTTTAAGTTCCTTAATCTGCACCTGCTGTTCCTTGATCGCTTGTGTCAGCAGAGCTGTAATAGGCGCATACTGCATACTGTAATATTCGCCAACCTGACTGACTACCTCTGGAATAATAACCTTAGCTTCTTGTGCAATAAACCCTATCTGATTACCTGTAAAATGTACAGTCGTGTCTTTCCACTCAAAATTTACTCCACGTAGCTGCTGTACCTTGTCCAAATCATTAGGAATCGTCGCAATATTTTTTTCAGTCTCTCATCAGAATCGTTATACCACGCTGTTGTCACACCAGCATCTCCGTTAACCAAAAGCTTTCTAGTTGGAGACGTTGTCCCAATGCCAACGTTGCCAGTAACGACGATAGCAAGGGCGAATAATTATTCGCCCCGACTTCCAAGCTCAGTCGTCGCCAACGACGATAGTAGATCCAACCCCCACATTCCCATTCGAACTAACGACCACACCGCCAGTAGCATTAATGGTCAGCCCACCGGTAGTGCCAACGCTGAAATCCACGTAATTGTTTCCATCAGCGGAATAAACAACAATATTGCTAATCAACACTTTTGCTTTAGCTGTGATGCAATCTCTGCTATCGTCAAATCTACTCTAATCACTTCCAATACTACTTTACACTTAAATGAGCAAACTAAGTATAAAAAAAGTGAAATTTTTTCATGTACTGTACGATATATATTGGTACAAGTCATTGAAATGACTTTCCCAATTGAGCTATAAATAAAAACTCGATGGTAAAGTCATAGCCAACTGATGATAGAAAAAAATTATGGAGGACTACTATGATGAAAAAAATTGTTGCGCTTAATAAATATAACGTAAAGCCGTTTGATATGGAAACACTTTACCAGAGCTGCTACACCTTACAGTTAAAGAATGAGGAAGAGCTACCTAAACAATTAGATAAAAAAATAAGTGAAAAAAATCGAATTGCAGCAAGGGCACATTTATGTGGAGATTACAAACTTGCTATCAAATTACGCCTTGAAATAAAGAAGAAAGTGCCTAATGATTTTGATAATAATTACGATTTGATTAGAGCCTATAACAATGCCGGGAAATATAGCAACTCGGTAATAGAGGCTGAGGCGATGTTGAAGTATGAACCATATAGAAAAAAAGATGGCAGCTTCAAACGGATGGAAATGGACAACATTTGTCTGTTACTAGGTGATGCCTACTATCAGTTAAAGAAATATGATAATGCACTCAGTGCTTATAATGCAGCGCTAACGATCTCTTCGTCTGAAAGCAGTGTGAGTATCCTAGCAAATTATGCACTAGGAACTATTTATTTAGGCAAGAAAGAGTTTCAAAGTGCTGTTAGTGCCTTTGAAAAATGTGCTAACATAGATATTTCTTTTACGGATGGACTCATTGGTCTTGCGCTGGCCTATGGAGAATTAGGAAGGTATGAAGAGGCAGTTGAGGCATTGATAATAGTAACAGATATCTCCCCACAAAAAGAGTATGCGTATAAGTTACTAGAGAATTTTAAAGAGCTACAGAAATGAATGAGTCACATAACTGAACATTTGGAAACAGCGATAACAGATTCAGCCTAACTGTTTAATTCCCTCTGATATTAATGTGAATAACGTTGTAAAAGCTGGTTAACTAAATTTCGATCAGCATGGAATTCTGATTTTGGTTTTTGGGGAATTACGAGAAAATGAGAATGCTCAAAAACTGTATCTTTAATTTTTAAATTATATGCTTGATGCATTAAAAACTCCAAATTCAAAACATCTTCGCAATTATATGCAAGCAATGTATCTAATGCGCTTAATTTACCTTTCTTATATTCATTCCATAAAAGAACAGCAAAATAACCATCAAGACCTTCGGTGTCCTCACGAGATATCCCAAATTGCTTTTCACAGCCTTTAAGACCACCTTTGTATCCCAGCTGAGCTAATACATACCGAAGATCAATCTGAGAATGCGGCAATTTAACATGAAAAAAGTTTTCAATAAAAGGAATATCAAAACAACGCCCATTATACGTAATAATAGTGGAATATTTAAGTAAATCTGGAATTAATTTATCTAAATTCTGGCCATTTACATAATACTTGATATTTTTGCCATCATAAAGCACACATGTCGTCATTTTCGAATATCCATAATCCAAACCCGTTGTTTCAATATCTAAATAAACCACTGAGTCCTTGAATTCCCGAAAAAGTCGCCAATGTTCTGTTGAACGTAATTTCTTCGAAAAATAACTATGATCTTTTTCTTCATACGCTTTTTTCGAATAAATAAGCTCTTCGTTTATATGTTTTCTTTTCGCTTCAGATACAAATATTTTAAGTGAAAATAAAAACATATCCCATGTATGAATACCTTCAGCCCACAACCTTTTCTCGGCTTTTTCACCAACACCTTGAATATGCGAAAATGAATTAATTAACATAAAGTAAAATTATATTCGAAATCAACTAATTTGTATATGAAGACCGAATTGGTTAGCTGCGTTTTTTGCTAGCATATACAGAGCTAAACTGCTAATATTAACAATCATGCACACAAAACTGAATCAATTAATTGCACGATTAACACATATGTCAGCTGTTCTCATTGGCTTTTCTGGCGGCGTTGACAGTACTTTTTTATTACAAGTTGCAAAAAATAGCTTGGGAAAAAACGTGACAGCTATTACAGTTGACTCACCTCTGTTAGCTAGAAATGAATTTAAGTATGCATGCAAACTTGCTAAAACAATTAGCGTCAAACACCTTGTCATTCATATGAAACTTGACGACATAATCAAAACCAATACAGCAGACCGTTGTTATACGTGCAAATACAGAATTTTTTCAGCATTCCGCAACTATGCAGAAAAGCACAACATCACAACAATTTTAGATGGTTCAAATATAGACGACCAAATCGATTATCGTCCAGGACACCAGGCATTACATGAACTCGGCATTGTCAGTCCTTTAGCAGACCTTGGATTTACGAAACAAGATATTCGGCTGGCATCAAAAGAATTTGGCTTACCTACCTGGAATGCACCATCAATGGCCTGCTTAGCCTCTCGTTTCCCGTACGGAGAAGCTATTACCAACAACAAACTCGCTCAAGTTGAAAAAGCAGAAATAATGTTAGAATCATTGGGATTTAAGCATATTCGTGTTCGCCATCATGGCAGTATTGCAAGAATCGAAGTTGACAATCTCGCATTAGCTACGGAAAATGCAAAGATGATTCATTCAAAAATCAAAGCACTCGGCTTTGATTACATAGCTCTTGATTTACTAGGATACCGAACAGGATCACTTAATGAGGTTTTATGGAAAAAGAACGATTAATTCAACAATTAAAAGATTACAAAGAAGAACGAATAACTCTTGATGAAATGATTACTTCCTTGCGCCATCTTCCCTTTGAGGAACTGGACTTTGCAAAAGTAGATCACCATCGAAGTTTACGCAATGGTTTCCCAGAAGTCGTTTACTGCAAAGGAAAAACAACAGAGCAAATATGCGCAATTTTTACAACACTAGCCAGTCATAATTCTAACATTTTATTAACTCGGGCATCAAAAAATGTATTCACAGCTATCAAAAAATTAAATGCAAACGTGCTATACAACGAAGCAGCTAAAACTATTGTTCTTTCGCATACTACGGCAACAAAGGAAGGCATATTATTGCTAAGTGCAGGAACCGCAGATATCCCGGTTGCAGAAGAAGCAGCAGTTACAGCTGAAGTTATGGGAAATCGTGTAGAAAAAATTTACGATGTGGGTGTTGCTGGAATTCATCGTTTACTAGCTCATATTCATCGTTTTGAAGCTGCTCGCTGCATTATTGTTGTTGCAGGAATGGATGGCGCACTACCTAGCGTAGTTGGCGGATTAACAGCAAAACCGATTATTGCAGTCCCTACATCTATAGGATATGGAGTTGCTTTTCAAGGTTTAGCGCCGTTGCTAACCATGCTCAATAGCTGTGCTGCTGGCATTGGCGTTGTTAATATTGACAATGGTTTTGGTGCTGGCTACTTAGCCTCACTCATTAATCAATGAATAGTCTATATTTCAATTGTTCCGCAGGTATTAGCGGCGATATGATTGTAGGTGCCTTACTGGATTTAGGTATTACGTCTCACGAAAAACTGATTCTCGAACTCAGCAAATTAAATTTACACTTTTCAATTGAAATTTACTCAGTTATAAAAAGTAACCAAGCTGCTACCAAATTTAATGTGATCACTCCACCCTCCAAAATCAGCAGAAATATCAACGAAATTTTCTTGATTTTAGATAAAAGCAAATTAAATTTTTCAATAATCCGCTTAGCAAAACAAATTTTTATTAAATTAGGCAATGCTGAAGCAATTGCGCATGATTGCGCATTAGAAACAGTTCATTTTCACGAGGTCGGCGCTGTGGATTCCATTATAGATATTGTTGCTAGTTCTATTTTATTGACGGACATTAACGCTACAGAAATTATTTGCAGCACAATATCAGACGGAACTGGACAAGTAACCAACGCCCACGGCATTGTGGACTTGCCTGTTCCAGCTGTTAAAGAACTGCTGAAAAATATACCCATGCACATTCGGAACATCAATAAAGAACTGACTACACCAACAGGTGCGGCCATCATCACAACCATTGCAACAGATTTTATAGATGACTGTAATATGGTTGTTAAAAAAACTGGTTTTGGGGCTGGAACCGCTGATCTAAATTTCCCCAACGTCTTAGAAATTCGGCTGGGCAGTATCCGCCAATCGGACAACGACAAACTTCTGTTGGAAACAACCATCGATGATCTGTCTCCAGAGTTCTATGACCATATTATCAACAAACTTTTACAAAACGGCGCTGTGGATTCCTGGGTTTTACCCTGCTTTATGAAAAAAAATCGGCCCGGAGCCTTGCTAAGTGTAATGGTTACACCTCAAACAAAAAATAGTATTGTTGAACTTATTTTTTCAGAAACCTCTACTCTAGGTTTACGTGTTACGCAGCTTGACCGGATAATACAAGATCGAGAGAACCGCATCCTAGATACGCCCTATGGTAAAATAACCGTAAAAATAGCCTCGTACCATGGACGAATAACAAGCCAAAAACCGGAATATGAAGAATGCAAAAAGATCGCCAATGATCGTGGCATTCCCTTAAAAACGGTTATTGCGACGATTCAAAAATTACTATAAGCATCAACGAAAGGACTAAGTTATGGATCAATTAACTCGATACGGAATTTCAATTAGCCAGGAACTACAGGACAAATTCGATGCGTGGATTCAACAAAAAGGCTACCAAAGCCGCTCCGAAGCCATCCGGGACTTCATTCGGGAAAAACTCATTGACCAAGAGCATGCCAACAAAGACACCGTGGTTATCGGTTCAATTTCCATTGTGTACGATCATCACATTCCCGAATTGTCAGCCAAACTAACCACGATTCAGCATGATTTCCAAGACTGCATTATTTCATCCATGCATGTGCACATCGATCATCACAACTGCATGGAAGTCGTTATCGTTAAAGGAAACCATGGAGAACTGGAAACACTGGCGGATAAACTATCCGTCATTAAAGGTGTCAAAACTGGCAAATTAACGCTGGTTTATTAAATCGTTCATCTAATGATGTTCATCGCAGCCCTGATACCGTCAGCTCCGCTGGAAATGATGCCGCCGCTGAACCCACTGCCCTCGCCAACGACGTAGAGATTATCGATCCCAGTACAACGCATATCCGGCTCTCGAACCACTTGAATCGGCGACGACGTTTTGCTTTCCAACCCCATAATCAGCCCTTTATCAAATCCATTCATTTTACACGAAAACTCTTGAAGGCCAACCTTTAATGATTGACTAACCACCGCCGGGAAAAGTGTCCACAATGGATGAGGAAGCAGGCCAAATGGATAACTGGTTTTCCCCAAACGGGAAGGAACAATTTCATTGATAAACTCGGAAACACTGCAAGCAGGAATCTGATACCCAGAAGTCACATTATAAAAAGTTTGCTCCAACTGGTCTAACCAGTCCAACGCCTCGCCAGGTGTGACGGTCTTTTCCAACAACTGCTCCCACGTCACAGCTACGACACAGGCGGCGTTGGCCCAATGACTATTGCGTTGATACTGGCTCATTCCATTAACGACACTCCTCTGGGCAAAGGCCGCAGAAGGAACAATCACGCCACCCGGACACATGCAAAAGGTATAAATAGGCAAACAACCTGGTTCATGACTAGTGAGTCGGTATTCTGCCGCATGGAGCCCTGGCAATTCATCAACGCCCCACTGTGCCCGATTAATAAGGCCCTGCAGATGTTCCACTCGGGCACCCAAAGCAAATGGCTTAGTGCGAAACATAACACCACTAGCCATCAACATGCGCGACGTATCAACTGCCGAATGTCCCGTAGCAATCACCACAATATCCGGGGTCTGTTCCCCTGTAGTCGTTTGAATACCGACCACGCGATTATCCGTGATCTTCACGTCCGTCAGTAGGGTCTCGAATTGAATTTCCCCGCCTAATTCTTGAAAACGAATCCGCAATTTTTTAATCATGGTTTTTAGATTATCGCTTCCCAAATGCGGATAGGACAAATACGCAATTTCTTCGGGAGCGCCGGCATTGATATATTCCGTCAGGATAAATTGCTTTTCCTGAGAGATGGTTTTTGTTCTCGCGGTAAGTTTGCCATCCGAAAAAGTTCCTGCCCCACCCTCTCCAAAAGCGTAGTTTCCCGTGGGGTCAAACAGACCCGCGGTTTCAAATTCGTGGATGGCTTCCTCGCGTTTGGCAACGTCTTTTCCTCGCTCAATCAATGTGGTATCAAACCCAGCTTTTTGGAGAACATATGCAGCAAAAAAACCTGCGGGCCCACTGCCGACAACCAAAACCTTTTTTTCCCTATGATGATAAGGTATCTGTAAAGTGGGAACTATTTCAGGCGGGTTTCCACGGATTACCGGTGAGGAAACCCCTACGCGTACGACCCAGTGAATGTCGTTTTTTTTCCGCGCGTCGAGGCTTTTATTCTCAATCTGAAACCTGAAAATTTTACTATTCAGCTGCTTGGCAATTCTTTCCTGCAAATGCGCTGGTGTATAATTAGTCGGTAGTTTCAGTGTAACTAGTTGAAATCCCATGAAAAGAGTGTATCGCGGAAATGGGTTAAGGGGAAGCCATTGACAGTCCATTTGTTGATATGAATAAACTTCCGTAGCAAGTGAATCACGTTTCGTGCCCCATTCGGATAGTTAAAGCGCCTAGGACCTAAGGCATTGTCAAACTTACAAATTGCACCCAACCAGGGGATTGAGTCATTGCAAAAAACTTCATGGATCCACCGTAAGTTCCTAAAGTATAAGGAGCTCCTGTAGGCAAGGTCACCGTAATGGTATTATTGGATTCTCTTTTAATAACAAAACTTCCAGAAGAATAACCCGTTACCGTTACAGGTCGGCTATAAACACCATTTATCGTAATATCAATGATCGCCCAATTATTGCTATTATTATTATACACACTTACCAAAAAGGACCGTTCCGCAACCAGGGTTCCATTTGAATTGAAATCCTGAATGGCCGCAACCCCTGCCTGGCCCCATCCCCAAGAATACGACAAATAAAAGGTTGCGGTAAAAGGCCCCTCAACGGATCCAATTCCGGCAACGGTTCCATTGGCCGCATTAGCGCCGCCACTGCTGGTTATAAGTGCGTTACTCATGGAGAGAACCGGGCCTGACGTGAGGGTCACTGGATCCCAAAATGGCAGGCCAGTGCTCGGCGGGTTCGCTGATGTGGTGATTGCCATTGGCCCCATCGCAACAGAAATGATTGGAAACAAGAAAAGGATAAAACATAGGTATCGTTTCATCGTATCAATACGCAGTCCATGTTCCTAGGTTTTGGTACATCACCCAATGCGTTGTATCCACACCCACAAAACATGCCGAATCACCCAGTGCACCGGCGGATTTAACATTTCCACCACTGGCAGTTAAAGCACCTTTGACATCAATATATTGCCCGCTGCCCGACGTAGAAACAGTCAAAATTCCCGTCCTCCCCGTATAATTTCTCACACAATACTGTAATCCGGCCATCGCGGCAGGCAAAGTATAGCCAACTGCACTCCCTGCCGTCGCCGTGTTATTAAAATAGTAACCGCTTTTGTAGGTACCCCCAAGAGTTACGTCCGTTGCGGTGGAAATAGTAATCGGTATGTTGCCATCTATAATTCCGTTAGCAACCACGGCATTCGCGCTTACCGTTCCGTTAACTTCCAACTTTGTCCCTGGACTCGTTGTCCCGATGCCGACGTTTCCATTTCCTTTTGGCAGAAGATTTATATTTACATTAGTGTCAGACCCAAGAGCACTAATAGACGTTCCATTTGAACCTGATATTCCCCCTGCGAAACTAAGGTAGTCCACAATATTTGCAACATAAGGAACCGCGATTATTGGATTATAGCCGTTAGAATTAACTCTAAAATATGATGTTGGGTTTACATCAAAATAACCTGAAAACATATAGAGCCCACTATTATTATAGCCGGTCATATACACTCCCGTACCGCCATTCGTTGAAAAATTAAGGTTTTGATACACACTTCCATTGGTACTATTAAGAAGTAGATTAGCATTAGATAACCCTTGAATTTCAACCGTACTGGCATAAAATACTGAATTCCCATTTGATGGAATGGTTAGTCGATTAACGCCAGCCGTAGAAAAATTTATCACGTCTGCTCCGGAAGACCACATGCCTGTATTCAAATCCCCACTGAAAGTGTGCGAAGGGAATAGTGCCGTGCCGAGAGAAAATGCTGCGACGCCGTTAACGTCTAATTTCGAGAGAGGCGTAGCCGTCCCGATCCCGACGTTACCATTCGTGATAATCACATTTCCGTTTGGACTTATAACTACTCCACCCGTAGCATTGATGGTGAGCGTGCCACTTGCCCCAACGTTGAAATCGACATAATTTGTTGTGTCATAAGCCAAGCGAAGCGGGGACTTCGTTTGTGTTCGAATTTCCACTTTAACGCCGTTAGAATAAACCGGCAGACTATTGACTTCATCCTGAAATAAAAACGTACCATTTGTACTAATCATTTGCTGAAACATCTGGCTATCAGGAAACGTATAAATAGGGCCGGCCAATGCCGACGAGTCGATGCGGCAACCCACGCAGATATTCGAGCCCCATGGGAATACAAATGTCGTGAGAAGGAAAAGCAGAAAAATCAAGAAAGATTTGAGAATTTTCATCTTAGTTTGATAGTATAACGCAGCTACAAAAATGTAAATGACTTGAGTTGCCCCGGGTTCACCCAAACGACCATTGACAGGTTATTCTGAAACATCGCGGCGGCACCCAAAGGGAGTTGATTCCCCCAAAAAACTGTGTATAATGGGATTATGTATCCCAGAATATTAAATTCTCCATTAACGTTCAATCAGAGTTTCTTTCTTTTTGGCCCACGGGGAACCGGAAAAACCACATGGTTAAAAACCCAATGTTCAGACATTGTATATTTTGATTTACTGGATAGCGCCCTGCATCAGAAACTTTTGGCTGAACCCTCCCGGTTAGACAACCTTATTCCACTAAACAATCAAAAATGGATTGTTATCGATGAAATTCAAAAAAATCCAGATTTATTAAACGAAGTTCATCGTTTGATTGAAGCAAAAAAATATCGATTTATTCTCACAGGTTCGAGTGCACGCAGCCTTAGAAAAAAAGGAGTAAACCTGCTGGGAGGCCGGGCTTTAAATTTCAACATGCACCCGTTAACCGCGCATGAACTAGCCGAAAGTTTTGATTTGGACAAATCGTTAAAATTTGGCAATTTGCCGATGGTTTATAATGTAAAATCACCTGAACAGTACCTGGCCAGTTATATTGGAAACTACTTAATTCAAGAAGTTCAAATAGAAGGATTGACGCGAAACCTAGGCTCTTTTTCAAAATTTTTGGAGGTTGCCAGTTTTTCTCAATCGGCGGTGTTAAATACGTCCGAAATAGCAAGAGAAATTGGATTAGACCGAAAAACAATTGAAAATTATTTTACCATTATCGAGGACTTATTGATCGCAGACAGAATTCCCGTTTTTACTAAAAAAGCTAAAAGACGAATGATCGTTCATCCCAAGTTTTTCTTTTTTGACACGGGGGTATTCAAAGCACTCCGTCCAATGGCCCCGTTAGATCGGCCGGAGGAAGCAGAAGGGGCAGCATTGGAAACATTATTCTATCAAGAACTAAAAGCATTAAACGATTATTTCAATCTGGGGTATAAAATTTTTTATTGGAGAACTACCCATGGCGAAGAAATCGATTTTGTTATTTATGGCCCCAGAGGCCTGAAAGCCTTTGAAATCAAAAGATCACGAAGATTTTCTTCCAAAGATTTATCTAATTTAAAAATTTTTCTAAAGGATTATGAGATAGCCGAAACATATTTCTTATATGGCGGTGACAGTGAAGAGCATTATAATGGCATCCGTGTCATCCCCTATTCAAAAGCAATTCGCAATCTAAAAGAATTCCTATAACACCCAACCAACCATTGACAGTCCGCGGGTGATTGTGGGAATGTTACCCCATGATTTCCGAAAAACATATCCTCTATGACGTAGCGGTAGTTGGGGCTGGCCCTGCGGGTCTGATTGCAGCCGGTCATGCAGCAAAAATGGGCGCAAAGATCATCCTCCTAGAAAAAAACGACCGACCCGGAAAAAAATTATTACTCACTGGTAAAGAACGCTGCAATATCACTCAATTTCAAGAAAATTCATTAAAATTTGTTGAGGTGTTTGGGAAACAAGGTAAATTCTTTTTGTCGGCCCTCACCCGCTTTAGCGTTACCGATACAATTGAATTTTTTAATCAGTATGGAGTCCCCACCAAGATCGAGCGCGGCCAGCGTGTATTCCCCGAAAGTGACAAAGCGTTAGATGTCCTCAACGCGCTACTGCGATTCATTAAGAAAGCAAATGTTGAGCTACGAACCTGTACCTCGATCCAATCGCTCCACGCTACCACGGACGGAGCATTCGAAATTCGCCTGACCACGGAAACGATTCATGCCAAAACACTCATCCTCTGTACAGGCGGACTATCGTACCCTTCTACCGGCTGTTCCGGAGATGGCTACACCTGGGCCAAGCATTGGAACCACACAGTGACAACGCTTTCACCGGCCTTAGTCGGTGTCGTGCTTAACGAACCATGGCTTAAGGACGTGCAAGCATTGGAGCTCAAACATGTCCGCATTTCACTGGTCAGTCAGGGAAAGAAAAAAGACGAACGCTTTGGCGACGCCTTATTTACGCACGAAGGCATTAGTGGCCCTATTATTATTGACATGAGCAAAGCCATTGGCGAAGCCTTAGCCTACGGATCTGCGACCCTTGAACTCGACCTCAAACCTGCGCTGAATCATGATGCCTTGGATAAGCGCTTATTACGAGAGTTGCAAACCTACAAAACCATGGCAGGGGTTTTCACCACATTACTTCCCAGACGACTGATACCGGTAATAGCCAACCTTACCCAGATTGATCCCGCAACTTCCTGCGGAGAGCTAAGCCGCGACGCGCGAAAACGCCTACTAAATCTCCTCAAATCATTTCCATTACCCGTTGAACGTGTAGGAGGGTTCGAAAAAGCCATCATCACGTCAGGTGGCGTATCCCTAAAAGAAATCAATCCGCAAACCATGGAATCCAGACTAATCAACGGGCTCTATTTTGCTGGAGAAATTCTTGATTTGGATGGCCCAACAGGCGGATACAATTTGCAAGTTTGCTGGAGTACAGGTGCTTTAGCTGGTACTTGCGCAGTTTCCTCGAAACTGAAGCCAAAAAAGGAGTAACTTTTATGCTTAAAAAAGAAGAAAACATTAAGATAAAGATACTCAAAGATGGGCCTTACTTGGTTTTTAGTTGCGTTAGACAAGTCTGGACACGAAATTGAACCCGAATTCGAACCCTCAATCGACATTCTTCAAGACCCTGAACAAGGTATTAGTAGTGGAATTTTCAATAAAGGTAATATCCCTATTGAATCAGCAGATGGAACAATGTATGAGACACAAAACCGAGTCACACTCTGTCGCTGCGGCCAATCTCGTAACAAACCGTTTTGTGATGCGATGCATGTCGAAGTCCAATTTTCAGATAAAAGTTAAACCAAAAAATATCGACAAGAGCCAATCCCGAAATTTGCGTGTTACTTTTTTAAAAATCGTGCTACAATTTTATTAATTAGAAATAAACAGGAGGTTCATCATGCACATTCCGGACGGGTTTCTTGATAACAAAACAGCAGCAGGACTAGGAGCCGCAGCAGCTACCGTAGTGGGATTTGCCCTAAGCAAAGTCCATGCGTTAGTAACTGAATTAGGTTTTGCTCCAGCCTTAGCGGGAGCGGGTAACGGGGTTAAATCATTAGCCGGTAAAGCCCAGCGATTTGTTGGAGACGCTGGCAAGTCTTACCTATCAAAAATGGCCATGGTTACGTCATTAGTTTTCGCTACGCAAATGTTCAATTTCCCAGTTGCCCATGGTACTTCAGGCCATCTATTAGGTGGCCTTTTTGCAGCCCTTTTTCTGGGTCCTTGGGGAGGAGCTTTATCGATAAGCATTGTTCTTTTGCTGCAGGCAACCATTTACGCGGATGGCGGGCTAATCGTTTTGGGTGCCAACATCATGAATATGGCATTTTTTGGATGCATTATTGCCTATTACGGCTATATTTTTCTCAAAAAAATCGGACTTCCGAAAAAAGTCAGCATGGCTATTGCTGCGTGGGCTTCTGTGGTCGTGGCTTCAGCAGCGTGCGCAGTAGAGCTTGGAATTTCAGGCACATATTCACTAATGGATGCATTAAAATCAATGGTTGCAGTTCATGGTGTAATTGGAATTGGCGAAATGGTGATCACCTTTATGTTGGTTTCTATTATAACGAACATAATGGGATGGGAGGCGTATAACCATGAATAAAAAAATCACATTCGTTTTATTGACATCGCTAATTGTTATCGCGGCTTCATTTTTTGCTTCGTCTTTTCCCGATGGATTGGAGTACATTGCAGAAAAACTCGGGTTTCTCAATAAAGCAGTATCGGGTTCAGCTTTGCTAAAAGATTACTCGGTATCATTTCTTGGAAATGGAGCAACATCAACTGCTGTTTCCGGTCTCATCGGTATCGCAATTATTCTCAGTCTATTTGCCTTATTCGCAAAATCGTTAACATTTTTAGAAAAGGGGTAACCAACATGAGCAAAAAAAATATAATTTTAGCGGCAGTTTTATTATTTGGAACAACATCAAGCTTTGCAGCACGGCCTCTTGGAACCGATGATTATGCCACTCTTGCTAGAGGAAAAAGCGGATTTGAGTTAGGCTATGATAATAACAAAACGCTTGCATTTGCCGTTAAACATGCACCAATTGAAAGCCTTGAGCTTTCCGCAGAATATTCCCTCCCCAGTGGAACAGGCCTAATGCTCGACCAAGTGGTCATCAATGCCAAATATACGATTCCAGGGAAAAGCGTTGTGCTTGAATTGGATCAAGCCATAAAAGTCAAATATGACGCTGTCGCTAAAACACTTGGGTTAACAGGAATAGTGTCGTATCGCAGTAATCAGTATAACATCCACACCAATATCAGCTATATTCCGAATACCCCAGTTACATTTTTGATTGCCGGAGAATGGGAAACGCTCGAACCCTTTGAACCGGTTGTGGAAGTGACTTTTTCGGGATCGAATATCAATGGGTTGGTGGGACTTCGCTACGAAGTAAAAGAAGGCAATATCCTCGACGTAGCTACTATTTTTCCTATCTCTGGTTCAGGCGCTAGCTCAAGCTTCATTGGGTTTTCCGCAGAGTTTTAAATTTACCTGGAAACAATTAAAATCACTCCCGATATGATAATAAGCACCCCACAAAAACGACGAAACCAAATAATACCTTGTGATTTCGCCTCCCAATTTAGAATATTCTGCACCCAGTTTATAAAAGTCCCTGCAAAAATAATAACCAAAGCATGCCCCAGTGCATAAACAAAAACTATCAAAACGGCATAAAATAAATGGGTTGTAGCAATCTGAAAAACAACAGCTAGAATTGGCATCATAAATCCAAAAGTACAGGGCCCCAGTGCAGCGCCAAATAACAGCCCCAAAAACAATGCCCCCCATAAACTTCCGGATTTAATTCTGGCTTTCCATACGGGTATCTCTGGGAAACGAATTAAATCAAATAGGGAAAAACCAACTAAAATAAAAATACCGCCCGTTATTAAAATGGTTAGTCGTCCTACATCACCGAGCATCCGTCCCAATACCGAGGTAACAATCCCCAAAATCAACAACGATAGTAATATACCCAGCGCAAACACTAATGACAGAACAAAAGCTCGTGAATGCTTCATTTTCCCCTTGCCATTGATATAGCCTATAGCTAAAGGAATACTAGAAAGGTGGCAAGGGCTTAAAACAACGCTCAATATGCCCCAACAAAAAGCTGCAGTAACAACCAACAAAGGATTTAACTTTAACATTGCCGTAAGCCACTTAAAAAGCGTTGCTAACAATTCCATTACTTAAGACCTTTTATCTCAAGCACTTTTACGAGTTCTTCATAAGGATAAAAGCCTTCATGCCTAGCATATTCTTGCCCTTTTGAATCCAAAAAAACCTGAGTAGGAATTACTCTTATGTGATAGTCTTTTCCATAAGGCGCCCCTTCTTCAGTACGAACATCGTAAAAAATAACCTTAACCTGTCCCGAAAAATTGTCTTCAACTTTTTTCATAACAGGGCGCATCATTTTACAAGGAATACAATTCACCGAACCTAACTCGATAAACGTTACTTTTGGCAAAGGCAATAATACGGCTTTAACTTCATTAGATACCGTTTTACCTACGCTATTAAATTTCCCATTAGCAGAAAAAACAGGCAAACAAAACATCCAAACCAAAACTAGCAATATAAATTTGGAGACGACAAAATAATTGACCTTACTTTTTATTAAATTTTTCACTACTCTGTCACACATTAACAACAGCCACCTGAACATCCACAACTTGAGGCCTTAGTTTCTTCATCTTTATCCGGCTTACAATTAATATCTCCATCATCTAGATCTGCACAACATTTATGTACTGAATCTTCAGTCTTTATATTACTTTTTAGCAATTCAATAATTTCTTTCATACTAGGCAACCGGCCAGCGACTTTAACCTGGCCATCAATGACCAGCGCCGGAGTGGACATCACTCCATAATTCATAATTTCTTGAAGATCCTCGACCTTAGCAATAACCGCGTCCATGCCTGTATCAGCAACTGCTTGGGTTACGAGAGCAGTTAACGTCTTACATTTGGGGCATCCAGTTCCTAAAATTTCTATTTTCATTTCTTCCTCCTATAAAATTAAATTAAATAAATATCCGGTAATCATAATGCCTACTGCAACCACACTAAAATAAATAATCAATAATTTAAGCTTCAACACTTTTCGCAGAATAATCGCTTCAGGAAGGGATAACGCAGTAACCGCCATCATAAACGCAAGAGCTGTGCCAATGGCCATTCCCTTATCTATTAGAACCTTCACAATGGGAATAACACCCGCAGCATTCGAGTAAAGAGGCACGCCAATAATAACGGCCAGCGGAACAGCAAAAAGATTATCTTTTCCTGCAATGTGAAGCAGCAAATCTGCAGGCGCGTAGCCATGCATAAAAGCACCAAAACCAATACCAATTAGTACATATATCCACACTTTATGAATAATTTCGATAACGTAATCTCTGGCATAAACAAGGCGCTGTGGCCAGGTTTGCTCTGGAATATCGCTACTGTTTGATTTAATTTTATAAACATAACCTTCGACAAGGCTTTCAAGTTTCATGCGTCCAATCACAATTCCGCTTAAAATAGCAATAACTAGTCCGCTGCTAATATATAAAACCGCTATCTTCCAACCGAACAGGCCCCACAACATGATAAGCGCCACTTCATTAATCATGGGTGAAGCAACTAAAAACGAAAAAGTAACACCCAAAGGAACACCTGCTTCAACAAATCCAATAAAAAGTGGCACAGCGGAACACGAACAAAAAGGTGTTACAATACCCAAAAGTGCTGCTAGCACATTGCCCATTGTTTCAGGAACTTTGCCAAGGATGCGTTTCGTGCGTTCAGGCGGAAAGAAGCTGCGAATAATGGCAACAAAGAAAATGATGACCGCAAGCAAAAAGAAAATCTTACCCGTATCATAAATAAAGAAGTGAAGCGCTGCTGTTAAAGGGGATGTTGGTGCCAACCCCAGCCAATTATAAATTAATGTATCAACAAAAATTTTCCACATGATCGCATCCCCTTTATATTTTGGTTACAAAATCACAGCAAATCAAATATTAATACCTGACTTAAAAAATATTACTTGATGGAATTTAATGAATCATCTCAGTCGTTGAAAAAGAAACAGAGCGCCATTGCATAACACAATAGCACTCTGTAAATAATAAACTTACTCTACGTTAGCCCCTACAACAGAAGCTAATTGAAGCATATTGATTGTTTGGCCTACTTTAAGACCTGTAAAATCAGTCACTTTTCCGGTAGATTTGCTAGTAACTTTTGTAACTTTAAAAAGTTTCAAAAGTGTTTCATCAGCAACAATATATTTTCCAGCACCTTCAGCTTTGCCGTTTTCTGCTTTTGTTTGAAGCTTATTCGCCTTAATATAATCCCATAATTTCTGAGTAATCGTTGATCTAGCTAATTCTCCTACACCACAAAATGCTGCCAATTCTGCTTTCAACTTAACGGGTTTACTTAATCCTGTATCTGCCATAGTCGGTTCCTCCTATTTTTTTAACTTAAATGAATTATAGCATGAGAACTGAAACTTTGTTCAAAAATTTCGAATAGCAATTTTTTAACTGACTTCCCACATGATCAATATCTGTATAGCACCTTTATAATTGAACAATAGAAAGAGATATAATCTTGCCCCTTAATGAGCATTTTTGTGAATATGGCCTAGCTATGCTTTTAAAATTGATTATTGTGCTATTTTTTGTGGACATAATTCAATGGCAATTTTAGTGCTCGAATCGTCTTTTCCACTACCAATATTATGTGCCTGTTGATTCGGATAATCATAAACAGCCATAAAATCATAAGTACCAGTATCTAAATTAAACATAGATTCAACGTTTAGCTGTTTTGCGATATCTACTAAATCTAAAAACCTTCCAGGTTCTTTTAACACAAAAATACCATAACTTTTATCAGGAAAAGTTACTAACACTCGGCGATTAGCCAAATCGTTTTTGGCATTTTTATATAACATAGATTCCCCCTTGTAATACAACAAATGCCCTTGTACTGCACTTAATTTATGCTTTTCAATCAGCTGTAATAATTCATTAAAATCATCCAGATTTTCAAATATTTTTAATTCCTTTTTCGAGTTTTCTTCAGGAATAAGATCCGATATTTTAAATGACCTTAAATTAAGGGGTATAATTTCACCTTTATCATTAACAACAATTAGCCCTTCCCTCTCTGAAATATTGAAAGAAACCAACTCCCCATTCATAAATACAATATCAGTTGGTTTACCGTCATCTGTAGTGTAAGTTCCAGTTGTTTGCATTACCAACCCAGGGTAAAGAATTTCTGCCTGACTCCGTTGCACTGGTTTGCCAGGCTTTACCAAAACATGAGCTTTTGCCATTTTACTGTTAACCTTAAAAAGTGTTCCCACAACATCCCCTTGATCATTAACCATATTTTGAATAGTAAAACCAGCACCTACCTGATAATCGGTAAACGGTTTAAATTCAACATGAGAAATACTAGGTTGTTGGTTGTCAAATTTTTGGCCGTTATTATTATATCGTTGAAATATTTCCGACAATCCTAAGGAAGCAGCATATTCTTCTAGTTTTGATTGTACTTTTTGGCTAACTCGTGTTAACCCATAACTAAAATTTCCCTTTTTAACATTATTCCAAAATTTCTGAATATCAGAAGGACGTTCTGAAAGAAAAATTTTATCTTTTTCTAAAACCTGTAAAAAATCATTCAACTCAACACTATTCATCTGCATTTCACTAGCCCAACCTTGGTGTGTCTGATTAGTTTTTAATAAATGCTTAACAATTTGGTTTCCTAAAAATCGAGCAAAAAACTGATAAATCTTTCGCCTGTCTTTACTTATGAATGCTGTAGTATTAGTTAAACGCAAATAGATAGTTACAGACTCTTTTATATTGTGGCTCTCTATTTTAATGGAAACTAAATCTTTCAATTGATTAAATAAAAACCGATCGCCCTTTAATGGCTGATACTCATTAAAAATAACTCTTTCTAGTTCTAAAAGCAAAAAATTTGTAGAATTACTGTTTTTGACATCAAGAATATCAACAACACGTTTTAAAAGTATTGGATTTTTTCGTAAAAAATTTTGGATTTTTTTGCAATTTTCTTTTAAATCAGCAGTAACATTTTCTATATTTTCAATTGTTCCAAGATATCGGATATATTGATTAACGATATCAATACATTTTGCCTCATCTTGGCCAACAATAACATCAAGATTACGCAACAACACATTAAATTCGTTGTTAGCAATAAACTCTGAATATAGACAATTCACTAAAACAGTGTCGTCCTTTTTTACTACCAGAATATAATTGAGTTGGAATTCTTTATTTGTTGAGTCCCTCAAAATTTCTTTTTCATACGGCTTTAAAAACTCAGTATTGTTTTTAATAAATTCATCTAATCTAATTTCTTGGATACCATTTATTCTTAAATTATCAACATTTTTATATTGAAACATAAGCATTTTAAAAAGATGCTCCTGTTTGGCAGCCTCAGGCAAGAAAGGACTTTGAATAAGGCTTTGTATCTGCAACAAAGGACAAAAAACAAGTAAAGACTCCTCAAATTCATCAAACGCGTCAAAACAACTCTTTATCTGATGAGGAAGTTTATTATAACAGTCGCGATAATTCCATTTCAACTTCAAGAATCCAGGTTCAGATTCATAAAAAAATGTTTTTCTTAAAAAACCTAAATCTAAATCAAGCGGATCAAAAGCATTAATGCTCCGATTTACTTTAGATATATATGCACGTGCTAAATTTTCAAATTTTTCCACTTTAACTTGACCATACATCAAGGGAAGCACCTCATTAATATACCAATCCAAATCAGTTGGAAAAAGTATGTCAAGAATTCCAGTAAAAACGATTGATGTCTTTTTAATATTCTGTTTATAAACAGTTATAATCTTGTCTTGTTCGCTTTTTGGTAAGCGACGAAAAACATCACCAGATTGGTCCGACATCAATTTGGTTGAGGGTAATATTATCATCAAAAAATTCGAAACAAATAGTTCAATTTTTTCTTTGATACGTGTATCTGTTTTGTTTTGGTCCAATAGTTTATGAAGAACAAAGAAAACAGAATTAACAATATCATCCCTTTTTACACGACTCTTCACCCATGACGAAATAGAACGATTCAAGTTAGAATAATTCGTTATAAGCCTTTCCATAACTAGGTTTATTATTTTTTCGTGTTGGCGTTTATTAAGAAACCCTTTGCTACCAAGATTCAAATAAAAAGTAAGCATATTAATCTCAAAAAGGTGACCATTGCACAATGATTCTTCCGTCTTAAAACAATCAATTTTATTAGACATCAAAGGAATTAATTCCTCATGGTAATTCATCATTTTGTTGACTAATTCTTGGGCATAAGAATGTTGTTGCTTTCCAAGAGTAATAACGCATTTAGACAACGCAATGAGTGCCCATTTTCGTTGATGATAGTTCGTATCATCATATGGAGTTGTACGCGTAGTTTTTTCACTTTTATTTACGACAATATTTTCAAGAAATTCAGTGATTTTGGAAATAGAGCTCTTTGGCAACGCACTGTTTCCAACAATATAACTTAACGCAATATAGGGCATGATTGCAGGTTCTGGATTATTAGCATCAATATGTGTCATCAGTGCAAGTTGCAATTTCTCCAAAGAAGTTGCATTGTTCAAATGACTAGCAAGGTAAACCAAAGACTCGTCAAAACCAGAAACCTCTGAGCTTCTTAAAAAAGTTGCTAAAAAAGACCGCAATAATTCATCTTGTTTAACTAAATCATTTTCTTGCACAATTCGAATAGTATTCATCTTGTTAAACGCCCTAATCTGCGAAGGAAATCGCAAAGCAGGCAATAAATCAAATCGTGCAAATATTTCCTTTTTTGTTTGTGGAGATAATGAATTACCAATCACTATATTATGCAATTCATAAAGAATCTGCGTGCTAGATTCTTCTTCTTCCGCTGCATAATTTTTAAACAACAAATCAATTAAATCATTCTGTTCTTGTACTGAAACATCTTTCACCAAAACAAGTTGGGCAGCCCAACTAAACAAATCACTTCGCATGGAATAAAATCGCATATCACTCAACGCCTGAACAACAAACCTAACAGGATTCTCTTTATCAAAACTAAGCAATTTTATGTTTTTGTTATCATTAATCAAGGCATTAAGATACTGATTACTCTCAATAATTTTTCCTAAATAATTTCCATATTCTTTTTTGTTGCCGTAAAGAGTATCAATCCAATGCGAATCAGATTGAAGTATGATTGTAGCAAAATCCGGAGAGACTGCTTCAATCGCACTTGGAGGACGTCCATTAATCCCAGATGATTGAAAAAAATATTCCCATTCTTCCTGGCTATTTACACCATCAGCAGGTTCATTTTCAACAGCATCATATCCGCTTTTCGCCAATTTTTTTCCATCAATTTGAGGAATATATTTTCCTGTAGTTTTAAAATAGTTCACAAGATTCTGATGATTTAATTGCATGTTTTTAACCGAAATTGCATTCCTTTTACTGCAAGCGAGACGTCATTATCGCCCACAAAACAAAAAATAAATTTAGTAATTATGCCAATATCCTGAGGCAAGGGAATTACGATATTTTTCCAAGTGTTTTTATCCAATGAACGCAACTTCAAACAATCGTCCACAGCATACGTCGGCGTCACATCCATATAGCCTATATAAAAATTAATCAAAAGTCTAGACCAGTATGTTTGGGGCTGTATGATGCCACGCATATTAAATTCAAACGCATTTATCGCACTATAGCCGCCAACAAAAAGATTGCACCCAAAACCTACCTCAAGCCCAGTACCCGCATAGAACAATTGATCTTGGCGTTTTGAAAGGACTTCAAGTCCTCGATCTGAAACAAAAACATTCCGAATAAGCATTTAGCCTTCGCTCCTTTAAGCAAATAAGTTTTATATGAACAACTATGCCCTAAAAACAAAAGCTTAAACAACTTCAGGAAATACTCGCTGTAAGCTAATTCTTTTTCTAGCTTGATCTGCTTCTATTACAACAACTGTAATATTTTCGCCAACTGCAATAACCTGCGCAGGATTTTTCACAAATGTCGTACTAAGCTTCGAAATATGAATCAGTCCATCTTGATGAACACCAATATCTACAAATGCCCCAAAGTTAGTCACATTAGTAACCCTACCTTCTAAAATAAGCCCCTTAGTTAAATCGTTGATATCATTGATGTCTTTTCTAAATGTCGCATATTTAAACTCTGTTCGTGGATCACGCCCAGGCTTTTTCAACTCAACAATCATATCGCTTAGCGTTGGCAAACCAATAGTATCTGTAACAAATTCAGAAAGATTAAGCGAATTAAGTAAATCATTGTTTTGTATCAGCATACTAACCTGAACATTGTTTTTAGTTGCCATAACCTGAACTAGACTATAGGCTTCTGGATGAATCGCAGTATTATCAAGAGGATTCCTACTATTTCGAATTCGCAAAAAACCAGCACATTGTTCAAAAGTTTTTAACCCTAGTCCAGGTACTTGTTTTAACTGGTTTCGTGAACTAAAAACACCAATTTGCTCACGATACTCAATAATATTTTTTGCAAGAAGTGCACCTATGCCTGAAACATGTGAAAGCAAAACACTAGATGCAGTATTTAAATCAACCCCAACATAATTCACGCAATATTCCACAATAAAATCTAAGGACTTTATTAAATTCTTTTGATTCAAATCATGTTGATATTGGCCGATCCCCATTGATTTTGGATCTGTTTTAATCAATTCAGCCAACGGGTCTTGCAGCCTTCGGCCTATACTGATGGCACTTCGAATTGTAAGATCTAAATGCGGGAATTCTTCTCTTGCAATATCAGAAGCAGAATAAATAGATGCTCCAGATTCATTAACCAGAATTGCTTTAACTGACAATTTATTTTTAATAATCAGGTCATTAATAAAAGCTAACGTTTCTTTTGAACCTGTACCATTTCCAATTGCAATATAAGAAAAAATATACTTTGCGTGTAAAGCCAGAATTATTTCTTCAGATTTATTGCCCTCTTTCTCCAAATAAATAACAACACTTTCCTGATACATCCCTGTATTATTGATAACTGCACACTTGCTTCCTGTTCTAAATCCTGGATCAATGCCAAGAATTGCATAAGGACCCACAGGCGATGCCAACAGCAAATGTTTTAGATTACTAGAAAAAACAGCAATCGACTCCACTTCTGCTGCTGCGACTCTTTGACTAAAGCATTCTTTTTCAATAGACGGGAATAATAATCGTTTAAAACTATCTTCACATGCATCTGTCAATTCAGTGATAAACGGATGATGACTAAAAAAAATAACTTTAGAAATTAGAAAGCTCAAACATTTTGAATGATCTATTCGTAATTTCCAGGTAATAACCGTTTCGATATGAGCACGCTGAATTGCCAATATTCGATGCGCAGACACTTTACTCAATACTTCGCTATACTTATAGTACATTTCATATTTTGATACTTTATCTTTCCAATTTTTGGTAACAGCAGTTTCAAGAAAAGCACTTTTCTGCATAAAAGTTCGGGTCCATACTCTTATTTCAGAATCATCAGCAAGCTGTTGCGCTATAATATCTAAAGCACCTAACAAAGCATCTTCAACTGTTTTAATTTTATCTTGATTCAAAAACGTTTGATAAATATCGACTTTATTTTTTTGTAATGAATTCCCAGCTAAAATCATTGTAGCCAACGGCTGTAAGCCTTGTTCTTTAGCTGAATCAGCACGAGTTATTTTTCTAGGCTTATATGGCAAATATATATCTTCTAATACACTTTTTTCATAACAATTATTAATCGTGGCCTCTAATTTTGGAGTTAATTTATTTAACTCCAAAATAGTACTAAGAATAGTAATTTTTCGCTTGGAAAGCTCATTAAAATAATCAAAATGATTTTTGATTTCCTGAATTTTTACTTCATCCAAACTTCCTGTTTTTTCCTTGCGATAACGAGCAATAAATGGAATTGTTGCACCTGCATCAAACAAGGATAATACAGCTTTAATGCTTGTTGAACTTATTGCCAATTGTTGAGCAATATATGCAACCGCACGTTGAATGATTTGCGCGTTTTGCTCAACAATCATTTAGTTACTAATTGAGCTTGTATCCAAAAGAATTTTTCATTTTTATCATAATGCATAATCAAAAAACCGGATTGTTCTAATGCATCAATATAATGCCACAGCTTTAATTGGCGATGATAATTATGAAAATCCTGAATATTGCCATTAAATAATGAACAAATTTCAACTTTTTCATTATAGGCGTCATAAAAAGGAGTTATGCGTTCGCGGATTCCATAATCATAAACAAATAGATTTCCATTGTTTTTAAGAATTTGTTGATATACATTAAAAATAGTTTGTAATTGAGAAACCATTTCATTGTCTTCCCAGCTACAAGAATGTAATAACTTAGCCACATTTGAAAAATGATGCAACGTACAATTAAAGGACAAACTATCTACCCTAAATGAAATATCCTCAAGTTTTGTGAATGAATGAACCAACGCTCGATTAAATAAACTTTTTTTGCAATCCGGCAAAACCGCCTGATCGCAATTTAAATAAAAATCGTGATTGCCTTTCTGAAGATAATTAATGCGAAGCAACGGCGAACCTTTAGCACCGCCAACATCTAAATGAAGTTTCCCTCGATTAATTAACATGTTTTTAATATAAGACAACCAAAATGGATAATTATTCGCAGCTTCCGGCGTAGATTGCAATATCTCGTCATTAGGAGTCCATTCATGAATCCAATAATCAAGGTATTGCAACGATTCTTGTGTTATCGGAAATCCTTTTTCTGCAAACGCGATTCGTTTTGTTAGCATCATTAATTATAACCTTAATTCTTTAGAGTTGTTACTCATTTATCGCTTAAAAATAAAAAATATTTCACAGATTTTTTATCAATATGCGTCCCCACGACTTCCAAAATAGATTAAAATGATGGTCACAATAGATTCTTTTATCTCATAGATCAATCGATAGTCACCCAATCGATATCGGTATAATCCTGCCAATTCGCCCTGTAGCCTTTTTATATGAACCCCATGATAGGGATCTTTTGAAATTTCATTAAACGCCTTTTTAAACTGCTCCTTAGCAGGATATTTTGCATAACTTTTTTCAACTTTTTTTGTCCATACAATTTCCCAACTAGAGCTCAACTTTTGAAACCTCGCCGCGATTAACTTCCTCTAGACCTTCCCGAATACCCATTAGCATGTTTTTA
This sequence comes from uncultured Candidatus Marinamargulisbacteria bacterium, assembly GCA_964443005.1. GTDB lineage: Bacteria > Margulisbacteria > Riflemargulisbacteria > GWF2-35-9 > CAYUBI01 > CAYUBI01. The sequence continues at coordinate 25,155 of CAYUBI010000022.1, forward strand.
TCCTCTAATATTTCGCACGTCGCATCCCATTCGGATTTTGTCATCAAATATGAAACGAAATCCAATGCCTCACGTCTTTTGGGAATAGTCAATTTTCGATAATACCGAATTAGTTTTTCCTCTTCGTTGTACTTGACTGTTTTTTTCATATCAATCACCTCTCCACAATTTTACCATATTGATTCATCTATTTCGCCTACACACTACTCAATCCGTCACGCATCAACACCTACAATGAAATACGAAGGGACGATAGCAACGGCGAATAATTATTCGCCCCGACTTCCAAGCTCAGTCGTCGCCAACGACAATAGTATAGCCAGCGCCATACGCTGGAAGACGTTCAATTGCATCTTGAAACAGAAATGTC
>CAYUBI010000023.1:0-24020 GCA_964443005.1 uncultured Candidatus Marinamargulisbacteria bacterium
CAGTTAAAGCGCTCTCTGCTACGCCAGCGTTCATTGCATAATTCGCTGTTATGGCCATAAGCGCTGTGTTGATAATTCCATTAGCAGTTAAATATTGACTGTCATTTGTAAACGCAGATAGTGCTGTTGGCCGTTCACTTACTCCTGTCCAAGATACTGCATTCGCTGTTATTGCTACATTCGCAGTTGATACAATCAACATATTTTCGGCTTTTCCACCTAGCAGCACAGCAGATTCAGCTGACCTTGCTAATATCGAATAATTTGTAGTTATTGCATAATTAGCTATAAGCGCCAGGCTAGCTAAGTTTGCAGAATTGGCTATTTCTGCCCGACTGACTGTCATTCCTTCAGTCACCACTTCTGGGCGATTGATAATCCCGCTCCAATCGACGTTATTTGCACGTTCTGCAAATACTGACCGTGCTACAGATGCGATTAACTTTCTAGGAAGTAAAATTTCCCCTTCAATTTGTTGTTCAAGAAAATAATTGAGCGTTGTTGATCTAACAACTGTTGAATCAATAGGATTTTCATCAGTTCCTAGTTGAACAGAATAGATTCCATCTGTGCATAAAACAGACAATGCCAAAGATTCCCACATTAATGTTCCATCAGATGCTGTGCTATATATCCGATACTTCATTGATACAGTACGGTTCAGTGGGGTTCCATCTTTTTGACGCAAATACCCGCTTTCCATTAATGTTTGTGCGGAAACACCTGTTAAAAAAATAAAAATACAAACAATGAAAACGATATAACGAATACTGAATCGCTGTTTCATTGGTTCCTTACCTTTCACATATCAATCCCAAATAGTCATTATATCAAAACATAAGTATATTACTACTTAAAACTATACCACTTTTTTTTATTTTTAAATATTTTTAAATTGAAGTGAATAAAACTTATTAATTATACTTTATCAAATTTGGACTTAGTATACCTCAAATTAATCTTTTTGGTTTTCAAGCAGTAAATCCTGATATATAATCAATGAAAAAAGGATTATAATGAATTATACTGCTCCACGTGGAACTCGGGATATACTTCCTACAGAATCAGCTGTATGGCAATGGATCGAAAATCAAACTATCGAATTATGTCAAAAATACGGGTTTCACGAAATCAGAACACCTATTTTTGAACAAACTGACCTTTTTCAACGCGCTGTTGGCGAAGCAACAGATATTGTTTCCAAAGAAATGTACACATTTTCAGATCGCGGTGAACGGTCCTTAACATTACGCCCAGAAGGTACAGCGTCTATTGTGCGTGCTTATTTGCAACATCAGCTGGCTGCAACGGAAAAAATTTCTCGACTGCTTTACCGTGGTCCTATGTTCCGATATGAACGTCCCCAAGCTGGACGATATCGGCAATTTTATCAATTGGGATTTGAAATTTTAGGAGCAGCGAGCGCTTTAGTAGATGCTGAAATTATTTCAATGGGAATAGACTTACTAGCTAAACTAGGGATTACTGACCTAACAGTCTCTATTAATTCTGTTGGCTGTGATGTATGCCGACCTGTGATTCGCGAGCAACTACGTGGTTTTTTGCAAGAAAGTTTACCTCAATTATGTGACGATTGCAGATATCGATTCGAAAAAAATCCGTTACGTATTCTAGATTGTAAAAACAAAACTTGTCAAAACTATTTTTCAGGACTTCCTTCTTCTACCAAAATTTTATGTCAATCATGTGGTGAACATTTCAGCTCATTAATTACATACTTAGACTTGCTTAAAGTAAATTATGCTGTTGATGATTTTTTAGTGCGGGGTCTAGATTATTATACAAAAACAGTATTTGAAATTAGGTCAAATCAATTAGGTGCACAAAACGCAATTTGTGGCGGCGGAAGATACGACAACCTAGTTCACGAATTAGGCGGGCAACCTACTCCTGCTTTTGGATTTGCAATTGGAATGGATCGGCTATACATGGTTCTAGAACAACTAAACCATATTCCAACAATTAAAACTGATATCATTGATTTTTATTTCATGACTATGGGAGAAAAAGAACGGCAATGGGCTTGTAAAATTATGCATGATTTACGCAACAATGGATTATCCTGCGATATTAATTATGATATAGCTTCAATAAAAACATTATTTCGTGATGCTGAACGCAAAAAAGCACTATTTGCCATTATTATTGGTGAAGATGAGCTAGACAAACAAGCAATTTCAGTGAAAAATATGAAGACACGGGAACAATATAATATTCATGCGGAAAACATGATTATCGAATTGATCAAACTAAGAAAAGAAATAAACCAAGTCCCTATTTAGGGGATTTAAGCGGCTATAAGGAGAAAGAATCGTGATTAAGCGAACCGTCTATTGTGGCGATGTAACGTCACAGGATATTGGAAAAACAATTCAGCTAAATGGATGGGTGAACCGTCGTCGTGACCATGGCGGCGTCATTTTTGTAGATTTACGCGATCGTTCAGGCATTGTACAAATTACATTTGATCAAATTAAACATCCTACTGCGCATGTTGTTGGTGAACAACTTCGCAGCGAATATGTTATTGGTTGCATCGGTACTGTTGTAGCTCGATCAACTGAAACAATTAACCCTAATATGAAAACCGGGACTATTGAAGTAGAAATTGCTGAGTTATCGATTTTTAGCCAAAGCAAAACACCTATTTTCAACATTACAGATAGCGAAGAACCTGATGAAAATGTTCGGCTAAAGTATCGTTTTTTGGATCTCCGACGTCCTGTTGTATTTGAAAAATTTCTACTCCGGCACAAATTAGTTCAAGCAGCCCGCACTTATTTTGACACTAATGGATTTATTGATGTTGAAACGCCAATTTTAACAAAAAGCACACCAGAAGGCGCCAGAGACTACTTGGTCCCCAGTCGTGTCCAACCTGGAAAATTTTTTGCGTTACCACAATCGCCTCAACTTTTCAAACAATTACTCATGGTTGCTGGATTTGAAAAATATTATCAAATAGCCAAATGTTTCAGAGATGAAGATCTTCGTGCAGATCGACAACCAGAATTCACCCAAATTGATATTGAACAATCCTTTGTAGATCAAGAAGATATTATCTCATCAACTGAAGGCCTTATCAAAACAATGTTTAAGGCAGTTAATATTGACGTACTCACTCCATTTGCTCGAATGACCTACGCAACTGCGATTAATCGCTATGGTTCAGATAAACCTGATGTGCGTTTTGGACTTGAATTAGTAGACCTGACAGATCTTTGCAAAACAATTGAATTTAAAGTATTTAATACTATTGCAAATAATGGCGGGCTTATCAAAGGTATCAAGGTCAAATCCGATGGAAAATTATCACGCAAAAATTTAGATGATTTAACTGAATTTTCAAAAAAGTTTGGGGCCAAAGGAATGGCATGGATTCAAATTCGTGGCGAAGGATCTGATTTTTCAACATGGGAACTTCAATCACCTATTGTAAAGTTTTTTACTTCTACTGAACTTCGCGGACTCGTAAATCGAATGGAAGCGTTGCCTGGCGACGTACTATTATTCTGCGCAGATAAACCTGCAATTGTGCATGATGTACTTGGCAGACTTCGATTAGAACTTGCTCGCTTATTAAATCTGATTGATCCTTCAGTCTATCGTTTTTTATGGGTGACTCACTTTCCCATGTTTGAACGCAACAACGAAGGATGCTTGTCACCCTTGCATCATCCATTTACTCAACCAGAAATTAACGATATTTCCGATTTAGATACGCATTCAGAACAATTAAGCTCGTTGGCCTACGATATTATTCTAAATGGCAACGAATTAGGCGGCGGCAGCATCCGTATTCATGATATGACTTTACAAAAGAAAATTTTTGCAACACTTAATATCACAGAAGAACAAGCTGAAGAAAAATTTGGGTTTTTGCTTGAAGCACTTCAATATGGTGCGCCGCCTCATGGAGGATTGGCCATTGGACTGGATCGATTAGTCATGCTAATTTCAAAAGCTGAATCGATTCGAGATGTTATTGCATTTCCCAAAACCCAAAGTGCGGGATGTCCTCTAACCAACGCGCCGTCAACTGTCACTGAACGCCAATTGCTAGACTTAAGCATCAATGTTTTACTTCCTCGAACAACTGAAATCACAAAGGACACCCACCATGGCTAATAATCTTGTTATAGTCGAGTCTCCAGCAAAAGCACGAACCATTACCAAATTTTTAGGATCAGATTATGTAGTCAAAGCCTCTATGGGACATATCCGCGACCTGCCTGAACATGAGATGGGCATTGACGTAGAGCATGATTTTGCACCTCATTACGAAGTCTCGGCTGACAAAAAAAAAATCGTTAATGAACTCAAAAAGCTTATTAGCAAAGACACTCAAATCTGGATCGCAACTGATGAAGATAGAGAAGGAGAAGCTATTGGTTGGCACTTACTTCATGCATTAGGCATCGACAAAAAACCTTATTCACGAATTGTTTTTCATGAAATCACACAAAATGCAATCACAGATTCACTCAAACATGCTCGCTTAATTGACATTAATTTGGTTAATGCTCAACAAGCACGACGGGTTCTCGACCGATTAGTCGGATATACGATTTCCCCCATTTTATGGAGAAAAATTCAAAAAGGACTCAGTGCTGGACGAGTGCAATCAGTTGCTGTTCGCTTAGTTGTCGAACGAGAACGAGAAATTGAAAAATTCAAAACTGAAGAATACTGGAATATCAAAGCATTTTCGCATCACCCTTCAAAACAAAAAACTGTTTTCCCAGCGATGCTAGAAAAAATAAAAAACAAAAAAGCACTAGTAACTACTGCCCAACAAGCAGAAACGATTATTCAAGAAGCTTTTGCCTTAACAACCTATCAACAAAAAGAAAACAAAGATAAATTACTTTCTTACGATTACCCAAACTCACTTACAACTAATGCGCTCAAAGTGATTGAAACCAGTAAAAAGGCAACAAAACGGTCACCTGCAGCACCCTTTACAACATCAACATTGCAACAAGAAGCGTCTCGTAAATTAGGCTTTAATGTACAACAAACTATGCGATTGGCGCAACAATTGTACGAAGGCGTTGATTTACCCGAAGGCCGTACAGGCTTAATTACTTATATGAGAACAGATTCACTCAACCTAGCTGCAGAAGCTATCCAAGCCATTAATGCCTATATTATTACAACTTATGGCAAAGAATATGCAGTAACCCAAGCTCGTGTTTACAAAACGAAAAGCAAAGGCGCACAAGAAGCTCATGAAGCTATTCGACCGGTAAATATCGCGATTCGACCTGAAGATATTGAAGCACATGTTGATAAATTGCAATATAAATTATATTCCCTCATATGGAAACGTACAGTTGCAACACAAATGAAAGACGCGCAACTTGAAAATACAGTTATTCGGCTTCAACCTATTCTCAATGAAAATTACCTTTTCGAAGCCAAAGGACAAATCATCCTATTTAATGGATTTATGCAAGTATACGTTGAAGATACGGATAACGAAGATGATGTAGAATCCGAGGACATTTTACTGCCAGACGTTAAAGAAGGGGACTTAGTTAATCTGAATCACGTTATGGCTGACCAAAAATTCACAAAACCACCTGCGCGTTACACTGAAGCATCCTTAGTTAAAAAACTAGAATCAGAAGGTATTGGGCGGCCATCAACGTATGCACCGACAATCACCACAATTATGGACAGAAAATATGTTGAAAAATTTGAAAAGAAATATCTTAAACCAACAGATATTGGATGTGTTGTAACCGATTTTTTAATGAGTCACTTTGCAACCATTATGGACTATCATTTTACTGCAAATATCGAAGAAAAACTTGATGAAATTGCTGCTGGCAATGTAGGATGGGTGAACACCATGCAGGAATTTTATTCGAATTTTGCACCTACAGTTGAAGAAGTATTAAAAACAGCCAAAAAATATTCTGAACCTACAGATGAAAAATGTGATTTATGTGGTGCGATTATGAATATTAAAATGAGTAAATACGGAAAATTTCTTTCTTGCAGCCGCTATCCAGAATGTAAAAACGCTAAACCACTTAATGGAGATAAAAGTGGCGCACCTGGTGAAAAACAGCCACCGGAACTCGTAGATGAACACTGTCCAAAATGTGAAAAACAACTGGCAAAGAAAAAAGGACGATTTGGTGAATTTTTAGCATGCACAGGATATCCTGAATGCAAATTTACAAAACCAATTATTAAAGAAATTGATGCAACGTGTCCCCAATGCGGATCAAAAATTGTTGAAAAACGCACAAAACGTGGAAAAATGTTCTATGGCTGTAGCGCTTATCCAAAATGTGAATTCGCAGCATGGAAACTTGAACAAATAACAGGTGCAGCGGATGAAAAAAAAGAGTAACTCAGCATTGCATGTATGGCTACAAGAACTATTTTTTAAAAATATCAGCCTAAAAATAATTGCACTATTAATGGCTATTGTACTCTGGCTAATGGCAAAGGCTAACTTGTAACAAAGAAAGTATGATTTATGTTACTACGCCAAAAGAACTCAAGGCCCAACTGATCAAACTTACGCAAGTAACAGTGGCCCCAACTATTGGCTTTGTACCAACTATGGGGTACCTTCATGATGGACATATCGCTTTAATTCACGAAGCTGCTGCTAATAACACTATTGTCGTTGTATCTATTTTCGTAAATCCTATTCAGTTTGGTAAGAATGAAGATTTTTCAACATACCCTCGCGATATTCAACGAGATACGGAACTATGTAAAAATGCTGGAGTTGATATACTATTTTGTCCCAATGTAAACGACATATATCCATTTTCATCTAAAATTAAGTTATCAATGCCCTTACTCAGTCAACAATTATGCGGAAAAACACGAAAAAATCATTTTGATGGCGTATTACTTATCGTTAATAAATTATTTAATCTTATTCAGCCAAATCAGGCATATTTTGGACTTAAGGATTTTCAGCAATACACAATCATTTCACAAATGGTTACAGATTTAAATATGCCTATTCATATCATTGGGATTGAAACAATTCGCGAAGCAAATGGTCTTGCCATGAGTTCGCGAAATAGCTATCTAACACCTGAAAACCGAAAAAAAGCAGCATGGATCTATCAAGCAATGACCCTCATCTGCCATAAAACACAAAGCCACCCAGATATCGAAAGCACCGTATTAACCAACAAATTTCGGCAATTAATCCAAGAAAATGTGCCAGAAATGATAATTGAATACTGTGAACTCGTTAACCGCGATACACTTCGCTCACTTAAACAATATCAACCCTATTGTCGTTTATGCGTTGCTGTATATTTTCAAGGCGTACGCTTAATTGACAACTGCGATTTATAAAATACTTTAGCCCATTATAACAGATACGAGATGAACTTTTTTATCAGTAAATATGGGAATAATATTTCCGGAAATCAACTTATTATCGACAAATACTTGCTTAACTCCTTTAGAAATATGCGCAGGATTAGTCACTGAAATAATATATGTTGTCCCACGAAAAACACGTGTGATGACCAATTGATCCCATTCAGTTGGCAAACAAGGATTTATTTCAAGTCCATTATAGCGAGGCATAACGCCTAGAATATATTGCGTAGCAGCTTGATACGTCCATGCCGACGTACCTGATAGCCAACTATTTCGCCCAAGACCAAACTGAGGATGTTCATCTCCCAAAATATTTTGAGGGTACACATATGGCTCGCATTCATAAATCTCAATAATATCATTTTTAGCAGCTGGATTAATTTGATTGTAATACTCAAAAGCACGATTTCCATTACCTATCATGGTTTCAGCAATCATCATCCATGGATTAGCATGAAGAAAAATTCCGCCATTTTCTTTGGCGCCAGGTGGATAGGTTGTAATCCCTCCTTTTCGCCAATCAAACCCATTAAACCCAGGACTACTTAATTTAATACCATATTTAGTGTTCAATTGTGTATTCACCGAATCAAGCGCAATTTTGGCTCGATCAGCAGAAGCAAATCCTGACATGACTGGCCACGATTGACCATTAACATAAATTTTACCTTGTTCGTTTTTATGTGATCCCAAAGCATCTCCATTTTCTTCAAAATACCGGACATACCACTCACCATCCCACGCAGTATCATTAACACACTTTTTCATTATTTCATAATCAGCTTGATACTGATTAACTTCAGCAGGTTTTTTCAAAACATTCATCAATTCAATCATGTCCACTAACGTTTTTCCATATTGATTTGCAACAAAAAGGCTTTCAGCTTTACCTTTGAGATTAACTGTATCATTCCAATCCGCAAAACCCAGTAACGGGAGTCCATGCTGACCAACATTAGTCTTCGTAAATGATAAAGCACGAATCAGATGATCCAACACAGTTCCTTTTTCGCGTTGATCAAATTCAAGTACCTTGTCATAGTAAGGAATTACTTCATCCACAAATGCCATATCCCCAGTTTCTTTCAAATATGCAGTTACAGCCATAATAATCCATAAATGATCATCACCATAATAGCGGTGACCTTCTTCTTCACGAGAATCGCCCTCTGTTGCAACCATAGTTAATGGATTAAACTGATGCATCGCAGATCCATTTGGATTTTGAACACTCAATAATTTACGTAATAAATCCTTAACTCGATCTGGCATTGTCAGCAGCACAGCCATCACATCTTGTGAAGAATCCCGAAAACCAATTCCCCTGCCTCCAAAACCCAATTGATACAAAGACAAATAACGAGACCAATTTAGGGTTGTATGGCATTGACGAGGGTTATGAATATTAACCATCGAATTAAACGCAGCATCCGGAGTTTCCACATGCATAATGGCTAAATACTTTTTCCAAAACTCTGCTAATTCCTGAAATGCTAGATCAACTTCCTTTTCGTTACGAAACTTTTTAATTGATGGCATTGCTTCGTCAATGGTAGATTCTTGACCTAATTGCATAATTATCCGCTTAGTTTCTCCAGGTTTAAGAACACCCAAACCATGCAGCATTGCTGCAATATTATCTGCACGACGAGCTTCATAATTGGACAAGTGCTTTTCATAAAGAGCTAAGGGATTTGCCCACGTACCATATTCATTATCACCTAAAAACTGTTTCCGATCTGTTTCAAAAGAATCAACGACACAATTTGAAGTTATATAATTGACAGCTGTATCACGCTTCATAAACGCATATTGTTTCAAAACAACTGTACCTTCAGCTTCTTTTATCGCATCTACGACCATTGTCTGAGGTACCCAATCCGCATTCGTAAATTGCTTAAGCGCATCAAAATGAGTAAATTCAACAACTGGAATTACATCAATTTCAATAGGTGCATTTGTCAAATTAGTTATTTTTATATCTCGTATTACAACATTAGCATCATTGGGGACAAAAACTAGCACCTCAGTTCGAACGCCATAAAATTCAGAAATAATCCGTTGATATGAAAGCCCAACATGACATTCGTATAAATCATATTTATCCAACGTAGGCACAAAAAATGGAGAAAAAACTTGGTATGTTTTCCCTTTCTTAATTCGAATATATAACGTTTCACCTTTAAACTCTGAACACGGCTGTTGCGGAATATACTTCGTAATTCGATTCAACGCTGGATCGCCCTTACACAACAACGCGCCTCCAGTATGGTCAACAAAGCCACCAAACTGGAGCGTGCCAACATAATTTATCCATTTAACTGGAGTTTTTGGATTCGTAATGACATATTCTAAGCGTGCATCATCAAAATACCCGTATTTCATAATCTCTCCTCAATAATTAAAAACTCAGTTGGGTTACCAGCTAGCTTCAATACAAATTCCACCAAATTTTTTCATACCATCAAAAGCGCCTTTAATAAAGGAAAAATTAGACAAATAGCGAATTTTGGCATACGTAAAAAAATGAACCAAGGGTTTTAATTTCATCACTGGTTTAAAATACACAAAAATAAAAATTAAAGCTAAAAGGCCCAAGGGTACTGTCATGCCATTATGCCGAAATGTTAATTTTGTAATCAGCAAATTAAGTAACGTTAAAGCAGTCATTATATGCATCATATGAAACGCACCAATCACAATAATACCTTTACCAATCCATGGCAAGGGAATATGCATATCTTTACCTCTACCAAACTGAAGCACAATTTCTAAAATATTTGCTTTTGCATGTTTGTCGATTAACAATGGATGGCCATACCCATATCCATAATACTGCTTACAAAAACTTTCCAATGATACACGATGCATATGCTTAACAACAGCCTCTTTTGAATAATACAAACTATAGCCTGCTTCCATAATACGAATGTTAAAATCAACATCCTCTCCAGTAGGTTCATCCCAAAATTTACCACCCACTTTGTCAATCGCTTCTTTTTTAAAAGCTACATTTGCAGTTGCGAAAAATGGACTATTATCATCACCATTTATTTCATGCGGATAATCATCCCGAACTTTTGGCATATACCCAGAAGCAACAATTCCACAACGGCCAGTGGGGCTAAGAAAATGTGTTTGCTCACAATAGGATTCCGTCAAATTATTTTTATCTGTACGAAGCGTCAGCACTTCTCCACCAACTCCACCAATTTTTGGATCTGTATAAAAGGGTTCGACCAATTTTTTTGCCCAATCAGGTTCTGGCGCACAATCACCATCAGTAAAAAGAACAAATTTCCCTTTAGTTATCAGCAATGCTGCATTTCGTGCTTCACCAGGCGAATGACATTTTTTTACTTGAACAAATTTAATAAATGTATACTTTTTCTGCCATTTTTGAATAATTGCAATAGTATCATCCGTACTATCCCCATCTGCCATAATAATTTCCATACAATCACGTGGATAATCAATTTTAAGCAAATACTCAAACGTTGTATTTAACGTACGTTCTGCATTTTTAACGGGTATGATAATCGTAATAAAGTCTTTCTTGTCCATAACTAATATATCTCCTTAATAAAAATTGATCTCATGAAAAATTTAACAAAAATTTAGAACTCCAGAGAATATACCGAAGATGAGAGTATTCGTCAATTCGATACTTGCCAAAAATTGTTACTAAAATATAATTAAATCTAACTATTTTCCTTTTTAAACTTATCCATTCCAATTTTTCGGATTCGATTTAAATTAGCTATCCGATTCGTTCTGAAAACAAATCCAATAATTCGACTGATCCAATTATACAATTTTTTACAGTCTTTTAGATCCTTATATTCTTTGCATTGAGCACATGTTGAATATTTTTTTTCTTTATTACACGGTTTAATGGGACACGTAGCAAACATCGGCTTATCGCCGAGACAGCCGTGGCACTTTTGCTTCAAAAACATCCCGCACTTAGAGCAAACAAGACCACAACAGGCAATAATCGTCGCTGTATCAGATTTTTGTTTTGAAGCATTTGCCACTGAAGATGCACCCGAAACTTGCGCTGTTTTTCGCTGCATTGGTTTGCGATAATATCTCTTTTTAGGCGCGCTAGTAGGTATTTTTTCTTCTGCCATCATCAGCCTCCTTGAAATAGGACTTTAGTTTATTATAAACCACGATATTACTCGGTTGCAACTCATTGCAACAACGAGTTAGAGCCAAACAATACTGCAACCGTTTATTGTCAAACCAACATGTCAAACCAACAACTTATAATTTCGGGTTTTCTGAATCATTTTATTTGAAAAGTTCAGAATGAGATCCGATTCGTTCAAAAATAATTTGCATTTTATCCAACTTATAGATCAACAACAAATCCGGCTCAATATGACATTCACGCCTAAGATTATATGAACCCGAAAGCTTATGATCTTGATTCTTCAATGGCAAAGGTTTCTCTTCCGCTAATAAAATAATGATGGCTTTAAGTTTTTCAATTTTCTTACTAAACGGAACGACTTTTTTCAAATCTTTATCAAATCGTTTAGTATAGTTTATTTTCAGCATCAACTAAAGTCCTAATTTATTAAACATTTTCTCAACACTTTCACATTCAAAAATATTTTTTCCTTGATCAGTATCATCAAACGTTTGCATCGTAACTTCATTAGGAATATGTTTATTTTCGGCATCTCGGCGAATGCGATCTTTTATAGAGTCTAAAACATATTCACTAATTGATTTTTCTTGATACGTAGCAAATTTTTTAATCTTTTCATGCATTTCAGGTAAAACGTCAATACTTAAACGATCCTTTTTAATTGCACTGCTTACCATACAAATCACCTCTTCGCAGATATTTTACCACATTTATTATAAACCACGACATTACTCAGTTGCAACTCATTGTCTTTCATAAATCTTTTGTGGTATAACTTTAAAATGGCTAAAGTTGTATTACTTCGTTGTGAATCCTATCATGAAATTGAAGTCAAAAAAGCAGTAGAGCGTGGAATCAATTTACTGGGTGGCATTGATCAATTTGTCAAAAAAAATGATAAGATTCTGCTTAAACCCAACCTGCTCATCGGTGATTTACCTGAAAAATGTACAACAACACATCCCGCTATTTTTCGTGCTGTTGCAGAAATTTTTCAAACTGCAATGCATGCAAATCATGATCTAACAACAAACAATATGCAAGCAAGAATTGTTCCATCCAATGAAGATTTACGGTTACGTTATGGGGATTCACCAGCCTTTGGGAGCCCGCTAGCTGCAGCACAAAAATGCGAAATAGCTGGCATTGCAGAAAAACTAAAAATTCCTTTGGCTGATTTTATTCATGGACAAGAAATTGTGTTTACAAAAGGCAAACAAAATAAAAAATTTGTTATTGCTCAAGGAGTACTTGAAGCTGACGGAATCATTAGTTTGCCTAAATTAAAAACTCATGGATTCGAAAAACTAACTGGATGTGTCAAAAACCAATTTGGATGTATTCCTGGACTACTTAAAGCTGAATTTCACATTAAGTTACCTGATCCTGTAGATTTTGCTCGCATGTTAGTTGATTTAAATAATTTTGTTTGTCCACGACTTTATATTATGGATGGGATTTGGGCCATGGAAGGAAATGGGCCACGCGGTGGAACACCCAAAGCAATGAATCTTATCTTGATGTCAACAGATCCCATTGCTCTAGATGCCACTGTTTGTCGTATCATTAGTTTAAATCCGGAATTAGTTCCAACAATTTATTTGGGATATGAAGCAAAAACTGGAACTTATAAAGAAAACGAAATTCTGCTATTAGGTGATGATATTTCAACATTTAAAGCTCCCTCTTTTAAAGTCGATCGCTCGACTATCATTCGATATCATCCCAACAAAATTTTATCTTTTTTTTCTCGTCACCTTGTATCAAAACCAGTCATTGAAACGGATAAATGCATCAAATGTGGTGTTTGCGTGATGATTTGTCCGGCAAAACCAAAAGCCTTAAATTGGCAAGGTGATGATAAACGTCTATTTCCACAATATGCCTATGCGCTGTGCATTCGATGTTGCTGCTGTCAAGAAATGTGTCCGGAAAAAGCCATATTCTTGAAAAAACCACTATTTCGAAAAGCACTAGATTGGCTCACAACTCAACTAACCCGCATACAAACAAAACTATAGTTCATTTTTATAATTCAGAAATTTCGATTTGCAAAATTAGCATTTATTCAGTATAGTAGATTATACATCAAAAATTTTTCCATCTAGAAATTTTTGGAACATCATTCAATTTGCAACCTGGAGGCTACTACATGTTTGTTCGCATTATCACACTATTTCTTTTTTGCTTTACATTATTTACTTATTCTTACAAACCAGAAGGAGACATAACAAAGCAAGAACCTTATATTTCTGCAGAAGCTTATATTGTCATGAATGCAAATACTGGGGAAGTACTCTACGAAAAGAATAAAGATAAACCCTTTATTCCTGCAAGCACCTTAAAAGTACTGTCAGCATTGGTAATACTTAAACATGAAAATCCGTACCGTTTAACGCGAGTATCTGAAAAAGCAGCGAATCAAGAAGGCAGTACCATGTATTTAAAAGCTGGCCAAACAGCAACAGTCATCGATCTATTATATGGAATGCTCATGTGTTCAGGAAATGATGCAGCTTATGCCTTGGCTGAACATTCTGGCGGAACAGTTAGACGATTTGTTGACATGATGAATAATACAGCAAGAGCTTTGGGATTAGCCAATACTCATGTTGTAGATCCTCATGGATTAAGCTCATTAAACCAAACGACAGCTTACGATTTAGCGCGAATAACTCGGGTTGCCTTTCAATATCGACTGTTTAATACTATTGTTAAAACAAAAGAAAAAAGAGTTATCCTTGATTCGGATATTCGACGCATTCAAAATAAAAACAAGCTTTTATATCAAAATGAATATGCTGATGGAGTCAAAACAGGCTTTACTCAAGCTGCAGGACATACCTATATTGGATCAGAAACACGAAATGGTATCAGAATCATTACTGTTATTTTACGATCACCCAAAATGTATCAAGACGCGCAAACACTGTTAACAATGGGTTTTAATCGAACTAAACCAGACTATTTATAATCAAAACTTAATCGTAGCGAACTATTTGTAATAAATTTTAGGTGGCTCAATTCCATTAAAATGAGTACTATAAGCAATTGTATAAGCCCCAGCATTCATAAAATACAACCGATCTTTTTCGCTTAAGGTTTCAGGTAAGAGATACTGCTCATACATGATATCTACACTATCACAGGAAGGCCCAGCAATTGTATACTCAATTTTAGGATCGTTTTCTTTTTCCGTAAGAATTTCATATCCGAAATTCTCAATACTTTCCATGAGACCATGGAAAACGCCAATATCCGTATACACCCACGCTTCTTTCAATCGAACTGTCGTTAAAATAACTTCACCAACCAATACACCAGCATCCCCAACTAATGATCTCCCTGGTTCTACGAAAATTCGCAATTGTGGATACCCTCCAAAATAATCCTGAACCGATTGATTAATAATATTGATAATATCCAAAGCTTCAGGTATTTCCTTTAAATGTTGAACAGGAAATCCACCACCTAAATTAACCATCTGAAGCGTAATGTCATGTTTTTTTAAATTGCGAAACACATCCGATGTTTTCAAAAGAGCTTCTTTCCAAATATATTTATTATAACACTGCGACCCAACATGAAAAGAAATCCCATAAGGAACTAACCCCAACTCCTTAACCTTCAAAGCCAAATGAACACAATCCTCCATTGTAGCTCCAAATTTTCGCGTTAGCGGCCAATCTGCATCATGATCTGTCATTTCTAATCGAATATACACATTTGCACCCGGAGCATGTTGAGAGAGCTTAAGGACTTCATTCATAGCATCAGCAACAAACAAACGAATTCCTTTTTGATATGCCCATACAATATCCTTAGCTTTTTTAATTGTATTACCAAAACTAACACGATCTGGCGTTACATATTTCAACACTAGCTTCATTTCATTAACAGATGCACAATCAAATGACGAACCCAACTGCGCTAATCTCTTAATAATGCGTTCCTCAGAATTAGCTTTAACTGCATAATACAAGTCACAACGATGAATATTTTCTTTATACAATCGATAATTAGCTTCAATTTTAGAAACATCCAATAACAAAAAAGGTGTTTCGTAACTACGCATCAATTCAATCAACTCTGGGGTCAATTTCATAACAAGCTCCTTATCAAATAAAATTGTCGCTGAACGTCATTCAGGATATTTTAGCTTTAACACAAGCAACGTAACCGCAAACACAAAAGTAACGGTATTCGCAACAATAATGGGCAACGACTGAATGAGAAGCCCATAAAGCAACCACAAACTAATACCTGCTGCAAACAATAAATACATGAATAACGACATATCACCTGCAGACTTTGACTTCACTGTTTTAATAACTTGAGGAATCAAAGAAACAGTTGTTAATGCACCTGCTACCATACCCAACAATGTAATCGTATTCATAACATCCTTTCTTAATAAGGCCGTTATTGTAACACCTTCCAGTTCTCATGATAAGCGGACATTTTCAATCAAAGCAGTTGAAAAAAAATGCTATTCGCTCTAAGATAGAAATACTTGCCGCGGTGGTGGAATTGGTAGACACGCTAGACTCAGAATCTAGTGGTTATTATCGACTGTGCTGGTTCGAGTCCAGTCCGCGGCACCATATTTTTATAGGAAAACTTATGAATCTAGTTCAAACTATCATTTACGGTGTTGTTCAAGGTGTTGGCGAATTCCTTCCTATTTCCAGCTCAGCTCATCTAGTAGCAATTCCACAAATTTTTGGATGGCAAGACCCAGGGCTTGCATTTGATGTTGCTCTACATATCGGAACACTCGTAGCCGTAATATCCTTTTTTTGGAAAGATTGGATTAACCTAATAAAATCAGGAATCAAGGGAACTAAAACCGTTCAGGGGAAATTGTTTTGGTATATTGTCATTGCATCAATTCCAGGTGCCATCGTTGGAAAATTATTAGAAAAAAAAGCAGAAACCATTTTTCGCAATATTCAACTGATTGGAATAATGTTAATTATGATGGGCATACTTCTATATTTTGTTGATAAATATGGAAAAAAAATGGTTAATATCGACAAAATTGGACTTAAAAAAAGTTTTCTAATTGGGATTTCGCAAGCACTCGCTATTATTCCAGGAGTTTCTCGATCAGGAATAACCATGACAACTGGATTGTTATTAGGTCTGACACGCGAAAGTGCAGCTCGTTTTTCATTTTTATTATCAACACCGATTATTTTGGGCGCAGGTATATTAAAATTTAAAGCAATTCTTCACACACCTCATACTGAAATTCCACTTGTTATTCTCGGAGTTATTATTGCTGCAATCACTGGATTTATTAGTATCAAATTTTTGTTATCGTATTTAAAAACTAATGGTTATGGAATTTTTGTTATTTATCGTATCATTGTTGGAGTTGCATTAATCGGGATTTCATTCACACACTAATTGAAATTCAACTGAATTCTATTTAACAAAGCACTGCAAATTTTTTACTAATCTGCAGTGCCCATTACATACACTTGCTCGTGAACAATAACATCATAAGGCAATGATTCATTTAGTCGCAACACAAAACATCCCATTTGCATGCGAATCAACTCTCCAGAAACAGGAATCACACGTTGGTCATGCAAGCGAATACGACCTTGGCATGGAAACAACATTTTTCCATTCTGTCCTGGAAAAAAGCGAATAATCCAGTTATCAACAGACTGAACAGCGTAGGCCTGATTGCCAATGGTTAAAGTCGTGCCTGAATCTAATTGTGTATAATCATGCGGAATTTCCTGAGTTGTAGTAAACACCAACTGCCCAACTTCAGTTCCCAAATATTTGGCAACAACAGACAACGGTTTTTGAAATCGTTTGACTAACAATCCTTCAATAGGTTGTGCAAATACGATTTGTTTAGTCTCAACAGCAAAATGAATTCCGCGTTCAGCTAAATCAACAATATTAAAAGCTTCATTTTCAATAATGAGTTTGGGACAATCTTGTAAAGAAAACTGAACACGATGATGTTCGCGACTAGTCATAACAGTTAAACCTACCTTCTCTTTTACATTTCATTTAAGTTAAACTATACCAAAAAATTTAGCATTGAGCAAACAATTATTCCTTACCGAAGCACGATTCTAATGTTACAATTAGAATAATGCAAAAATCGTCTTGGATTATTTTTTTAGGATGTATGTGCGGACTCATCCTATTCATATCGTGTAAAAAAGAAGCAACTTCCTTTACAGTGGCAAAACTAAAACCATTTCCAGTTACTATCACAGTTACTGGCAACAAAATGATTGACGAAAAAGGCACTGAAGTTATTTTGCATGGACTGTGTGCTATGGATCCACTCTATCAATCCTATGTTACTACACCCAAATCACCTTCATTTGATACTCACGTTATTCGCTGGGACGAGAAATACTATCAAACTATGGCAGAATGGGGTGCAACTGTTGTACGCCTGCCAATTTCGCCGAAATATGTTCGTCAATTTGGCTATCAAAAAACACTCAAAATTTTGGATCAATCCATTAACTGGATCACTCAAAACCGAATGTACGTAATGATTGACTATGATACAGTTAGCTATCCTCCGACACATGAATCAAGTACTGCAAACGAAAAACTACATTATGCCACAAATACTGAATATCACCGTTTTTGGAAAACCATTGCTAAACATTATCGTAACAATCCATATATACCTTTTTATGAATTAATTGACGAAGTAATGTTTCCCACATTTACTACAACCAATGCAATTACTCATTATGTTGTTTCTGAAGATTGGAATGCATGGGCAAATTCTACAACTGCCCTTATCACTGAACTACATAAGTATTCACCCAGCGTTAATATATTAATTTCTGGGATAGCTGGTTCATATGACCTATCCTTTGTAGCGCAGAACCCGATTACAAACAACTCCACAGTTTATGCAGTGAAAACTTATCCAGCCAGTAGCCAATATCTGGGATGGGAAAACGCATACGGAAATATTAAAAAAACAAATCCTGTTTTTGTGACTCAATTAGGATTTACTATGTCTGGAGATTTATCAGAAGACAATTATATTAATGGTGTCTTGTTTCGAAATGATATTATGAATTACCTTGAAAATCGTCACATCAGCTGGATTGCCTGTTGTTTTTCAAGTACCGAATCCCCTGCTCTTTTAAGTAACAAACGCTACTTACCAACAATTCCAGGACAGTTTTTTAAAATTCAATTACAAAAATAGCTGGTCAAAACTGATTTTTTTGATATGATTGAAATAGAGTTTTCACAGGGGGTTTGTTAAATGGATAAAAAAGCAACTATTCTTTTTCTACTTTTTGGCTTCGCATTCCTTTTACTTGCGTTTGTGGAAGAAGGTGGAAAACCCTTAACACTTTTAGCACCTACAGCAGCAATGATCGTTTTTGGAGGAACTATCGGTGCAGTGGGCGTTGCTTTTCCGTTTGAAGAACTTAAACATCTTAAAAAAGCATTAGGTGTAATTTTTAATTTTAAACCCAAGAACTTAATGAAAGAAATAGATATTATCAAAAACCTGTCTGCTAAAACACGTCGTGAAGGTTTATTAAGTTTAGAAAATGAGCTAAAAACAACTGAAGACCCCTTTTTACGAAAAGGGCTACAATTGATGATTGATGGTATAGATAAAGATACACTTGAAGCAATTCTTGAAAATGATCTGGCATTAACTCAAACTCGGCATAAAGTGGCCTGTGAAATCATGGAAGCTGCAGGCGGGTATTCCCCAACAATGGGGGTAGTTGGCACAGTTATGGGCTTAATTTCGGTTTTAAGTAACTTAGAAAATCCCTCAGAATTAGGCCGTTCAATTGCTCTTGCATTTATTGCAACACTATATGGTGTTGCTTTTGCCAATCTAGTTTATTTACCATTAGGCGCAAAGCTGAAAGCTTTTGATAAAATTAACACGTATGAAAAACAATTTATGATCGAAAGTATCTTACTTTTGCATGAAGGAACACCTACTACGCTCATTGAAGAAAAGCTTAAAAGCTATCTCCATGGAACTGAACAAATAGAATACGAACAACACAAAAAACATGAAAAAACAGCAGCAACCTGAAAAAGCACCTAATCACGAACGATGGTTACTTACTTATGCTGATTTAATCACTCTTTTACTCACATTTTTTATTGTTCTATATTCAATGAGTTCAGTTGATGCAGGCAGATACAAAGTTTTGTCTGAATCTGTAAAAGTAGCGCTTGGAAATAATAGTGGAAACATCAGCCCATTTGAAGGTGGCTCAATTACACCCTTTCAAGAATCACAAGATTTTCATGATAATCCCAATCAAAATACTGAACCAATGCAAAAAAAAATTGAAGAATACACCATTGAACAAGAACAAAAAGCCATTACAGACTTTATTGAAAAGAACCAACTTGGAAACGCAATGGAAACTCAAATAGAAGAACGTGGACTCACAGTTCGGCTATCTGATTCTATGATTTTTGATGCAGGACAAGCAGAAATCAAACCTGCAGCGATTATCAAACTCATTGCGCTAGGCAAACTTCTCAACAAAGTTTCCAATTATTTACGCATTGAAGGTCACTCGGATAATCTTCCTATTCATACACTATTTTACAACTCCAACTGGCAACTTTCTGGAGCACGCGCAACAAATATTGTTGAATTACTCATTCGTCAAGCTAATGTAGCACCTCAACGTATTTCAGGTGTAGCTTATGGCGAATACCGCCCAATTGCTTCAAATACAACAGCAATTGGGCGACAAAAAAATCGACGCGTTGATATTGTTATAATGAGCACAAAATATAGCGGTATGGAAATTGTAAAATAATAAAAATTAGGATTCCTTATAAAAACCTAGTTTTCTAAAACGATCATACCGATCATGAACAATTTTCGTAGCATTCCACTTAACCATTGTCTTTAATTCATTCCGCAAATATAGTGTTATATTTTGCGCTGCTAATGCTGCATTCGTATGTGCGCCGCCAACAGGCTCAGGAATAATTGCATCTACCACTTTTAATTCAAGCAACTTTGTTGACGTTAATCCCAATTGTTGAGCAGCAATACCTGCTTTAGCCGAATCTCGCCATAAAATAGATGCACAACCTTCTGGCGAAATCACGGAATATATTGCATATTGCAACATTGCAACTTTATTTCCAACAGCAATGCCTAAAGCCCCCCCACTGCCACCTTCTCCAATTACAATACTAATTACAGGGACAGTGAGACCTGACATTTCCCGCAAATTTCGAGCAATGGCTTCAGCTTGTCCTCGTTCTTCTGCACCAATTCCAGGATAAGCTCCAATTGTGTCAATAAATGTAATAATCGGACGCCGAAACTTTTCTGCTAGCTGCATTAAACGTAGAGCTTTGCGATAACCTTCTGGATTAGCCATGCCAAAATTACGAAATACATTTTCCTTAGTATTTTTACCGCGCTGCTGTCCAATAATCATTACAGGTAATTCATCCAATTTTGCAATCCCACCTACCATTGCTTTATCATCGCCATAAACACGATCCCCATGCATTTCAATAAAATCCGTAAATATTAAAGGCACATAATCCAAAAAAGTTGGGCGTTCTTGATGACGCGCCAATTGAACAATTTGAATTGGTTCTAAATTACGAAAAATTTTTTCTTTTAAAGTTTCAGCACGCTTAATCATATTCCCTATTTCTATTTCTAAATCAATATGATTATTTTTTGATATTTGCTTAAGTTCTTCAATCTTTTGATATAATTCACTAATCGGCTTTTCAAATTCCAACACCACTTTGGCCATGGAGTATCTCCTTATTACACAGTTGCAAATTGCAGCATCTGAGTTAAAATCTGTTTCATATCACGTCGATGGCACACAAGATCCAACATCCCATGTTCCAACAAATATTCACTACGTTGAAACCCCTTAGGTAATTTTTGACGAATCGTTTGTTCAATGACCCGTGGGCCAGCAAAACCAATTAAGGCATTCGGTTCTGAAATATTAACATCGCCTAACATTGCAAAAGATGCTGTTGTGCCCCCAGTTGTTGGGTCTAAAAGCACAGATATATATAACAGATGTGCATCACTTAATTTCTTAAGCGCAGCTGATGTTTTTGCCATTTGCATCAACGAAATAACGCCCTCTTGCATACGTGCACCACCAGATGAAGCCATTAAAATCAAAGACATTTTTTTGGCAATAGCATGTTCGCACGCTCGAGTAATTTTTTCACCAACAACAGAACCCATGCTGCCACCCATATAACTAAAATCCATTACGCCAATAATAACAGGAATTCCGTTAATTTTTGCTTCGCCAGTTACAACAGCTTCTCGCGTAGTTGACCGTTTATTGGATAACTCTATACGCTCATGATACGATTTTAGATCTACAAATTTAAGAAAATCAACAGAAGATAATTTGGAATCGAATTCTTTAAAACTGTCTGCATCTACTGTAATAGTTAGTCGTTCCTGATAGGTTAAACGAAAATGATGATCACATTTTGGACATACTTTATGGTTTTTTTGAAGTTCGTTATGATATAAAACTTCGCCACAACTTAGGCACTTTACCCATAAATCGCCGGGAATATCTAGTTTTTCACGTTCAACAATTTGACGACTCTTTTTTTGCGCAAACCAATCAATAATCGACATAAAACCTCCTTGATTAACGCCTAACAAATCTATTTTACCCTAAAATTCTTTTTGCTGATATAGTATAATAGTAAAACCATGACTACATTCATTATTTTTTGGCAACAACTTCCGCTAATAATCAACCCAATTGCCATTATAATGGGGCCATTAGCTATTCATTGGTACAGTATTATGTATGCTTTAGCATTTTTTGCAACGTACAGCTTACTTGAATGGCGTCTTCGCTATGATCTACCGCATATTAACAAACAATGCATGATCGACAGTTTTATTTTTTCTATTCCAATTATTGTGCTATGTAGTCGGATGGTATATGTCATTTTTTACAATCCATCCTATTATATGCTTCATCCAATTGAAATCGTATGGCCCTTTAATACTGCAGGTCAATTTATTGGCATTCGTGGATTATCTTACCATGGCGGCCTTTTCGGAGTTATTCTATCAGTTCTTATTTTTTCAAAAATATATAAAATCCCAATCAAAGACTATATCCTATCACTTGCACCTGTAATTCCTTTTGGCTATTTTTTTGGTCGTATTGGTAATTTTTTAAACCTAGAACTTTATGGACGCATAACAACACTACCTATAGGCATGGAATTTACAGCAAATGAACTTCGGCATCCATCTCAATTGTACGAAGCTTGTGGCGAAGGCCTACTGATCTTTATTATTCTATGGACGATTCGAAATCATCCAAAAATTCGCAATTTCTTAGGACCCATTTACTTTGTATTATATGGAAGCATTCGATTTATCATCGAATTTTTTCGTGAACCTGATGAACAAATTGGGCTATTATTGCTTCAGTTAAGTATGGGACAATGGTTATGTTTACTCATGATCAGTATAGGTATAATTTGGATTAGCATGATTTTATATCAAGAACAAAAGAACAAAAGAACTAAATACTAGCTAAAATCGCCCGAATAGCACATGTCCCTATATCTGCGAGATGAAAGACGTTATGATCAATCATCCATTGAATCATGAGCCCTTCTGCAACTGCAATACACATCACAGCTACTTGCTCACTCGTCAGACCTTGTTTCGTAATAGATCCATCTAAAATTTCACCAATCGATTGACGTAATCGCACATAAACCTGATCTAGTTTATTCGCATAATCCTTATGTCGCAAAAATTCAGCCCAAAAATCAAAATAAATATAATAAGAATTTTGAAATTGCTCAGCATTATCAAAATACATTGAAAAAACCTTAACGACTTTTTCATGAGGCTCAAGCTGGGTCTTTTTTACATCTTCAATTTGTTCATAAAACAAATCACTCCATAATTCAAAAGCCTGATAAAAAAGATCTTCTTTGCTGTCAAAATATTCATACAGCGAGCCTTTTCCAATATCAGCATCAATTGCAATGTCTGACATTTTCGTTTCATGAAATCCTTTTTTTGCAAAAATAGGAATTGCATACTGAATAACATTAAGCTGTTTTTCGCGTTTATCAATTATTTTGGGACTCATTGCCACCCTTCCCCATAACTTTATGGTTGTATCTTACTACAATTCCCTAAAAAAATACAAGGAAAAAATATCAACTAATGGCGTCTTCATTACTTGCTCGCGTCATATTGAAATCTTTTAAGTTTTGATAAATTAAATTTTTTGATTATTTCTTCTAGAATTAATTGCGGTTTGCCCCATTTTTAGGACACTTTAGGTAGGTAAGATTATGAAATTTTTCTTGAAAAATTATACTCCTTTCTACTGACATTGTAAAATTTATTTGGAGTCTCGAATCAAATCATTTAAAATCTAACCCAAGCGAACAATAATCTATCAAGAAAAAC
>CAYUBI010000024.1:0-1510 GCA_964443005.1 uncultured Candidatus Marinamargulisbacteria bacterium
CCTACGAATACTTAGTGAAGGATTAAGCCGGCCGATACTGTTGCCTTTGCTTTTTCGGGTTTTGGCAGGAACAAAACCTACGAATACTTAGTGAAGGATTAAGCCTCAATTACAAGTGTAATAAGTTTGTCGTTGGCAAATAATTCGAACAAAACCTACGAATACTTAGTGAAGGATTAAGCCTTGTGATAATCCTTCTTCGAATTCTTTTTTTTGGGAGAACAAAACCTACGAATACTTAGTGAAGGATTAAGCCACGATCTCCTCCTCTAGGCTCCTTTGGTCAACGCCCCGAACAAAACCTACGAATACTTAGTGAAGGATTAAGACTTGCTGTGCAAGAGTTAAAAAAGGAGAAGAGTATATGGAAGAGTTAATAACAGGTTTAGGCTGGTTTGCTTTACTATGGATAGTGTCGTGGGTGCTTGGAATACTGGCTATTATTGGTAAAATTTTTAAAAAATAAATAGCAGGGTATACAATGACAGTATCAATGTCGATTCACGAACGTGAGGAAAACGGAATTAAATATAATGAGAAAAAGCGATGATGAACCTCAGGTCCATTTGTGGCTCTTGATGAGCTGGCAAAGGCAATCGGTGTTCGAAAATATTGTGAAAATAACTGGCAGGAAATTTCACGATCTAGACAACATACTACGACAAAAACCTACGAATACTTAGTAAAGGCATGTGAATTCTTGCCACGTGGCAAGAATTCACATGCCTTCACTACGACAAAAACATACGATTACAGATGACGCCACCTTATTTGAGAAAGCCTTTCAAGCTGCTGAGATAGCCAATCTCACTGTTGATGACCACAAAGCCTACGATGATGGACTAAAATATTATCGAGACTTTAACGGAACGTAATCGATACTAGTCGTAGCGACGGATATAAAAAAGGCTTTATTGCAGGTTTTCAAAAAAGCTTTCAAGAAGGCCTCCGAAATCAGTTCCAAAATTGGTAGCCAAAAATATCGACTAATAAATACTTCGAAAAAATCAATTTCGAGTCCTAAGGTAAGCCGGACTTAAGAATAGTTAAAAAAAATACTTCTATTTTGCTATAAAAAATCTATGTTTAAATTTTAAAAAATGAGGAATACTTCACATATACGACAACAACAGACACATTAGTAGAAAATGGAACATATAACATGAAAAACAAACGAATTAGTATAATTCAACAAGCAGCTGATCATGACATCAAATTAATTGCTCATCATACCAACAATTGGGTTAACGTATTACAAAGCCAAGAACTTTCCACAGAACATATATTAATAAGAAACAATATACAAACCATGAACAATTCATTACAACAAATTTATTCAAATAGAAAAAACATTATGTTATCAACAGAAATAATATCATACATAGATTTACTTAACGAGACATGTGCTGAAATTATGAAAGATAGCAATAATATTTTCAATCAAAACGAAGCCTATAAACACAAGAATTTTGGGGCAATCATTTTACAAAATGAAAAATGGGCTGACATT
>CAYUBI010000024.1:1520-23959 GCA_964443005.1 uncultured Candidatus Marinamargulisbacteria bacterium
ATTTTTTCTTTTTTATTTTTAGTGACATAAAATAAAATTACATTGCTTCATTTAGCAATAATGTCTTCATTCATCATAGAAAATCAAGGAACAACTGCTTCGATTTTTGAAATTCTAACAGATTTATATCTGAATACAGTAGCCTTTGCACCTTGTTTAAATGATGGAGTCGTTATACCCTTATATTTGCTATTTCATGATTATCCCGAAACAATAAGCAACCTTATTATAGAAAAATTAAAATTAATAAATGATGAAACTTTTTATAAAAACCATAATATCCCTGAATGTAATATTTTTCGAAATAGAAATCATAATTTGGAAAAAATTACGCAAACATTTAATTTCCTACTCATTCCATTAGCTAATAAAATGGAGCTAGACGAAACTCAGATTGAATTTCTTGAATCCTATATAAAAAACCCTGAAGATTTTGAATTTTACGAATCCTCAATCAAAGAATTAACCTTAATACTAATCAAATTATTTCAAAATCATGAATTATATCGTCCCCATCATTCGACGTAATTTAGCTTTTACAATTTCACGGTCATAAACAAAACTAATGAAATCTGAGGTTGAATTAAACAACGTTGTTTGACTGTCAACCAGCTCAAAAGAGTCTACAATCCTTATTTTAAAGAGGATAAGCATCTGCAAAAATGCGAATATCTTAACGTGATATAACAAAGCATATCAACGCAAAAAATATCCTAAAAATTCCAGTTGCATTTCAGAAAATCGTTCGATATTATAGATATATACTACTTTAGGGAGATTAATCATGAAAAAAAAGCATCTATTTCTTTATACTATGTTTATGTTAGTACTAATGTCTGCCTTTGCACTAGCTGAAGAAGGCATTGTTCCAATGACTGGAACTAGTGCTTGGGGTGCCATACTTATGAAATGGGCCATGAATTTGGGATGGATCATTACAGCATCCATTGGGTTTGGTGTTGGTACAGGTATTGCCATAAAAATGTTTGATTTAATTTCTGTAGATATTAATGAATGGGAAGAAGTTAAAAAGGGCAATATGGGAGTTGTAGCAATTTTAGTTAGCATCATTGTTATGGTTGGGATTATTGTAGTGGTTAGCATTCGATGAAAAAGCGGCTATTTGTCCTTCACGTTATTGTTTTCTCCATTATTCTAACAGCATTATTATGGGGTGAAACTGACGGATGGCAACATGCTAAAGGCATTACGTATTACATGGTTAATGATCTTGATCGTGGGAAAGTCGTAGATCTTACATACGATTTACCCAATAAAGGAGCCAATTTTTCTGTGATTGTCGTAGCAAAAGGAACTGGCAACTTGGACATTGATGCTGCTTTATACGATGCTAAGGGCACCAAAGTTGCAACTGACACCTCACCCGAACCTATTGCGGTTGTTGCATATACCTTTGTAGAAGCTGGCAAAGTTGGCATCAAAATCACGTGTAATTCTGGACGTGGCAAAGCTGTTGTTTACGCAGACGAAACTGACAAACTGCTAAAAATTCTTACACGTAATTTTCTCTATCAATAAACCTCGCATTCTTTTCATATTATAAAATTTCGATAGGACATATTAGACTAGCTTTCGATATATTTTAGTAAATATTATAAAGAAAGCGGTGCGCTTATGCAGACAAAAGTTATTACAACAGGCAATGTCGAAACAATCAATCATTCGAAAATTTTAGTTGCAAATCCCTTTCACGACGAGAATCCTATTGTAAAAAAGATTCTTAAACAATGCAGATTTCATGCGCGATATACCTTACGACGTGAACTGATTGACTCTGGTTTTCGCGCTGCATCACCTTCCGAACAGTTTAATGCTCTTGGTTTTGCAGTCAGAGATGCGATTTTCCCTTTGTGGGGAAAATCCAATGAATTACTCAATCAACCAGGAACAAAGATTGCCTATTATCTTTCATTAGAATTTATGATTGGCCGATTATTAGGCAATTCACTATTAAATATGAATTTGCTAGACTCAGTGACTAAGGCACTCAAAAGATATCATATTGATATCAATGAATTAGAAAATCAGGAACCAGATCCTGGAGAAGGCAATGGCGGGCTAGGAAGACTGGCAGCATGTTTTATGACATCCTTAGCCTCACTGCGAATCCCTGCTATTGGATATGGACTACTCTATGATTTTGGCATTTTCAAACAAGCCTTTATGAATGAAAGACAAATAGAAATTCCGGATAAATGGCTAAGCAGAACGTATCCATTTACAGCCCCCTATGAAAACGATGCAGTTTTCGTACAATTCGGTGGACGAATCCAACGGCCAGTTTATTCCGGATCCGAGAATCAATCAAATTGGGTTGATACGCGTAAAATCCGATTAGTTCCTTGGGATATTCCTATTGTAGGCTATGACAAATCAGGACTTTCGTTTGTAAATACGTTACGGTTATGGAAAGCATCTGAACACCAAAATGCAGAATTAGATTTGGAATCCTTTGGCAAGGACAATTATTACGATGCATTTCGAACTGCAACAACGCAAGAAGCAGCAACTATTAATGCAGTTCTATACCCAAAAGATCATTCTGATGACGGAAAACGCATTCGACTTAAGCAACAATATTGTTTAGTTTCAGCTAGTTTGCAAGATATCATGGCTCGATTTATCCAAACAGAAAAAAGAGGGAAAAAGGAAGTCGACTGGACGCAATTTCCCAAAGCTGCTGCAATTCAAATCAATGATACACATCCCAGTTTAATTATACCTGAATTAATGCGCGTTTTAGTTGATGAAAAAGAGCTTTCGTGGGATCAAGCGTGGAAAATCACAAAGCAAACAGTTAGTTACACGAATCACACCATTCTACCTGAAGCAATGGAACAATGGAAGGACCATTTTCTAGCTGACCTATTACCTCGGCATCTTCAGATTATCGAAACAATTAATGAACGGTATATTTCAAACGTTCGAAATCATAATATTCACGATGCATCTACATTAGAAAATATGTCAATTATTTCAAATGGATATGGCAAAACGATTAACATGGCAAAACTAGCAATTGTCGGCAGTCATCATACCAATGGCGTAGCCAAACTTCATGGCGAAATATTAAAAGCAGACACTTTCAGAAATTATAACGAATATAATACACTGATGGGTCAACCCAATGCTATTGATTCAATTACAAATGGAGTTGATCCCAGACGATGGCTAGATCATGTTAACCCATTACTTTCAGCGCTGATTACTGAAAAAATTGGCGATGGTTGGCTAACCAATTTCGAAGAAATTAGAGAATTTGAAAAATTTGGAAATGATGAACAAGTGAAAAACAGGCTAGTCGAAATAAAATTTCACAATAAAGCTGAACGATTTAATCAAAAAATTAATGAACTTGCAGTATCACAAGGACACCTTGCAGAAATTACAAATAAAAAAATAACCATAAATCCACAGTCTATTGTTTTTTCAATGTGCAAGCGTATTCATCCATATAAACGACAAGACATGATGGCTCTAGGAATATTGGACTTATATAATCAACTCAAGATGAATCCACGAGCGCAAAATCATGCAAAAACATTCTTATTTGCAGGAAAAGCTGCTTTCGGATTTCACGTAGCGCAAGACATTATTCATTTAATTAATATTATGTCCAACAAAATTAACAATGACACGGAAATTAACAACAAACTTTCAGTTCACTTTTTACCTAACTATAATGTTTCTCAAGCAAGTATTATTATCCCTGCAACAGACGTTAGCGTGCAAATCTCTACTGCAGGATACGAGGCATCAGGTACAGGCAACATGAAATTCGCAATGAATGGGGCATTAACAATGGGCACTATGGATGGCGCTAATGTTGAAATGGCAGAAGAAATCGGACAACAATGGATGCAAATATTTGGGCTAAATACTCAAGAAATTAATGAATCAAAACGTTCTGGATATAACCCAAAAAATCAATTTTATAATTCAAATGATTTCCCTGAAATTCGATTTTTAATTAATCAACTCTGGGGCGTCATAGATCGCAGCCATTTATCAAAACTGATCCAAAATGATGACGAATTACTCGAAAGATACTTTCATAAAGAAAAAGGCAAGCCATTAGGCAACAACCTTGAATTTTCTGGCCCTACAACCGAAATAATTGGACGTATTCGTCGTGACAATATTGATCCAATTAAAAAATCTTTACTCATCAAAAACATTGATGATCAGTTTTTATCATCTAAACCTGTCAGTCAATGCACGCAAGATGAAGTCAATTACGAACTCAGCACATTACAACGCATTGGCGACCGACTCATTAACGGACAATATCCAGATGAATATCGCGTATTACTTGATTTTTACGCATTACGAGATGCCATTAGTCAGGTTGATTCACGTTACTC
This sequence comes from uncultured Candidatus Marinamargulisbacteria bacterium, assembly GCA_964443005.1. Lineage (GTDB taxonomy): Bacteria > Margulisbacteria > Riflemargulisbacteria > GWF2-35-9 > CAYUBI01 > CAYUBI01. The sequence continues at coordinate 5,906 of CAYUBI010000024.1, forward strand.
AGATCAGGAATCGTGGAAAACAATGATGTTGCTCAATACTGCACGCATGGGTTATTTTTCAAGTGATCGCAGTATCATGGAATATGCAACTCGAATTTGGGACATAGCACCTATTCCTCGATAAACTAAAATTTATTCTAGGTTTAACTTAGTCAACTCTGGGCATAAGCTTAGTGAAGAAAGTTCACAAATGCCCGGAGTATTGCATGAAAATTAGCTACATTGTCAATCCAAAGGTAAAAAAAGAAATACTCGTAGATATTGTTGATTTGCGTGGAGACTTTTTAAATCAAGCACATATTCATGAAGTAGCTTTAGCCAGTAAATCTTTGGCAATGAAACTATTACTCTTTTTACTAAATCAAAAAAATCAATTATTTGTTGATACGCTATTTGGTTTGGTTGTTAACTTGGATAAATTAATCCCATACGAATCCATGATTTCTGGAAATCACAAACAAATCAACTATCTTGTCAACTTTAACAAACAAGTCCTGATTACTCAAGTCGAATCTATTCGAAAAAATTTAAATTCAAAAAAAATGTCAACAGTAGCTAGTGAACTCAATCTATTTTGTGTAACTTTATACAATATATATAAAACACTGAATCTAACGAGTCAGTTTCATCACATGACACAATTGATTCAGGCTCCAATTCCTTCACCTGCACCCAGAATTGAACCCTTTAATCTACCAGAGTTAACCACAAGGATATCATGGCTTAATATATGCAAAAATACAGTTAGAAAAATGATGAACTGGATGTTTAGAATTTTCAAAAAAAGGGTATAAGCATAAGTGACAAGCAATTAAGTGACGAGTGACGAGTGACGAGTGACGAGTGACAAGTGATGAGTGACAATTGATGAGTGATGAGTGAAAATAGGGGGAGATTTTTATGCCAAGAGAAAGCCGATTTGATTATCTAGTGAAACAGATTATGTACGACAATGATGAATTAATGCCAATGGATTTGACAGCAGAAGAAAAAAAATACTTCCAAGATGTGGATTTAACGGAAGTTCTTTTTATCTAGAGCAAATCGGCGCTCTAGGTAAAAAGTTAAGCCCCCAATCATCAGTAGAAACGTCCCAAATATCCCTGGAAATATCACAAAAATCGTTTGGAAATCTTCCAAACGAAAATGGCTAGAAATCTTCGCTTCGTGATTAGCTTTTGCTTTTACTATTTCAATTCCAACTGGAGAAATAACGCCACTGATACCTGTGTTTCCAGCAACAACAATATAACGCGCAGTTTCAATAGCGCGAAATCGCGAATAATTCCAATGCCTACTTAATGCTGAAGAAGTTAAAAACCACGCATCATTCAATACTAGAACAAATACCTGCGCGCCTGCTTGTGCTTGAAAACGTGCAATATCAGGATAAAGCGACTCACTACAAATCAACAAACCTAATGTTTTTCGATGGGCTTTTACAGGCCCCAAACTATGATCCGAAGCAAACTCACTTTCCATTAACCCACTATGGATAATTCGACGTTTCAGCCAATTAGGAACTGGAAGATATTCGCCAAACGGAATTAATCTCTGTTTATGATAACGCGCTATTTCGCCATTTTGATCAAACACCAGTATAGAATTAAAATACAGATTGTTTTCCTTTGTAGGTATACCTAAAATAATTAAAGAATCACTGAATTGAAGCCGATCTGTAACCCGCTGGGCAATAACTGCAGTAGGAATAACATAAGGCACTGTGTTTTCAGGAAGAACAATAATCGAACAATCCGTAGATTTTTGTAACGGAATCATGGCTACTTGTTGTTCAAACAAAAACAAAGGGAAAATCGCGGATATTTTACTACTTTGCATAATATTTGGCTGTATCAATAAAACAGATTGAACTGCAGACTGATTCGAAGATGGCCAATGTTGAATACGCAACGCACCCCATGCTGCTATACAAAACACCAGAAACATAACGCCTATCCACGCAACAACATAACGCCTTATGCGAAAAAACCGTAAACGACTAGGAACATTCACTAGACTGACAGGCTTGGCCCCAACCAACAACAACGCAACAACAGCAAGCAAGGTATTTGAAAGCACGACAAGTGCTGAAATAGCAGATCCACCTGTAATCGAACAGAGCTGCACTAATGGCAAAAATCCAATTTGCGAATAATATACATCTGGCGAAGGAAACAACGTAATGCAGCTACGCATCCACTCAAAGCCACACCATAGCAAGGGTATCCACACAACAAAAAATCGACACGTGCGAGAAATGCGATATACAATTCCAGTAAACAACATAAAAAATAACGAATAATAAACCACTAACCCCAGCCACAATAGCGGAGTAACCCAGCCAATTAAGGGCATCATTGACCCTAAAAACGCAAGCATGAATCCAAAATGCGTTACGGAAAAAACAAGACTATATCCCATTGCTGCTTTCCAGTTCTTAACATGAAAAAGAACAACCAACCATAAGGACAGCGATATCCACGAGAATATCCACAAATGAGGATAAACATAGGGCAATGCAAATCCAATAGCAGACAACAGTGACATAACAACGTAAAAAATCACAGGATTTCGAGTTTCCATGAAACAATATCTAACGAAGGAAAACCAATAGGTGAATCGTTTAAGCGATCATTTTGTTGAACAACTTGACCCAGTTCATTAAGAATATACTGATTATCAACATCAAAATGATCTGCCAAATCATTTTGATCTCTCATGGAAATAATATCAAGATACACGGCTTCGCCTAAATTAGGAGGATTTTGCAATTGCGATAAATCAAAGGAAAGCACCATTACTGAACCATTCATCACAAGTGACGATGTAAAACCAGATTTGGCAACAATCTGTTCATGACTTGCAACATTAGCTGAAACAGGAAAAGCCACACCTAAGGGAACATACGCATAAGCCATTACTGTTGCGGGATTTATTTTAATCACAGTAGCCCACGTTGAAAAATAGGTCGAATAGTAATAATTAACAACCGAATCTGAGCTTGTCCGATACGCTTGAACTGCTACCAAATTCGATAGCGCATAATTAACAACTTGCCCGGGATAAAACATAAATGGAAAGTCTGGCTGCAATCCAGGAAGTGCAGGATCAACAAGTTTATTCAAAACAATATAAATATTTTGTGTTGTCAAAATAGGTGCAGCAAATGTAACTGTTATTTGTAGCCGTGATCCCAATTGCGGCTTAATTGTCGTCAAACGGGAACATCCTGCTAATATTAAACATAACGCACATATTCCAAGTATCACTTTATTCAGGTGCATCTCTCTAGTATATTTTGTACAAAGCCAGATGTCTACTGGAAAAACAATGCATTTAACAAGAAGCCGGTAAACGCCAAAAAGGTAAACGCCAAAAAATGGCCAAAAAATGGCTTGCTAATTTATACAGACTCTTCTATAATAAATATATAGATGCAATTCTAGGAGCGTATACATGCTAAAAAAGTCGGTGATTATAAACAAACCCACCTCACTAGTTAAGCCAGTCAAAGCAGCTATAACACGTAAATCGAAGCCTGTTGGTTGCAGTAAACGCGTACAATTTAAGTATTTTTCTACAACAGCCAGTCACGTATACGTTGCAGGTGATTTCAATAATTGGAACCCAACCAAAAAGCCGCTTAAAAAGAACGGAAAAGGTGAATGGTCTTCCAGAATTATGTTACCAGAAGGCGAAGTTCTTTACAAATATGTTGTAGATGGTTTATGGATTAATGATCCAGGAGCAGATGCTTATCGAAAAAGCGGATTAGGCACTGAAAATAGTTTAAAGTATGTGTAATAATGAGTCAGTAGTTTACTAAGGAGATGATCGTATGAGAGAACAATTGATCGTGATGTCAAAGCAAGAATTACTCGACTTGGCAACCCAACGAGATCTGAAATATCGTACACGAATGAGCAAGGATGAATTGATCGAAGGTTTGGTAGCATTAGATCGACATGAAGTTTCGCCAGTCGTTGAATTAGCAAAAGCCCGCAAAAAGACTCGAAAATCTATTTATGAAAATGGATTAGTAGTAGGACTAGATCCTCAGCCTGTTTTGCATCGTGAAAAAGCAATTGAGTCGCAATACATGACCATGACTACAGAAAAAACTGGCAGCACAGTTATTGAACAAGTGGTAGAGTCTGCAAAATTTATGAATACTAGCCATGTTAATTATAATGACTCTCAATGGGAGCTTCCTTCAGGATACAATGACAACAAAGTCGTAGCAATGGTCGTTGATCCTGTCAAATTATATACCTATTGGGAAATTCCTGAATGGAAAAAGGCTGACTTTTTTGCAAATTTAGATTATACGAAACATGCAAACAATCGTTTTGTTGTTCGATTATATGATATCACTGACATTGATTTCAACGGTCATAATCAATGGACAATGAAAGAAAATGACATTACCAATAATGCCTCGAATTGGTATTTTGAAGTAACTGCAGATCGTTCCTATTGCGTAGAAGTAGGCGTACATCTGAATGATGGTTCGTATCATATATTCAGCAGATCGAATGTTGTTCGAACGCCCAGAGATACAGTTAGCGACATTTATGATGAAGAATGGATGATGTTGGATATTAACCGAACATCTGATTTTTATGATTCATTATATCGCTTATCTGGTGGTGATCGAATGTTTCGTCATCATTTAAACTCTGCTTGGATTACTGAAAAAAATCAGAAAACAACTAACTGGGAATTTGTCATACCTAATCTAAACTCAGAAAGTCTCAGTTCGAGCCGCTTAATCACAGGCCACGAAAAACCTAAAGATTTTTGGTTAAAAGTCGGAACAGAGCTGATTGTCTATGGTGCAACAGAAAAAGATGCGCATGTCATGATGAACGGTCATCCTATTGCGCTAGATGCTGAAGGACGCTTTCGATTTCATATGCCGCTATATGATGAAACAAAAATATTTGATATTCATGCGTTATCTGCAGATAAAACAATGCAGCGTGCTGTTAAGCCAATTGTGAATCGCGTTACACAATAAAAAATAGTCACACCTCGACTTTAAAAGGAGTTTGTCATGGTTAAAGGTTATGTGGCGCTGGTTCTTCATGCGCATTTGCCCTACGTACGTCATCCAGAATACGATACGTTTATGGAAGAAGATTGGTTTTTCGAAGCAATTACGGAAACGTATATTCCGTTAATTAACGTATATGATGGTTTGATCAATGATGGCGTTGATTTCCGTATAACTATGTCAATTACGCCTCCGTTAGCCAATATGTTTGCTGACGAACTGCTACAAAATCGCTATTTACGTCACCTAGAACAGCTAATCGAATTGTCAGAAAAGGAAATTGATCGAACGCGCTATATGCCGGAATTTCATGAAACTGCAAAAATGTATCACAGTAAGTTTTTAAATGCACGATTTGTATTTGCAGATAAATATCGACGGAATTTAAATACTGCATTTAAGAAGTTTCAAGATGCTGGGAAACTAGAAATTATTACCTGTACTGCTACTCACGGATTTTTACCACTGATGGTTAGTCGTGAAGCTGTACATGCTCAAGTGCAAGTTGCAGTTTCAGATTATCAACGTCATTTCGGCCAAAAACCACGTGGCATTTGGCTAGCAGAATGCGGTTACAATCCAGGTGATGAAAACGAATTAAAAAAAGCAGGCATTCGATATTTCTTTGTAGATACGCATGGAGTATTACATGGAACCCCACGGCCCAAATACGGCGTGTTTTCCCCGGTATATACGCGATCAGGTGTTGCAGCATTTGGCCGAGACATTGAATCATCAAAATCCGTATGGTCTGCAGAAGAAGGTTACCCGGGAGATTTTCGATATCGTGATTTTTATCGTGATATTGGCTTTGATTTAGATTTTGATTATGTTAAACAATACATTCATCCGGATGGGATTCGTAAACATACAGGAATCAAATACCATAAAATAACTGGCAAAACAGATCACAAACAACCTTACGATCATTTTCAAGCTAATGAAGCTGCTGCATCGCATGCTGCTAATTTTATGTTTAATCGTGAACGTCAAGTTGAACATTTGAATGAAGCGATGGAAGGCCGTAAGCCCATTATTATATCGCCTTATGATGCAGAATTGTACGGACACTGGTGGTACGAAGGCCCAACATTTCTTGATTATTTTATGAGAAAATCATTTTATGATCAATCTGTGTATAAATTGACAACTGCTAGCGAATATTTAACAGAAAATCCAACTTGCCAAATTGTTACTCCAGCAATGTCATCATGGGGCAACAAAGGATACAATGAAGTATGGCTAGAAGGCAGCAATGACTACGTATATCGACACTTACACAAAGCATCTGAACGCATGACAGAAATTGCGAATAACAACAAAACAGCTCATGGATTAATGGAGCGAACGCTTAATCAAGCTGCACGAGAACTTTTATTGGCGCAAAGCTCGGACTGGGCCTTTATCATGAAAACAAATACTGTGGTAGAATATGCGCAAAAGCGAACCAAAGATCATATTGAACGGTTCACTAAGCTTTATGATTCTGTAAAACAGAATCATATTGACGAAGGATATGTGTCTCATTTGGAATATAAAGACAATATCTTTCCTCAAATCAATTATCGAGTATATCAATCGTCCAATGTAAATTAATAAGCTTAAATTTGAAGGGGGAGTTTATGAAAATTCTGATGGCGGCTTCAGAAATTGTACCATTTGCAAAAACTGGCGGACTAGCTGATGTTGCGGGATCTCTGCCGCCAGAGATTGCAAAATTAGGCCACGACATTGCAGTAGTCATGCCAAAATATCGACAAATTGATTCTGAAAAATACTCGCTAGTATGTATTTTTGATGATTTGCAAATCTACATTGGTGATACGGAAATACATTGTCGAATATTTCAAAGTATTATTCCAGGCACTCAGGTTAAAGCATATTTCATTGATCAGCCTGCTTATTTTGATCGCCCGCAGCTATATCAAGAAAAAGGCTTAGATTACGCAGATAATGCAGAACGCTTCATTTTCTTTTCGCGTGCAGTTCTCGAATTATGCAAAAAACTATCATGGATCCCAGATGTTATCCATTGCAACGACTGGCAAACAGCATTAATACCCGTTTATCTTAAAACAATATATGCTTTTGATTCTCTATTATCGAATATTACAACTGTCTACACAATTCACAATCTGGCTTATCAGGGTATTTTCCCCAAAGAAAATATTATAAAAGCTGGTTTAAGTTGGAATGAATTCACAATGGATAAGCTAGAATTTTGGGATCAAATGAATTTCACTAAGGGCGGCTTAGTATATGCGGATTTAATTAACACAGTTAGCACGACTTATGCCAAGGAAATTCGAACAGAAGAAATGGGTTATGGATTACAAGGGATTTTAGAATCCAATAAAGATCACCTTTATGGCGTTATTAACGGACTGGACTATGCCTCGTGGTCGCCTAACAAAGACCCACTCATTAAAACAAATTATTCGATGCGAACTTTAGATAAAAAAGAAGAAAATAAAAAAGCTCTTTTAAAAATTCATGGTTTACCCTATAAAGAAGGACGACCGGTTCTAGGATTGATTTCGCGGCTAACAGATCAAAAAGGTTTTGATATTCTTGCAGAAATTATCGAGGATGTACTTGATTTAAATATTCAATTTGTATTACTAGGGACTGGTGAACCACGCTATCACCAATTTTTTACTGATTTAAAAGTGAAATTCCCTAAAAAAGTGGGTGTTAGCTTGAAATATGATGCAATTGAAGCCCAACTAATTTATGCAGGGTGCGATATGTTTTTGATGCCTTCAAAATTTGAACCCTGTGGCCTTGGTCAACTAATCGCATTAAAATATGGGACCATTCCAATTGTTCGCGAAACAGGCGGCTTAGCAGATACAATCATTGATTTTGATTTAGCTAAAGACTTTGAAAAAGATAAAGGCAATGGATTTGTTTTTGTAGAATATAAAAGCGCTGATTTATTTGCAACCATTCAACGAGCTATTGCTTATTATCACGAACCCAAAGTATGGCGAATGATTCAACGAAATGCGATGCGCTGTGATTATTCATGGACACATTCAGCTACGGTTTATGAAGAATATTACAAGAAAATTTCAAAAGTATAAAAGTCTGAATCACGATTTTCAAGATTTTTAAAATTTTTAACGCACATTATACTTTTTAGTTCCTTGCAGGAATTGTTAATGAAAAAATGCTGCTGGTAATTGGCAAGCCAAGGCGTCTTTACAATTCTAAAGTACTACTTTAGAATTGTAATATGATTATCCAGCGACCTATATTTGAAAAGTTATTAACTGAATTAGACAAACCATTTGTATCAATCCTGATTGGCCCAAGACAGGTTGGCAAGTCCTTTCTGCTTAAACAAATATTTGATCATGCGCAAAAATTAGGCTTGAATCCAAAATATTATGATTTAGAAGATCCACATAACCTTAATTTATTTATTGGAGATGAGGCGACGTTAATTGATATATTAAGTCAAAACAGTCAGATAATTTTTATTGATGAGTTCCAATATCTTAAAAATGCCACGAAAATATTCAAAGTATTAGTGGATCGTCGGCCTAACAGTCCAAAGATTTTTGCATCAGGATCTTCATCAATTGAAATTCATAAACATCTCAAGGAAAGCCTTGCTGGACGTTATAGAATTTCCACTATATTCCCTCTGTCGCTAAATGAAATAAAGCAAAATTCAAAATATGATATTTGTGACTATTTTAAATTCTGCGGTATGCCGGGACTATTAAATGAAGTTACTTCAGATGACAAAATGTCGCTACTTAATAATATTTTGCAAACATATTTACTAAAGGATATTAAGTCGCTTATAAAAGAAGAGAATATCCGATCTTTTAATCATCTACTATACCTTCTTGCTCAAAACCAAGGTTCAATTGTTTCTATTGCTAATTTGGCTAGAGAAGTCGGACTTTCTGAGCCTGCCATAACAAAACATTTAGAAATAATGCATCAAACATTTGTTGTATTCCCTTTAGCTAGCTATTCTAATAATTTTGGGAATGAGTTAAAAAAAATAAAAAAATACTATTTATATGACCTAGGCATTCGAAACAGTTTATTAAAAGATTTTTCTTCAATTAAAAATCGGCAAGATAAAGGTGCTATTTTAGAAAGCTACGTGTTTCTTACTCTCACTAAATATTTGAAATTAAATATGGAATTGAAGTTTTGGCGCACAAGACAAGGAGCGGAGGTAGATTTTGTACTTTTAAAAGACCGTATTCCTGTTCCGATTGAAGTAAAATATGGGCAAAAAGACAATAGTATTCCTTCCGGAATAAAGCAGTTTTTTCAACGCTACCCCTTATCTGAATCCGGACTCATAATCACTATGGATTATACTGGCGATGTATCCTTTGATGGAAAAACTGTCAATATTATTAAATGGACTGAATTGGAATCTTTCTTTGAGATAACTTAATTTTGTAACAAAAAATTAATCTTATAACAGGGATTAAAGCCTTAAAACAAGACAACAATAATTTAAGCGAAATGACGAATGATTTTGTTCGGTTTTGCGATTTTGATATCACGATTAGACATATGATTAACTTGATGTGCTTTGTGAACTGGCGCTATAGCCGTAATAATAACATTAATCTTTTGATTAGCTTCAACCTGAGGTTTTTTAAACCGAAGTACAGTTAAAAAAACAAGAATTGCAAAAATACTTCCCAGCATAACCATTAACATTTTAAGTCACCCCTATATCATTTACTATCAATATATCGAAATAAAAATCAAATTGTCCCACTATATTTTAAAGAAATTCTAAAAATCGATATAATTAAGAAACACTTCTGTGGGATTTTTTAACGTAAAACTCGATAAATTGATATGTTAAACAACTTCGCTGAAGTTCGCAAAACAATATTAACTCGTCAAAGGGATACTCAAACATGAACACCAAACTCATTTCGATACCAACAGAAATTCCATCAAAATACAGTATAACTAGATTAATGAGTTTTATCAGGCAACTTTCTTTTTGTCAAAAATCATTTGACAATACGCTCAGATCTATTGACCAAATACTAAAAAACATTATTGAAAAATACAACGGACATCCAATCAATTTGCAAGATTATATTGCAAATAATTTACACGTTTCAACCCATCATGCACAATTGGCAATTACGATTACACAACCACTAGGTATGGGCGTTCGCTATGCAAATTGGTATTACAGTGAAAAAAGTGCAATCACAACAGAAATTCGATTTTTTAAAGACTATCTAAAAATAGAACGCCAAAAAATCGAAATTATTCCACGAGTGCTCTATACTGATCCAACAACTCGAATAGATCGATTTTTGGGACATTATTCGCACATCATCTACCAAAATTCACAACAAAATTTAAAAATAAAATTTGAAGCCGCTTTACAAAAAATAATTCATGAAAACATGTGGCAACAACTCAACAATGCTGAATATCATCAGTGGCATGTTGCAAACTTAACTAGCAATGGTTTACCCTAGTTCATTCCATCCCGAATAACTGTGCTCACCTTCCGTCGCTGATGCTGTTGATATAGCAAGGGATATTGTGACGCATCTTGTCCAACAACATAATCAGCCATTTTCTTTGCTTCCAAAAGAATACGTTCATCTTTTATTAAATTTGCCATCAATAGCGAAGGCAACCCGCTTTGCTTTGTTCCATAATAATCACCCGGCCCTCGAATGCTTAAATCAATTTCTGCTAATTTAAATCCATCTGTAGTTTCACACAAAGCAGTCATACGTTTTCTGCTATCTGCTGATTTGGGTTTCGCTACTAAATAACAATAAGACTGCGCTGCCCCGCGCCCTACTCTTCCCCTTAGTTGATGCAGCTGCGCCAAACCAAACCGTTCTGCATGTTCAATAATCATAATTGATGCTTGCGGAACATCTACGCCCACTTCAATAACAGTTGTAGCAATTAAAATGTCCAAAATTCCGTTCTTGAAATCAGTCATTACGCGATCTTTTTCAATAGGTTTTAATTTTCCATGAATTAATCCTACCTTCCACGGTAAAAACCATATTTTCAAGGTTTCATATTCCTGAACAGCAGCCTTTAAATCAATCTTTTCTGAAATCTCCACTAACGGAAAAACAATATATACTTGCTGCCCTGAACGTAATTCAGCTTTTACACGCTCGTACAAATATTTACGCTTGCTAGGTGTGATAAACTGCGTTTGAATGGGCGTTCGCCCTGGTGGTAATTCATCTATAATAGATTTATCAAGTTCACCATAAAGTGTTAACGAAAGTGATCGAGGAATCGGAGTTGCAGTCAAAACCAGAAAATCTACCTTTTGAAACGACTTTTGTTTGAACATAGCGCGTTGAAGCACGCCAAAACGATGTTGTTCATCAATAATTGCTAATCCGAGTTGATTGAAAGTTACTGAAGATTGAATCAACGCATGCGTACCAATAGCAACGTCAATCAATCCATGGCTTATTTGCTCGTGCATTGCTTTTTTGTCTCTAATTTTTAATGATCCGCTTAAAAACCCAACACGAATATTAAGACTTAAAAATGCACGAGATAATTTTTGATAATGTTGAGACGCCAAAATTTCGGTGGGTGCCATTACTGCGACTTGAAATCCACATTCAACAGCTTCAAGAATAGCAGCAACAGCAACTTCTGTTTTCCCAGAACCAACATCACCTTGGATAAGCCGATTCATAATTTTGGGTGATCGCATATCAGCCAATACATCTTCAATCACTCGTTGCTGTGCATTGGTTAAGGTATAGGGCATATTATGCACGTAGGTTGTACGCAAACGGCCATGACCAGCAAAAACAATCCCTTGCTCTCCAATTTGCGTCCGACGATGAAGCGCAATTGCCAGCTGCATATAAAAAAAATCATCAAATACAATACGGCCTCTAGCTTTTTTATAAAAATCACGATCAGTTGGATAATGAATTAACTGAATCGCTTGCTTTAGCTCCATTAATTGAAAACGCTGTCGTAAACTAATTGGATACGGATCAACAAGTGATTGGCAACTAATAGTCAATGATTCCCAAATTACGTAACGCATCATATTTTGTGTAATGCCCTTAACTAAGGAATAAATCGGCACAACACGGTGATGATTATATGATGTTGCCTTTTCATATTCAATAACGTGCAGCTCTTTTTGACAGGTCAATTCATTGAATTGAATTTTTCCAACAATAACAATCTGCATACCTAATTTAAGTGATTTAGTCACAAATCGTTGATTAAACCATACACAGTCAATTGAATTTCCATCCCATTGGATCCGAGAACGCACTACTGCAAACTTCTGTGACCCCTCAATTTTAAAGGATCCTAAAACCCCGATTACCCACACTTTTTCACCTATAATAAAATCGCTGAATGTGGGCAACACACGTCGATCATGATATTCGGATGGAAAATAATATAAAGCCTCCTCTGTAGTAAAAAGGCCCAAGGCTTCAAATTGACTCGCAATTTTAGGGCCAATGCGTTTGATATATTGTAAATTCATTATTTCAATAGATAATTGGTAGACATAGTTCTAGCCAGTTATTGTACAGCAGCCAAACCAATTGGGCTAGAATATTTTAATACGTTGTAGCATGTAAACCAAATGCCGAATATCCAAGATTATATAAATATGCAGCATCTTCAGTGATTTCAGATTGCATTAACGACATAGATAATTGTTGGATTACAGAACTCATTTCTGGAAAAACAGTTTGCATAGTTGCTGGAAATTCTACTGTTGACAATGAATTTATCCAATCATAAATTTTGACCCCATTTGTTCCCCAAAAATAAGATGTATCTTTAAAGAATTTCTGAATATTCTCTGGAGTCCCTGTACCCATCGAAGACTGAGTCAAGAAAAAATTATAACGATTTAACATCACTTGCTTGGCTGTTTTGATAAAGTTATCAATAACACCCTCATTAACTGCATCTGACGTATTAGCCCCAAGAACTTGATTCAGTGCTTGTTGAAACAACGCTTGATTTTCTGCTGCACCAGCTGCGCTTTCAGATTGATCCAAAACAACACCGAAACTACGAAGCAAATTAACATAAGCAACTGTATTTCCCATATTGGGTAATACACGAATTGCATCAAAGCCTCCAGTACCATACTGAACCAGCGGTTTCCCATCACGACTTTGAAAATCAGAAAAAATGCCAACTGATTTTCCCTTAACAATACTTTCGCCAGCAATCAATTGTTCATGATAATCAGAAAATAAATCATGCGCTGTTGTTGCTGCATCATGTTGCGTAGAAATTAATCCCATTTCAGCAAGAATCATCATATTAATTAATCCACGGCCATAATAATATGATAAATTAACAACATTTCGAAACAACTCAGTACTGCCATCTACCCAATTATCACCTGGCTTTAATCGAACCTTGCCTAACGAATCCGTAAATGTTTCGTTATCAATAAATCGATCATAAAACGTTGATAATAATTTCCCATAGTCAGTCATTCTTGTTTTATCATTTCGTAAAATAGCTAAAATATAAATTGTTGATAAATTCTCAAGAAATAATTGACTACCATCAGATGCAGAGTCTTTTTTTAGAATACTAGCATTCCCATTAGCTGCAACCGAAATTGCCCATGGCAAAAGACCATTTTTATTTAATAAGGTCTTGTTTTGAAGCGTTTTAACATAAATATCTACTTTATCCCAATTCCCAGATGTTTGTGCAGTTCGGATTAAAGAAGCTAAACCATATTGCGATGTATCAACTTTAACTTGTCCTTCTGCTAATTTAACAGAAGAATCTACAAATAATATTCCAGTACCACCATCTGCCATGCTTACATTTCTTATAAATGGTTTCATTTTTTCGTCTATTCCAGAAACTAATTCACTATAATTAGTTGGTACTGTTGTTGCTGTAGACGCAACTGCAGCAAAAGCTAATGGGTTAAACGAATTCATTTCTATTGCACGATTTTGTTTATCAACCATGGATTCCATAAATGACCGTAGCTTATCCTGTGAAGTTTTTATTTGCCCAAACTGACCTAGAGCATATGATCCGTAATTTGGCACATTAGATATCCCAATACTACCCATAATTTTCCTCCTGATATTATTGCATAACAAATAACATTATCAATATATCGAAAGGAAAATTCAGTTGAACCACTTAATTATAAAGTAATTTTTAATCGTTGACTACAAAACTGATAACAAAATCAAAAGCTGTCCTGTTTGGTGGGACTCCCGGGACAAGTTTTCATTATTTCGAAAATTTAACTTTTTTAATAACGCTAAAATAGCTAGATGAGCGTTGTCAGTAACATTTTCGGTGAGGAAGATACGACTTTACATGTTGAATGAATTTTGATATAACATGCTCATACTCCTAACTGAAGCAAAGCTATTAGCACCGTCCACATTCGGTCGGCCGGATAAATTACAAATGTTTAGCGTTGAAATTACGGGGAATAAGATAAGTATCATGAATATTAAAAAAACTATCACTATATTAAACTATCTTGCAATAAAAGTTGAAACCTTGTCGAAAATGAAGGCTGCGAAACTTTTGTATTATATTGATAAAGGCCACCTTTTAAAGTATGGACGATTAGTTACCGGGGATACGTACCAACATCAAAAATACGGACCAGTACCGTCAAAAATACTCAACATTATCAATGACCCAGAAACTCTCGACGATGCTAATCGTGACTACATGGATAACAATATTTCGCTCGAGAACAATAGACACCGAACGATTAAAAGCGTTTCCGCACCAGATCTAGATCAACTTTCTAATTCTGATCAAGAATTCACTGATGAAGTTATAGAAAAATATGGACATTTATCAGCGCCCAATCTATCAAATATTTCTCATCAAGAATATTCTTGGAGGAATTCAGAACTTTACGATGACATAACCATTGAGGATATTGCGCATGAACTACCAAAAGAACAACTCAAGGAATTACTATTATTCGTTCAGGAAAACAAGGAAACCGATAGGTTTATTCGTGCTTTTCATGGTGTTTCTGTAGGGTAATGGACTTACCAAGAGAATTATCTGATTTAGGAATAATAAACAAACTTCGCGCTGGAACCGTTATCAAGACTAAAGTTAGTTTTGATGACGGAGAACAAAAAATTAAACTGTTAATCATTTTAACAAATAAGAACGACTACCTTGTTTTGAGTGTTACTACAACATCAAAGACCAACAAACAATTAAACAATTATGCCATTGATGATATTTATGTCCCTCAAGGAACGGAAACTGTTTTTAGCCTACCAACAATTGTTCAGTTGAATCGTTTAATTCCCTTACAAACAGAAATTATTAAAGAAAACTATCATATACATGAATTATCAATAATCGGCAACATTTCTAACTGTTTAATGCAAAAAATAATTAATACAATCCAGACGTCCAATTTTTTACTAAAAGCTGACGTTAAAAGAATATTAGACGAAAATGAATATTAGGCATAAATATATAACTATATACGTAACATATCTACCGCAAACAACCCGATTGTCCTGTTTGGTGGACCCAGTAGGACTTGAACCTACGGCCTACCGGTTATGAGCCGGCTGCTCTAACCAACTGAGCTATGGGTCCGCATCACACATCAATTACAGAAAACGCCCTCTTCCCTATTAATAAGGAAGAGGGCGCCAGATCAATCAAACTCCTATAGAGATTAATTGATAATTACATCATCCCGTCCATACCGCCACCCATGCCGCCAGGTGATGGCATTGCTGGCTTATCATCAGGTTCTTCAGCAATTAATACTGACGTTGTTAATAACATGCTAGCAATTGATGCAGCATTTTGCAAGGCTGATCGCGCTACTTTTACTGGATCAACAACACCAGCTTTAAAAAGGTCTTCGTATTTTAATGTTAATGCATTAAAACCAATGCCTTTCTTAGCTTCTTTAACCTTTTCAACAATAATACCGCCTTCAAGTCCAGCATTATCCACAATCGCATGTAACGGAGCTTCCATTGCTTTTTTAACAATTGTCACACCAATGCGTTCATCTTCGTCTAAAATCGAAGCAGCTAATTTTTCCAAAGCAGGAATTGTATTCAGCATGGTAATACCGCCACCTGCAACAATGCCTTCTTCAACAGCTGCACGAGTTGCAGAAAGTGCATCTTCAATTCGATGCTTCTTTTCTTTTAATTCGGTTTCTGTTGCTGCGCCTGCCTTAATTACTGCAACACCACCTGCTAATTTAGCCAAGCGTTCTTGCAATTTTTCTTTGTCATACGAAGAATCTGATAATTCGATTTCTTTTTTGATTTGGCTGATACGTCCGGTAATATCTTTTTTATCTCCAGCACCTTCAACAATCACAGTATTTTCTTTAGAAATCTTCATTTTTTTGGCTCTGCCAAGCATTTCTAGCTCAACACCATCCAAAGTATGCCCAGTTTCTTCAGCAATAACAGTTCCACCAGTTAAAATAGCGATATCTTCTAACATAGCTTTACGACGATCGCCAAAACCAGGCGCTTTTACTGCAACAACATTTAATGTCCCACGTAAACGATTCAGAATCAGCGTTGCAAGAGCTTCACCTTCTAGGTCTTCAGCAATAACAACCAAGGGCTTACCAATTTGCATGATTTTTTCAAGAATTGGCAATAAATCTTTAATTGCAGAAATCTTTTTATCAGTCAAAAGAATATATGGATCTTCCAATACTGCTTCCATGCGCTCTTTGTCTGTTACCATGTACGGAGAAACGTAGCCTTTATCAAACTGCATTCCTTCAACTACTTCTAACGTAGTTTCAATACTTTTGGATTCTTCAACTGTAATAACGCCATCTTTACCGACTTTGTCCATTGCATCTGCAATCAAATCACCAATAACTGCATCATTATTAGCAGAAATAGCTGCAACCTGAGCAATCTTTTCTTTGGTTTCAACTGGAGCAGACTGGTCAACAATATATTTCACTGCAACTTCAACTGCTTTATCAATACCATGCTTTATAGCTGAAGGATTTGCTCCAACCATAATTGATTTAAGACCTTGCTTGAAAATTTCATAACCTAATACTGTAGCAGTGGTTGTTCCATCACCTGCAGTATCATTTGTTTTTGAAGCAATTTCTTTTATCAGCTGTGCGCCCATATTTTCAAAGGGATTCTTAAGTTCGATTTCCTTAGCAACAGTAACACCATCTTTTGTAATTGTTGGCGAACCCCATTTTTTTTCAATTACAACATTGCGTCCTCGTGGGCCTAAAGTTGCCTTAACAGCATCATACAAAATTTTGGCACCTTTATCGAGCTCTTTCCATGCTTCTTCATTAAAAACAAGTTTTTTTCCAGCCATAATAATTGATTCCTCCTTTAATAATTACTTAATTGCGAGAATATCATCAGATTTTACAATGATATATTCATCGCCATCAATTTTGATATTGGTTCCCGAATACTTGGAATAAATAACGATATCACCTTTTTTAACAGGCATAGGAATAATTTTCCCATCGTCATTAGTTTTGCCAGGACCTGCAGCAATCACTTCGCCTTCTTGTGGTTTTTCCTGAGCAGAACCAGGCAGAACGATCCCACTTTTTGTCTTTTCCTCTGGGTCGAGTTGCTTAAGTAATACACGATCAGATAACGGCTTTATCATAACTTTACCTCCTTCTAAATATTCAGGCAGTTTAAACAACCACCTTTTAGCACTCGATCACGTCAACTGCTAATCGAAGATATTTTAATAGCAATTGATTTGTTTGACAAGAGGGCATTAGAAGCATTTTATAGACCTCTTTTTTATCGTTCATTTTGAAGGTTATACTCTCACTAACCTTCAGTTAATTTTCCATGTCGTGTACAGTTTTTATTTCATCAGCATTCATTTGTATTATCATTCCCAAATCTCGCCTTCAGGCTCATTATGCATTGTACAAGGCTCTTGCTTGTCAGTCACTAATTAAAGGTAGTAGAATTCAATCAAGATGCAACTGG
>CAYUBI010000025.1:0-23340 GCA_964443005.1 uncultured Candidatus Marinamargulisbacteria bacterium
CCACCCATTTTCCGTCTAATATCGCTACGTATTTTATGGATTCCCCAACTAAACATCCACAACCGAGAACCACCATTCGTTATTATGAATAATCCTACGGATGTTTTTTCCCTTAAATACGTAGTACAAATGAGCCGTTATAAAACTATGTTTAGAAACACGATTTATGGGTACACTATAAACATGAGCAACAATATTTTATCTATTTCAAGTTCACTTCAATCTTCAAAAAATGCAGCTCCGGAGCTACATATTGATGCTGAACAAACAGCAACAATAGTTAATGCCAACTGTGGAATAACAGATTCTTCAAAAAAAATTTCTGCTGAGGATCTCAAAAATATCGAAAGCGATAAGCGTGAGATTACAATAACGCTTATTCTAAATGGAAAAGAAACAACAGCAACTGGCAAACCAATTGCTCTGTTAATAGATTTAATGACAAAATCTGACAATGATGATTTTTTTGCGCTTAATCAGAATGAGTTTGTCAAAGGTATTCGGGAAATATGCAGTAAAGTTACTGAAGTACCTGCAACGGTTACTACTAATGACGAATTTGCATATACAGCGGCACAAAAAATATTAAGCAAGTTGCCTAGTCAAACAATAAATAATTCGGTTCAATTAATTGATGATCGAAACAATAAACAATCAGACAAAGCCTCCCTCAAATTAAGTTTAGTGAAAACAGGCTGGACACCTAGCGAGGATCCTAAACAACCTGAAAATACATATGATGCAAAATTCTATGACACTCAAACTAAAATTTGCTTGAATATTAAACCAGTAGAAATAGCCGCCGGCCGAGAAGTATTAAGTGATAAAAACACAGAGGATGCTACGATAGCTATTCCAGAAAAATCGACAACAAATAGAAGCAGCAATGAAATAAGTGTTGCAGATACTTTCATAGAAAATTTACTAATTTCTAACAAGTAAACTGCTCCAATGGCTGAAAGCGCCCCAATAATAGCGAATAATGTTACAACGGTTATAAAAATTTCAGGAACGGTAACCACTGATGATCTAGAAAAATATTCAAAACTGGCATTTCCGGACAAGAAAGCAGTGCTTGCCGCATATGTACAACTGAACGGCAATGTTCCTGAGATAGGAGCCGCTGCTTTTAAGGCTGACATTTCGCAAATGTATTTAGCTCATAAGCAGTATTTAAGTGGCGAATTAACTGAACCGACATACAGGACAATAGTAGAAGCAAAAAATACTAAGTTAAATTTGGACGAAAAAAATGGATATAATGTTACTCAATTGATTGCCTCAAAACAAAGCTAGGCTTTTTGCACTAGCCTCACAAACAGTTTTGCGGTTAAAACTCTCCGGGTTCATATCCCATCATAAGCGAGCGAATCTCACTTTCAGTTAACGCGCGATTGTAGATGCGAACCTCATCAATGAGGCCGTTAAAGAAAGCTGAACTTTGATCGCTTCCGATTCTATTATACGTTGTTGAACCACCAATGCACCCAGACGGCACAAGCGTTTGACTTATTCCATTCACATAAATTTTAAAACTCGCAATAGATGATTTATCTCCCCCATTGTAAACAAAAACCAAAAAATTCCAAGATCCAACTATAATGAGATTTGCTGAACGCTTATAGCGAAAAGTAGGCAATACCTAAAAAACTTGGTATTATGTAGTAATGATTATTGTGACAGTTTTTTTTCTTCTTTTAATAGGCTATCTAATCATTGGATTTGCTAACCGAGATATTCAAGCGGTTTTTCATGGTGATCCTGCAGCGCACAACATTATTGAAGTTCTTTTTTACCCCGGGTTACAAGCTATTGTCATGCATCGAATCAATCACTGGTTATGGACAATTCACGTACCCATTATTCCGCGGGTATTATCCCTGCTAACACGCATGATTACTGGCATTGAAATTCATCCTGGAGCAAAAATCAGCAAAGAATTTTTTATGGATCACGGCACTGGAATTGTGATTGGCGAAACTGCAGAAGTAGGTGCTAATGTTATTATTTACCATGAAGTAACACTGGGTGGCACAACGCGACAACAAGGCAAGCGTCATCCCACCATTGGCAACAATGTCATCATTGGTGCAGGCGCTAAAATCCTAGGCGCCATTTACATTGGTGATAATTGTAAAATCGGCGCAGCCTCAGTTGTGCTTAAAGATATTCCAAGTCATTCAACAGTTGTTGGCAATCCAGGAAGAGTGGTTGCATCCGTCAATAAAAGCATTGTTACTGAAGAGCTAAATGTTTCAACATCACTGGATCCAGTCGGCAATCAACTAAAATGTTTATCTGAGCAAATTCAAATTCTTCATTACAAATTACAGGCCCTTGAAAAATTACAACAGAAATAGCTTTTTCAAAACCCGAACTTTTTGTATAATGGCACTATGGAACAGCATTACCGTATATTAAACCTTCCACGTAACGCATCGTTACAAGAAATAAAACAAGCGTCTCGTTCGTTATTAAAAGAATATCATCCAGATCATCATCTCACCAATCAAAAATGGGCTGAAGAAAAAACAAAGATTATTCTTCAAGCCTATGACATTTTAGTTAAAGAAAAAAAAGCCATGAATGCAATGTATTCAGAACCTGTCCATTATTCAAAAATTAAAAAACCAATTCCAGAAACGCATGTTGTTCAAATTTCAGTATATCTGATGGAAATAACAATTCAAGCGTATCCTTTTTTGGTTCCTGTTAGTAATATTGACCAAATTATCACACCCAAACAACTAACGTGTTTGTCTACATTTGCACAAAAATATCAACGAGGTTCAGATGTTTTCCATGTTCGCTATGTATTCCCTCAAAAAGCAACAATCGAAGATCAATCTACAGAAAAATTAATTTTGCTGCTAAAACGCTCCAATCGTATCTTGGGAATTTATATGAACAATGGCGGGAAAGTGCATAGTTATAATGGGCAATATTATGCTCAACTGGGGCATGGAATTTTAGATGGCCATTTATTTAAATTTGATCCATTAACTGGAAGATTTATTTTAGATATTGACCGCTTGTTTATTGAGACATATTCAGGTACTCTGTAATAAGAGGAGCATTATGGCTGTTATACCTGTTGGATTAGCTGAAATAAAACTAAGTAACAATGCGCAAGACATTTTAGTAGCCTATGGCCTAGGATCGTGCGTTGGCATACTTGTTTATGACCCGATTCAAAAAATCGGAGCCTTAGCGCATGTTTTATTGCCAGATAGTGCGTTGGAAAAAACACCCATTATCTCTAATCCATGGAAATATGCCAATACCGCAGTTCCCTTGTTGTTTAAAGAACTAGAAAAAATGGGTGGCGGCAGAGTACGTTATATTATTAAAATTGCAGGTGGCGCACAAATGTTTAATATGGGAAATACCAACACAGGGCTAAATATAGGAGCCAAAAATGTTATGGCTGTAAAAAAAAGTTTAGGCGAAGCTGGGGCACATAATTTTGCAGAAAATACAGGCGGAACCCAAGGAAAAACAATCAAATTATATATGATCAATGGTAAAATGACTTATAAAGTTGCAAGCGAAGGCGAGGTTTTATTTTAATGTTTGACGATAACGAATACACTTATTTTAAAAATGAAATTCTTAAACTGGTTAATATTGATTTAAACAGCTATAAAGCGCCGCAAATGATGCGACGACTCGCCTCTTTAATTACACGAATTGGATTATCTGGTTATCGTGAGTACGTCGATTTTCTAAAACGAGATACAACTAAAGTTCAAGAATTTAAAGATTTCATTACAATTAATGTCACTGAATTTTTTCGAAATCCAGAAAAATGGGATGAACTTCGACGCATTATAATTCCTACACTGGAACGAACCAAAAAGAATTCAGCACTTAAACTGTGGTCTGCAGGATGTTCCTATGGTGCAGAACCCTATACCCTCGCGATTACGATGGAAGAATTTTTCCCCAATCATCCCTACTCGATTCTTGCAACAGACATTGATCAAGAAGTGCTTGGCAAAGCTCAACGAGGCATTTATCGAGAAGTAGATTACAAGGCTATGGATACCAATCTATCCAAAAAATATTTTACACCTACGAATGACGGAAGTTATGTTATTCGCGAATCACTCAAGCGAAACATAAATTTCAAAAAAAACAATTTACTAATGGATAATTTTGAAAACAACTATGATTTAATTTTATGTCGTAATGTTGTTATCTATTTTACTGAAGAAGCAAAGCAGCAACTGTATAAAAAATTTTTTAATGCCTTACGAAGTGAAGGTATATTATTTATTGGAAGCACAGAATCTATATTAAATGCACGCGATATTGGATTTGGCTCACAATTAAACTTTTTTTATCAACGATAAGGAGGCTACAGTGGAAACCATACGAGAATTAACTATAAAAAAATTAGATAGTGTCCAAGATATCCCGGTTTTACCTACGAGTATTTATCAAGTATTGGATATTGCCAATGACCCCAAAGCCTCTGCACAAGATTTATCAAAAATCCTTGAAAAAGACCAAGCTTTAACAACAAAAGTACTCAAAATGGCGAATTCATCTTATTACGGATTTGTAAATACAATTTCAACAATTTCTCATGCTATTGTATGCTTAGGCTTAAACACTATTGTTAGCATTGTATTAACTGCAGAAGCATTTGAGTTGCTTCAAAAATCAAATTCAGCTTATGGCTTACGCGAAGGCGAACTTTATTTACATTGCACCTTAGTCGCACATACAGCTAAGATTGTAGCTAAACGGGCGCATTATCATAATGCCGAAGAAGCTTATGTTGCTGGGCTACTTCATGATATTGGCAAACTCATGATGAACCTTTTTTGGCGTGATAAATTTCAAATGATTGTTTCTCTTGCAAAAAAAGAAAACATGTCATTTTTGGATGCAGAAAAAAAGATTTTGGGAATTGATCATGCAGAAATCGGTTTCTTATTAGCTGAAAAATGGAATCTGCCAGAAATTCTATGTACAGCAATTCGCTGGCATCATGAACCCAACAATGCAAAACAACATTGTGCTTTAGTGAATATTATTCATATTTCTGATGCTGTAGCAGATATGATGGGCATTAGTTTAGGTGTAGATGGGTTAAATTATTCCATATCTGAAAAAGCCTTAGCTGATCTTAATTTAGTTGAAAGCGATATTGAACACATTATAGCGGATGTCTCGGATGTAATCAAAACTGAGAATCTTCTTCCAAGTAAAGACTAGTTACTATTCGCAATGAGCAATATTCTTTCGCAAGAAGAAATAAATGCACTACTTGCAGAAGTTTTGGAAGAGGGTGCGCAATCCTTAGAACCTGATAATGCGACTTCATCTCAAAACACTTATGCTAATGAAAACGTAAACACACCGCCGTCATCTGTTTCAAGCACCTACGTTGCAACCAAACATCAACGCATTGTCAAATACGATTTTCGCCGCCCCAATGTTTTTTCCAAAGACCATTTACGAATTATTCAAGGGTATCATGACAATTTTTCTCGATTATTTACAGCTGCCTTATCTGTATATTTACGTCAAGACATCAAGCTATATTTAACCTATATTGAACAACATATTTATTCCGAATTTATTGATGAAGCAGATGAAAAATCAATTTACTATATTATTTCTTTTTTTAATGATCAAGCTATAATTTCGCTTAACATTGATGTTGCGCTACTACTTATTGAAAAGCTACTTGGCGGCGAAGGTTCTAAAACAAATGTAGATCGAAATGAATTTACTGAAATTGAAATGGCTATTTTGGGAAAACTTATGTCAAAAATGTTTGAAATTCTTAAATCATGCTGGGGTCCACTTATGGCAGAAATACCTCAAAGTATTATTACAGAAATGAATCCAAAGTTGATTCATTTATTACCGCAAAATGATCCGTTGCTCAAGCTTGTTTTTGAACTTGTTATTGGCGAACATATTGGCATCATTACGTTTTGTTTGCCCTATGTTGCTTTAGAACCCTTTATGGATCAAATTGTTGCACATCAACATATTGGCCAACGCACAGAAAAAGTAAACAAAGAAAAAGAACTACGGCATATACTTAACAAAATAAAAATTCCACTAACTGCAAATTTAGGAACTATTACCTTACCTATTATTGATGTTACCAATCTTGCTATTGGCGATGTGCTAACGCTGAATACTCGTATCAATGATATGATCAAACTTAATGTTGGGCCACTTGAAAAGTTTGTGGGTGAACTCGGCGCCTACAATAAGCATCTTGCTGTGAAAATTCTAGAAATCAGACAAGAAACACAACCATTTCTCGAGGAATTAACGACCAAAAAATAGTAAAACCAGAAAATATCGATACAATTTTGTAACAGCTAATTACGAGATAGGTATATAGAGCAACAATAAAACGCCGCTCTTGTTCACTTGCAGGGA
This sequence comes from uncultured Candidatus Marinamargulisbacteria bacterium, assembly GCA_964443005.1. Classification (GTDB taxonomy): domain Bacteria; phylum Margulisbacteria; class Riflemargulisbacteria; order GWF2-35-9; family CAYUBI01; genus CAYUBI01. The sequence goes on from CAYUBI010000025.1 coordinate 6,415, forward strand.
ACAGTCTATGGCCCCCCCACCCACCCCAGACACTGTTCCCTTCATGCAGTCACGTTTATCCCAAAGGAGTTAGCAATGTCAATTAATGGAATTAATAGTTTGCAACAAATCGGAGATCTACTGAAACATGGATCCAAACAAGATATCACGCAAGCAATCTCTATGATTAAAGATATCATTCGTTCGTGCGACAATAGTGATGAATTAAACGGTATGTTAGATATGCTGGCTACTGTCAGTTCCGGTGTAGGCAATTTAATTAATGACATTAAAGATATGATTAACAATGCTAGCGGTACGTTTTCTGATAATAAAAGCACACTGCTTCAACAACTCGAAGATATGATGAAACGTGGAGTTAACGGAACTGCAGGGATATCTGCCAATACAATGCCAATAAGCGCTGCAGAAGGAAGTGCCAATGCTAGCGGATCTTCAATTAATGCTCTATTATAAAAAGATCGACTAAAATCCTTTAAATTTAATGCGTAATTTATTTTTGACTAAACTGCGCTGATCTGCTGGTTTTGTTTCATGAAAAATCGACGCAGTTGAAATTTTTATAGCTTTTACTTCCCGCTTACCTAAAGCAACGTGATCAACAATCGGTTGAGCTGTTTCAAGATTCAAAATATCATCGTGATCCGGATGTGCCTTGCGTTGACTAGCGTCTTTGACCTGAGCCTCAAGCATGAGTTGTGTAATCGTTTTTTTATCACGTGAGTGAGTGTCGTGCGAAGTTTCATGATCACCTGACATCGTTAACGTTGTTGAAGTAGACTCCGTGTCCTCATCTGTAAACTCTGCACTCTGATCCAGCTGATTTTGTGTCGCAGTTTTAATAGCTACGCGATAGTGATAATAATCATCTGAAAGAAGTTCTTCTTCAACCTGAGATTCCTGTGTTAAAACTTTATCCTGATCATTCATGTGATTAATTGGTTTTTGTGCCATCACTTGATCCGAAATACTATGTGGGTTGTGAATTGTCGGCTGTAATCCAACTTTTTTTGATAAGCTTTCCTGCTGAAGCGTTGTTAATGTTTGCCGATACTGCTGCTGACTGACTTCATCTATTTTCTGTTGAATTCGCGTTTCATTATTTTGACGCGATTCAGTTGTTTCAGGACGAAAAACAATCTGAGATTTTTGCGTTTTTGCTGGTTCTTCAGCAGCAATAAAATGTTCATTCACTAAATTAAAGGATGCATTAGCTGTTGTTTCCTTGTGTTGCAATTGGCCAAGAATATCAGCTTTAGAAGCAGCCTCAGCATCACGTTCCTGTGTTAGTGGCAACAAAATTGCTGAGCGAACAATGTTATTAACAGGTAGTTCAGCCATGATTTATGAAACAGATTGAAAATGTTGCATAATTTTTTGAATCAGTTCTGTTTTTTCTTTACTTTGCAAAAATTCAATAATAGGTGCTAACTTATCAAAAGGCACATCATCATTAAGATGCTCGACCATCAGATAATATTTCAATAAAGCATCCTCTGGTAAGCCTCTGCTAAAATAAAAATCACCAATTGTCTTATAAGGTAATGGGGACTCTGGATATTTTTGCTTAAGTGCAATAAACCATGCTTCTGCTTCACGTACAATTTCGCTACGAGATCCCACACGTGCACGAGGAATATGTGGCTTATTCATAATCACAGTAATTCGAGACTTTTTGGCAAGAAATCGCTGAATTTTTTGTCGTTTTTGATAAGACAGCAAAAAATATATGCCAATAATAACTACAACAATTGATCCAACTAAATAAGCAATGGCCTCCATTAAGACGCTCCTCTATTCATCTGCACTTAATAAGGATATGCCCTGTTCTAAGAAAAGTTAAACATGCCTCTTGCTCATAATTTCCGAAATAAGATTCGTGAACTCAGGAAATGATGTTTGTATACAAGCTGTATCCAAAATGGTAGTTGTTGAATTTTCAATAGCCATACCCATAATCGCTGCACTCATTGCAATACGATGATCACCATAACTCGTCACAGTTGCTGCATGATACCTTTCCCTCAGTTGCCCATGAATCAGCATACCATCCGGTGTTTCTTCAATATCAACACCAAATTTACGCAACTCAGTCACAATAGTTGTTATGCGATCACTTTCTTTGACACGCAATTCCTGCGCATCTGCAATACGTGTCGTTCCTTTTGCAAAAGCTGCTGCAACTGCCAAAATCGGAATTTCATCAATAAGTAATGGCAGCATATCTCCTGAAATATCTGTAGCAGTTAACTGAGACGATTGAATAATTAAATCTCCAATTCGTTCACCACACACAAGTTGCTCATTCTCAATTGTGATATTTGCTCGCATTTGCTGTAAAACATGAATAATACCAGTTCGGGTTGGATTTAGGCCAATACGTGGCAATCGAATAGTGGCTTGATTTAGAATCGCACCTGCAACTAAAAAAAAAGCTGCAGATGAAATATCACGAGGCACAGAAAGATTTGTACTTTGCAACACCTTTCCAGGATTCAGCGTAATTGCATGTCCCTTTCGCTGAATATCAGCACCATACCCACGTAACATAATTTCTGTATGATCGCGAGACTTTATTGGTTCAATCACTGTTGTGGGTGATTGCGCAAATAATCCAGCTAACAAAATTGCAGATTTTACTTGAGCTGAAGCAATAGGCAAGGTATACGTAATGCCTGACAAGGTTGGTACAGGAAGCACACGTATAGGTGCAAGGGTTTTTTGTCCAGATTCAACAGGGATAAACCTGCCCTTGGATTCATGTTCAAATCTGCTGCCCATTTGTGCTAGTGGATCTGTAACCCGCTGCATTGGACGTAAAGCTATGGAAGCATCGCCAGCAATCGTGCTTTCAAATGGCTGTGCAGCTAGCACACCCAACAGTAAACGCATACACGTTCCAGAATTGCCAACATCTATGGGTTTATGGCTAGCACAAAGACCGTGAAGGCCCACGCCTGTAATATGAAGGCTAGTGCCGCAGTCGTCAATAGGCACGCCCATTGCTTGAAACGCTGCAATCGTATGCAAACAATCATCAGAGCGCAAAAAATCATCAATCGTACTACGTCCCTGTGCTATTGCAGACAAAATAATTGCCCGATGACTAATGGATTTATCACCCGGAATCATCAAACTACAGTTGATAGCTCTAGCTGGAGAAGAAACGCTAAAAGAATCAGCCATCACATATTCTGAATAATTGAAGAAATTAACGAATAATTCTGCTGTAATGAAACCTTATTTGCTACTAATATTGCTGTAGATTCAAAAATAGTATCCAGTTCTATTAATCCATGCTCCTTTAGGGTTTGTCCAGTTGCAACCAAATCTACTATCAAATCACTCAGTCCAACTAGCGGAGCTAATTCAATTGACCCATATAATTTAATTAAATCAACATGAATTCCATGACGTTCAAAATAAGCTTGCGCACTATGAACAAACTTTGTTGCAACAATGGGTCGATACGGCAAGCAGTCCATTGAATAATTTTTTTCCTTAAGTGCTGCCACAACCAGCCGACAGTATCCAAATTCCAATTTTTTTAATCGTGCCACATTTTCGTGAGATTCATCTAAAACATCTCTGCCAGAAATACCAATATCTGCAGCACCATGTTCCACATATACTGGCACATCAGCTGGTCGAAGAATAATAAATCGATACAAACCTTTTTCATCAAAAAAGGTTAACTTGCGCGCTAATTTTGACGTATCTCCAACACATATACCTGCATCTGAAAATAATTTTACTGACGGCTCAAATAAATATCCTTTAGGTACTGCAATAGTTAACTGTGTCATTAATTCCCTTTCAACTTTAACAATTTATCCACTTCTAACGCAAATCCAACAGCTGGGGCTGGTTGACCATACGCACCTAATAAACCATCATATCTTCCACCTGAGCCAATTTCATAACCAAATCCAGGCACATGAACATGAAATTGAATTCCAGTATAATAATCAATATCTTTGATAAAACCGTGATTAAAATTAACACAAGCAGAATGTCGCTCCATTAACCGATCAGCTAAAGCAGCTAAGTAGCTTCCTTTCGAAAGTATGGCTTTTGTGCCTTGTAAGGGCATAGTTCCTAATGTAACAAAATCCTGTTGTTCAAGTGCTTTGATAGCGTTTGCAGACAAGCCTGCTGCATTTTCATTGTGGCCAATGTCTATGGTAAATTTTGGAATATCCAAAACCTGTAACAAATCAATTAATAATTCAATAATTTCTTGATCTGCATCCAAGCCTGATAATCCGATTAACTCAACTCCCACTTGGAAAAATTCTGCTTGTCGAAGTGTTTGCGGTGTATGTTTACGAAATACATCTGCAGCATAAAAAAGCTTGAGTGGTAATTGCTGCGCAGTCATAGATGACGCAACAACCCGAGCAATGGGCGTTGTCATATCTGGACGCAACAACATTAAGACACCTTGATCATCATAAAACTTAATCGCTTGCTGCTCTAACTGCGGAGTGAGCCCCTTTTTTAAAATATCATATAATTCAAATGTGGGTGTAATAATGCGTTGATAGCCATGCACCATAAAAAACTCTTTTGCACGTGCAACTAATGCTACACGTACAGTTGCTTCGTTCGGAAGATAATCTTTTACACCATTCGGAGTATTTAAAGCCATAAGCTATTGTATCCTAAAATATAATAGCTTAGCAATCAATTATAATCGGAAAATATGCAATTAATCTCATCACGTAAAGCTGTAGCTGCACGTGCAGCAGCTACAGCAAAATCTTCATTAACTGACGCATATAAAATACTTCGCGACGCATTGATTAAGGTTAGGGCAGCAGGTATTGCACATGTGGCCTGAACTACAGCCCTAATGTCTCCGCCTTGGGCACCAATGCCTGGGATTAACAAAGGTTGTGTTGGCAAAATTTTGCGAATAATATCAAAGGATTCTGGACGCGTTGCCCCAACAACCAAACCTAAATTGTAATATCGACTGTCCCATTCAGCCACTTTTTCAGCTACTTTTTGATATAATGGAATTCCATCAATTTGCAAATATTGAAAGTCCTTTGCTCCAGGATTAGAGGTCAGCCCCAAAACAAAAATACCTTTGTTGCTATAATTGAGAAAAGGCTCGATAGAGTCTATGCCCATATATGGATGCAACGTTACTGCATCAGCGCCCATATCGTCAAATACAGCTTTCGCATACAAACGTGCTGTATTACCAATATCGCCGCGTTTTGCATCCAAAATAATAGGAATTTCGTTCGGAATATACTCAATAATTTTTCGTAGCGTTCGCATTCCTTTTTCGCCATGAGCTTCAAAAAATGCACTATTGGGTTTATACGCACAAACAAGCGTGTGTGTTTCATCAATAATTTGTTTAGCAAACGAAAAAACTGGATCATTTTTAGATTGTACACTTTTGGGTAATTTCTCAAATTCGATATCTAAACCCATACATACACGCGAATTGTTCTTTTGAGATAGTGCCGCAAGTTTTTCACGAAAAGATAACATTAAATGCCTAACGAGGTTTTAGTAAACAATGCATCAATAACAAAGCCTTCTTTTTTGCCGTTTTCTATTGCACCTTGTTCCCGATCAATAATCCCAACAATTTTCAAAACCGTAATGCCGTGATCACGAAGTTTTTTTGCAGCTTCAATAGCTGCACCTGCTGTTGTTAGAATATCTTCAATCATAACTACAGATTCACCAGCATGAATAATTCCCTCAATTGATTTTGACGTACCATAGTCTTTTGCACCTTTACGTACAATAACAAAAGGCTTACTAATTTGTAGGCTTAATGCAGCAGCTAAGGCAACTGCACCTAATTCTGGAGCAGCAATTTTCTGAAAAGTTGCTAAATCTGGTAATTTAGATGGCAGGTGTTCTGCAATTGCTTTTAAAATATGAGGTTGCGTTGAAAACAAATATTTATCAAGATAATAATTGCTTTTTAAGCCACTACGAAGCGTAAAATCACCTTTAAGATAAGCAACCTCAAGAATCGCAAGGCCTAAATCCTTTAAATTCATAAAAAAAGGTTATTTCTTAGAATCTACTTTTTTAGCCTCAGCAGCCAAGGTAGATGCAGCAGATGCAGCTTCAGCAGCAGCAGATTCTGCAGCTGTTTCAGTTAAATCAGTTGCTCGCGTTATATCAACAGTGACAACGCGCTGATCTCCTGACGGATACAGCACTTTTGCAGAAGCAGGCAATTTCAATTCGCTTACTTTTACAAACTGACCAATATCCAAATCTGTTACATCAATTTCAAATTCCGTCATGATTTCATTAGGCAACACAGATAATCGAAGTTTTTTTACTTTTTGATTTAACAGCCCGCCACGTTTTACGCCAGTACTCGTTCCTTTAAGATGTACAGGAATCTCAACTGTAATTGGTATTGATTCATGAATGGCAACAAAATCAACATGAGTAATATAATCTTTTAATACACTTTTTTGCATTTCACGAATAACAACCTGGACTTTTTGTTCACCCAAATCCATATTATAAAAAAGATTCTTTCCAGAAGATGTTTTTAATGTTTTTGTGAATTTAATTCGATTTAAACGAATATGAATATTTTCTTGGCTTTTTCCGTAAATAACTGCAGGGATATCTCCAGCAGTACGAATTTTCTTGGTGCGTTCCTTACCAAATTCTGTGCGAAGTTCCGCTGTAAAATCAACTGTTGCAAGCATAATCATTCTCCTGACTAAAAAAAATTGTAACTAAAGAAAACATGATATCTTATCATTTAGCCCTAATTTTTGCAATCAAAAGTAATAACGATTATTTATTCCAACAATAACTCAGCAGATTATTCGATTAATTCAGTGAAGGCAAAACATTCCAGTTAACACATCAAACAAAAAGTTATCCTCTGCAAAAGTTAGGCGAGCATAACTTGGAAGTGGCTCAAAAGCTTCAATACTTTCAGGTGAAGCTCCTGTAGTCAATACAATAATTTTAACTTGAGGATTTGCACGAAATGCCACACTAAACAGCTTTTCAAAGTCAGACTCTGGCATGTTCGTATCAATTAGAAAAACATTCAACGATCGTTTATTCGTTTCAATATACTTTACTAAAATTTCTCCGGATTCAGTGGTAATGCCAATAATATTGCAACCTAGCCAGTCCAAAATCGTATATAGGGTTTTTGCCCGCTCTTCAGACTTTACTAAACCAAAAACACCTATTCGGCTTTCATCAAAATTGCGCAACTTGGGTTGACCAACAACAGTTTTAATTTCTTTTTGACAAACAAAATTAAAAACCTTAAAGACTTGTTCCGGTTTAAACGGTTTTAAAATGAAAAAATCAGCACCTAAAGCAACTGTTTCCTTAATTGCATCTGTTTTACTATAAGCACTGACCATCACAATTTTTACAGAAGGAAGCATTGCCTTTAACATTGGCAATAATTTAATGCCGTTCAATATGGGCATATTAATATCTAGGGTAATAATATCAACTGGGTTTTTCATTACTTTTAGCTGATTCATGGCATCAATGCCATCATTAGCAGTTCCAGCAACGATTCCACCAAAAGATTCAATCATGGCGCCTAATGTTTTGTGCATAAACGGAGAATCATCAATAATAAAGAACGAAAAATGTTCACCATTTGGCTTATTACCTAGCAGTAAAGATGACAAAGTAACAGATTCAAGCATAAATCTATTATAAAACTAAGTCAGTAAATAAAGCAACGGTCATTTATTAACAACGTGTTGTCTTTGAAGAGTCAGGATAACGTGTCCGCCTAACTGCTTGGGTTCAACAACAACTTGAATACGTAACCGTTCCAAAATTTCCAGAGCCATAACAAAACGAAGGCCAATAGCTGCAATAAGTGTTGACCGTTTTTCTGAATCTAGCACTGCGTCCTGCATTTGTTGAAACAAGTGATGTGTATTTTTACTCCCTTCATACATGAAAAACAAGCGTGTCGTTGCTTGCAACGCCTCAATTTTTATTTGAATAGCTTGAATGTCGCTGCATCGCTGAGTTTGCGCTAGCAAAATTTCTATACAGGGACGTAACCATACGGGATCTGTTTTTATTTTAATAGAAGCATCAGGAAGTTCGTAAATTAAATTTACAGCTACCGGATGTTTCTTTTTTTCGAACTCTATTACGCACACATGAACTAACTCCCCCAAAGAAACAGAACAAATTTTTGGTTTTACTAACGGGCTTGATAATGGAAAGAATAAGGATAAATGCCCAATTAAATCATTGAGCATTTCAGCGTTTGCAAGAATAATTTGCAGCATATCCTGTATCTTTTTACTTTCCTGAATACTTAAAAGATAATCCGAAAAACCAATCAAACTAGTTAATGGTGTTCGCATTTCATGAATATAGCGATTCAAAAACAAAGGAAAGAGTGATAAATCAAATTGTTTTTTTCGCATCTATTGTACTCCTTAGGGATTTTGAGTATATTATATATGAAGAAGTGTGTGAAGTCAGCGATTTCAAGAAAGGCTGTGTAGTGAAAAAAAAGTCAATGTCCTTGCGTTCCAAATTTCTGATTGCCTTTGTTTTATTTTTTTCATTTTTTATTGGCATGAATGGATATCTCTATTTTCGTATTAATCATAATTTCAAACTAGATCGTTCCATTGAAAAAATCGACAAAGAAATGTTTGCACTCAGCAATCTTAATGATCAACTCGATCAATTCCGAAAAACAATTGACGATTATAGTCAAAACAATCAGGATGCAGTTTATCGGGAACCCTTCTTTCGACTTAGGGATATGATATTAAATACGTTTATTCAACTCAAAGATAATCTCCAGGATAATGATCGCTATTTAATTGTTATTCATCAACAATATCTGCTTCCCGAATATGAACGTTTTGTTAAAACAACAGATATGGCAAATGCAATTTTTTCAGAACAAACAACATCAAATACTTTAGCTAACAATAACGAGACCTTAATAGCCGTAAATATCCAAACCATTCGTGACAGTATTGATCGCATTCTTAGTTATTATGAAAAGAAAAAATCAGAAGAGCTGATTAATCGCATCGAATCTACAAGTAACTTAGCGAATTATCTGCTTTATTTAACACTTGCTTTTTTTGTTCTTGGATTTGGGTCTATGTTTATTTTCTTTTCTCGGATATTACTAAAACCAATTGAAAATCTAGTTAAAGCCACCCAACATGTTGCACAGGGAGATCTAAGCCAGCAATTAACAGTTCGGACTCATGACGAACTAGGCGCACTGGAAACATGGTTTAATGTAATGACAGATAACTTGAAAAAAAGTCAAATGTTATTAATTGCAAAAAATCGTCGTTTAGAAGCTGTGATTAATAACCCCAATATTGGCATGATTTTAGGGCATAAAAGCACACCAGCAGAATGTTTAAACGATTGGACACGGGAACGATTTCCTATTTGTGACACCAACACTTTTTTAACACTTCAAAATAATGGTAGTCGCATATCCGCCATTTCTAAAATTATTGACGAGCAACTGCAACACTATTTATTTATGATTAAAAATCAAGAACGCACTTATGAATGCTATGGCAATTGTATTGATGATGATTCTGCGCTTATTATCATTACAGATATAACGGAAAAACTTACTTTAGAAAACCAGGTGCAAGCATATATGGAAGATCTTGAACTTCGAGTTCACGAACGTACAGCTGAACTCAATAAAACATATAGTGAATTAGCAGACAATCATGACAAATTAAAAGCTTTGGACCAACTCAAAGATTATTTCCTTCAAAATATGTCTCATGAAATTCGAACGCCCCTAACAAGTGTTATTGGCTATCTTGATGTTGTTTTGGGATATCCAGATGTTAAACCCATTCAACGTAATTTTCTAACGATTGCTCTTGAAAATGCTATTTCACTGCTTCAAATTATTAATGATTTACTTGACCTGTCAAAAATAGAAACTGGACAAATGAAATTAGATAAACATCTTTATAATATAAAAAATATTGTTGAAGAAGCAGTCACTGAAATCAGTATTCAAGCAAAAAACAAAGGACTCAAACTAAGTGTAGTGTTAAACAATGGAAAAGATAATAGTGATAATGTAGAAATGTGGGGATGTTTTGTAGATCGGCTAAAAATTAAACAAATTTTAAACAATTTACTCAGTAATGCAATTAAATTTTCACAAAAAGGTGGAATTCGAGTTGTACTTGAAGCTAAGGATACTGAAGTATCTATTGAAGTTCATGATTCAGGAATTGGCATTCAAAAAGATGATTTAGATATTATTTTTGATAAGTTTCGTCAAGTTGACAGCTCAATTTCGCGCAATTTTGAAGGAACAGGCTTGGGGCTACCCATTGTTAAACGACTGACTGAACTTCATGGCGGAAAAGTAACTGTTGAAAGCACTTTTGGCAAAGGAAGCAGTTTTACAATCACTTTCCCTAAAGTTTAATCCATTCCTCGAATCCAACAGTCCTGAACATATGCGCTAAACTTTTCCTTCAATGCTTGAGTTGCCTCTTTAGAAAAAGCCAAAACATGTTCATTACGAAGAACACTACGAGCCTGAAAGGGTTGCAAAATATATCGTTTAGCACCCGAAATTTCATGGCCTAATTCATCCATAATTTCAGGCTGAAATAATGGCGGATATACTGTTGACCGAAACTCATAATCAATAGTACCTTGCTTTAATAATGCAATGGATTGACGAATAGACTCAATAAGCGTGGAAGTTTCTTTGACATTAATAAAAGAAAGAACCTTTGCATAATGAGAAGGTGCAGTTTTAATGTCCATAGCTACATAATCTATCAACTGTTCTTGAATCAACATTTTTAGCGTTTCAAATTGACTTCCATTTGTATCAAGTTTAATCGGCAAGCCAATCGCACGAATGCCATGAATTAACAATAATAAATCAGAGTATAACGTTGGCTCTCCACCCGTAAGACATACGCCCTCATATAAATGACGTTTAGCTTTCAAATAATCCAGAATCATTTGATTCGAAATTAATTGATTGTTAGGACACTGAACTAATTCAGGATTATGACAAAAGGCACAAGCAAAATTACATCCACCTAAAAATATCGTAGATGCAATTTTGCCTGGATAATCAATTAAGGATGTTTTTTGCCATCCATGTGCCACAATTAAGACAAAAACACTAGCCTAAAGAACTGCCTCAATTTGTTCAGGAGTATGAACCCGTTCAACAACACCACCCGTTTGATCAAAAAATATAACAGTCGGTGTTGCCATTACATTATATTTCATAGCTTCCTTTAATCCATTTTCTGTTGCAGCATTAATTTCTGCTCCAGGCATGTGAACTGTTTTCATATAATTTTTTACTGATGGACAATTAGGGCATGAATCTGTGTAAAACAATTTATAACTACTAATCGAACCTTGAAAATTCGTAACAGTAAATTCTACTGACTTTTGTTCCTGAGCTGCTACGGGAATGTTCACCTGATTAAAATCAACTTCAAATTCAGTTCGATGTTGATATTCTTCTTTTTTACCCTTGTTCCAATTAGCTACGGAACGATAATATCCTACAATACGTGAATATACTTCAGTTTCGCGGCCTTCAACAGCATCAAACTGCTTCTCTAGCTCTACTATTTCATTCATCAATGCATAACGTCGATCTTGTTTACTCATAATCATCATTCCCCTTTTATCTAATATAGGTATAGTCTACATTGACTACCTGTTTCTTTAATGCCTCAATCTTCGCAGTTAACATCTCGCGTTCTTCATCCCGACAATGAGGACAATTAAACTGTTCTCCCCGTAAATAACCATGCACCTCACAAATTGAAAAAGTAGGCGTAATTGTGTAATACGGTAAATGATACGTATACGCTATTTTTTTTACCAATGCTTTACATGCTTGAGGATCTTCAATATTTTCCCCAATAAATGCATGAAATACCGTTCCTCCTGTATATTTTGATTGCAATCGGTCTTGATGCTCTAATGCTTCAAACAAATCTCGAGTATGATCTACTGGAAGCTGCGTTGAATTCGTATAATAAGGATCATTTCCGCCTGCAGTAATAATATCAGGAAACTTTTCTTTATCAATTTTAGCTAATCGATACGAAGTCCCTTCTGCAGGTGTAGCTTCTAAATTATACAAATCTCCTGTTTTTTCTTGATATAACTGAAGTTTTTCTCGCATAAACTCAATAATTTCTTCTGCAAATTCTAAACCTTCTATACTTGAAATATCTTTTCCTAAAAAATTCAAACACGATTCATTCATGCCATTTAACCCTATTGTTGAAAAATGATTACCAAAATGCTTAAGATATCGCTTAGTATAAGGGAACAATCCTCCATCCATAAGATTATTAATGACTTTTCGCTTAGTTACTAAGGAATCGCTAGCTAAATCCATTAACATTTCCAATCGGGTAAAATAATCGCTCTTAGTTTTGGAAATATATCCAATACGTGACAAATTAATGGTTACTACGCCAATTGACCCAGTTAATTCATCTGCACCAAATAATCCACCTCCGCGCTTACGAAGCTCGCGCTTATCCAATTGTAAACGACAACACATAGAACGCACATCATTAGGATCTAAATCACTATTCACAAAATTTTGAAAATAAGGTGTTCCATATTTGGCTGTCATCTTAAAAAGCAAATCAGCGTTTTCACTATCCCAATCAAATTCTCGTGTTATATTATAGGTAGGTATTGGGTACGAAAACCCACGCCCATTCGCATCGCCTTCCATCATAACTTCTAAAAAAGCTTTATTAATTAGCTGCATTTCTGCTAAACAATCCCCATACATATAATCTTGTTCTTGTCCGCCAACTAAAGCTTTACGCGACCGCATATCTTCAGGCACTACCCAATCCAAAGTGATATTGGTAAAGGGAGATTGGCTGCCCCATCGCGAAGGTGTATTAATGCTAAAAATGAAACTTTGAATTTGCTGTTTAACCTCTTTATACGTCAGTTGATCTCTATGAACAAAAGGTGCAAGATACGTATCAAAACTTGAAAAGGCTTGCGCTCCTGCCCATTCATTTTGCATAGTTCCTAAAAAATTCACCATTTGCGAAATTAACGTACTCAGATGTTTAGCTGGCTTTGAATTAATCTTGTTTTTAACACCGCCTAAACCCTCCATAATCAATTGACGCAAGGACCAACCTGCACAATATCCAGAAAACATACTTAAATCATGAATATGAAAATCCCCATTTTGATGAGCGCTTTTAATAGCTTCAGTATAAATATTATTCAACCAATAATTTGCAGTAATAGCTCCTGAATTATGTAAAATTAACCCACCCAACGAAAAATTAACATTACTATTTTCATTGACTCTCCAATCCGATTGATTTAAATATCCATCCATTGTTTTATTAATATCTAAAATGAGCTTTTCTTTATCACGAACAATCTTATGTTTTTCTCGATAAAGAATATAGGCTTTTGCTGTTTTTGCATGACCTTCTTCAATCAATACTTTTTCAACAAGATCCTGAATTTCCTCAATTGCAGGAATCGTGCGTTGATTAAACGAACTTTCAACAACATCTACGACTTTGGCTGTTAGATACTGTGCTACAGATTCGTCTTCTCCTCCAACAGATTGAGCAGCCCGAAAAATAGCATTTACAATTTTTTCGGAATCAAATGCAGCTATTTCTCCATTGCGTTTCATTACTTTGGTAATAATATTTTGTCGCGTTTTTGACATAATGCGTCCACCTTTTTCGTCTATCACTTTTTGCCACCCTTTCTGCTGTGTAAATAACGGCGTTACCCGATCTTGCATCATCATTCTCGCCTCCTACATTTTCTTAATTTCCGAAATAAATGCTTGAACATCTTCAAATTGTTGATAAACTGATGCAAACCGAACATACGCGACTTGATCTACCCGTTTCAACTGTTTCATAACTAATTCTCCAATAGCGCGAGACTCAATTTCTCGGGTAGGCTTTTGATAAATTTCTTTTTCAATGTCATCAACCATTTCATGAACTTTTTCAATAGAAACCGGACGTTTTTCAATAGCGCGGAATATGCCTTTAATAACTTTTTCACGTTCAAACGGTTCAGGTTGCCCATTTCGTTTTTTAACCATTAACGGACGATCTTCAATTTTCTCATAAGATGTAAATCGTGCTTTACACATCAAACATTCCCGTCGTCGTCGAATGGATTCTCCTTCACCAATCATTCGTGACTCTACTACACGATCATCCAGCGAATTACAAAAAGGACACTTCATATTCTCTCACTCTCACCGCCCTACATATAGTGCTATCTTTGGGTACAATACCATTATATCCACTAAATATAGAATGTCAAACAGTCATTTTGTCGAGGAACGGCAGGGTCTGGCAAGGATGCCAACAGGTTATCCACAAGAAATACACAGACATTTTTCACACATTACAAAATATCGATAGTTTAGAAAAAAAGATAAAATATAGCGTAAAATTAACTTTGCTATAATTCTTATGACCTTCTCCTAAAATCAGGAGAAGGATTAAAAATATAGACCCAAAAAAATAAAACTAAAAATCTGGAGCTGGCTTGCCTGTTAAGCGCAATATGCTGCTTTTAAATAACTGAATATTTTCCAAATTATCAGGTTCCATTGCTGCAATAGCTGAAGGCATTTTTGTAATAATTGCCAAATCCATTTGCCCTTTAAATCCAAGAGTATCTTTCATATGTTTATAATAAAGCAACAGCTTTTCTGCCACAATAAACCTCCTTATTAAAAATTCTTTAATGCTTCAATGTAAGGCGCTGCTTCAGAACCCCACGCTTCAACTGGTTGAATTTTCCATTCACAATGATCATCGCCTTTTCCTTTACATACTGGCTCTATTGCAATTAGTTTTTTGCCAAAAAATGCAGAAGACCATCCTGAAGCATATCCCATTAAAGACCAACATACAGGTTCAGATCCTGCATGATTATAGCTTAGAAACTGTTCAGCTTCATAGGAATTTGTCCATACTCCAGTAAAAAAGAATTCACCTGTCTCCCGATTAAATCGAAGATCAGTTGGAGCAGCATGCACTAGGCCTTCCCATGTATGAATACATGGCCCTGAAGTTAGCAAATCCATTTCGCTATCAAACGTATAATTTAGTTTCATTTGCATAAAATCAGAATATCCATGTTGATATCCAAATTGCAAAAACAGCTCACGTGCTTTTTCAAACCCTATCATGTCAAAAATTTTTTGCCGAAGCAATCCCATTGCATTTGCATCAAATATTACGAGTCTGCTATCCTTGAAAGTCGTCATGCCCTTATTAAAGTCAAACCGAATATCCTTTTCCAAATTAAAATCCGTAACTTTCATTTTTTCCTCCCTATTACATAAATTGACATTGAGAATAAAGCCATTCCATATATATCGGAATATATCGGATTAAATTTGATTTTGCAAGCGAATAAGGTAGAATGGGACTAAAGGGGCATGAATATGAAAGAAATTATTGTCATTATTTTTTTACTTGTTCTTCCTGCACAAGCTATGCAAATAGGTATTGTTGCCAGAGAAAGCATTGAAGCAACCTTTGTTGATCATCTTCCAATTATTGCAGCTATACAACAAACAACAACTGAATCCCTTTATCAGAAAGTATTTTTAACCTACCAAGCTCTTCGAGACAATTTATATTTATCAACCCAAATCGAAAATGAATACCAAAAAATACTGCAACCCAATTTTCCACTACAACCTACTTTTGAATCGATTCGGCCAGACCTCTCTCACGAAAAACTTCGCCCACTTCGTCCAGTTGATTTGGCAATTGTTAATGCATATGATTATTTCAAGTATCTCAAAAATATTGTTGAACCTGTTTGTTTTATAACCTGGAAAACGCCAAAAGGAATTGTTTGGGTTGTTCGTAACGACAGTTCAATTCAATCACTAGCAAATTTGACAAATAAAAATGTATTGTTAGGCGAAAAAGGCAGTTTAATGGGAGATATTTTAGCACAACAGCTGCTTAAAAATGAAGGAATTTCCTTACATCACTTATCAGATTATCGTTTTTGTTCAATGGAAAAAAACAGTATTCTTTCAGTTCTCAATAAAACCGTTGATGCTGCAGCGGTTTCCTATCAATCAGCTGAAAAATATAAACAATATGGGCTTCGTCAGCTAAAGTCAGATGCAGCAGCTACTTATTTTTTACCAGATGTTATTGTTATTCGCAACAAGCAAGCCATTCAAGCGTCAACATTAGCTAAGCAATTATTATCTGAACCGCTACAGTCTACTTATCTATTTAGCCAATTTACCTCGCAATCTATCCATTGGTTAATTACCTACTTATGAATAAATCAATGAGTTTAAAATACAAATTCCCGTTAATTATTGTTGCGCTACTGCTGCTCATTATTGGCCTAGGAGCCCTAATTATTGACCTTAACACTGTTAGCGACCTAGACGCCACTCAACAGCACGAGGCGCTGACTATAGCAGCACAAAGCCAAAAAAACATTATTGATGCAGATGCCTTAGGCCTTGATGCCCTTATGCAAGCCTTGCGATTATCTAAAGCCTTACGTTATTCACTAATTACAGATCCAGCATTTACCATTTTGGCACATACCGAACTTTATTACTTAGGTCAACAATTAGACCCGTTAGTAATCAAAGCATTTCAGGAAAAAAAATCACGGCTACAGCGTCAATCGCTTCGTATTTATTTGCAACCCATTCGCTTTTCAGGTACATTACTCGGATATTATGTTGCTGCCTATCAAATGCCGTCTATAGCTGACATATTTTCCCCACATAACAGTGCATCAAAATTTAGACTTTTAGAATATGTCATAATTACAGCACTTCTGATTACCTTATTATTCGCATTTTTTATCAAACGCATTATTGATCCCATTGTTGACATT
>CAYUBI010000026.1:0-22869 GCA_964443005.1 uncultured Candidatus Marinamargulisbacteria bacterium
ATGTTAATTAGATTTCCACAGTCAATTTTTTTAGCTCCTTTTACAGTTACAAGATTATCAATATCTGGTGCATCTTCAGGTAATCTGCCTGTTGTTTTAGTGTCCATTCGAACGCTAACGATTGTCCCTACTTTTTTTAGGTTTTTTTGTAAGGATAAGGTTTGTTGAAGGCCCATTAATGCTTGGCGACGTTGACGTTTTTTGCGAACTGAAACTGTTGGCTTTAGGTTAAAGGCTGGTGTGCCAGGTTCGGGTGAAAATTCAAATACACCTAATTTATCAATTAATCCCATACCAACAATATTATAAAGTGCATTAAAATCCTCATCTGTTTCTCCTGGAAAGCCTACAATCACAGAAGTTCGCACTGTCATGCCTTCGTTTTTTAACCACCTTAACCAATCAATCCAATTAATAGACGAGGGTCTACCCATTTGATCTAAGACTGAGGCTGAAACATGCTGAATTGGAACGTCTAAATAGTTGACAATACGATCTGTTTGTTTAATTAATTGAACTAATTCAGCTGAAATACCGGTTGGGAATGCATACATGAGCCGAATCCATTCAAGCGAATCAATTGTTGAAAGTGCCATTAAAACATCATTAATTGTTTTTCCATTTTTAAGATCATTGCCATAGGCAGTTGTATCTTGTGCAACAATAATGCATTCTTTTACGCCTGATTGCGTTAGCTCGTTAGCTTCTATTAAAATATCATCATAGTGTTTGCTCTGATAAACACCACGGATTTGAGGAATAAGGCAAAACGCACAACCGTGGCAACAGCCATCAGCAATTTTTAAATATGCATAATGAGCAGGTGTTGTTAGTAAGCGGGGTGCAAACGTAACTGATGAACCTGAAGTTAACAACGCGTCACTTTTGTTTATGGAATCTTGTAAATAGTTGTTTGCATCATGAATTTGATGTGGCGAAAGAAATACATCAACCTCTGGAAACCGTTCGCGAATAGCTTCGCGTTCATAGGCTGGCAAGCATCCCGAAACAATAATTTTTCGGCCAGGGCGCTGATGTTTCCATAAGGAATAGTAAGCAATCGTTTCAGTTGCTTCTTTTCGTGCAGAAGCTAGAAACGAACACGTATTAATCACAACCGTATCTAGTTCCTCATCACATGTTGAAAGGCCGCGTCCGGAATGCTGCAGGAGTGAAGCCATGACTATTTCGGCATCACTTTGGTTTTTAGGACAACCTAAACTTACTAATCCAATTTTTTCCATATTTTACCTATTTCCTACTATTTCTTTCGTATAACAGAATGAAATCTGTTATACGTGAGAACATATGAGTAAAAAATAGCTAAGGAACAACGCAATTATATATAACGCCAATGATATCAGTTCAGTTGGCGTGTAACCTTAACCCTTATTTTTGTGCTGCAGAGATTAACTTATGATAATCCCGCTGCTTTTTGAAGCAGTGCAGCTTTGTCAGTTTTTTCCCATGAAAAAGTAGAGCCTTCTTGGCCAAAATGGCCATAAGCAGCCGTTTTTTGGTAAATCGGCTTGCGAAGATCCAGTTTTTCAATGATTCCTTTAGGTGTTAGGTCGAAATGCGTAGTAACCAGTTCAGCTATTTTCTCCTCATTTATTTTTGCCGTATCAAACGTATTAATATAAACAGATAAGGGTTTTGCAACCCCAATTGCATAAGCAACTTGTATTTCACAACGATCAGCTAGTCCAGCTGCTACAATGTTTTTGGCAACATATCGTGCCATATATGCAGCCGAACGATCTACTTTGGTTGGATCTTTTCCTGAAAAAGCACCGCCACCATGTCTGGCCATGCCTCCATATGTATCTACAATAATTTTTCGCCCAGTTAGCCCACAATCACCGTGAGGCCCCCCAATGACAAATCGTCCAGTAGGATTAATGTGAATATGTTCATCTGTTAGCATTTTTAACATATTAGCTGGAATAATTACGTTAATAACTTTTTCAATTAAATCTTTTCGAATAGTTTCATACGCAACATCTTCATCATGTTGTGTTGATAACACAACAGCAGTGACGCCAACAGGTTTCCAGTTCTGATAAGCAACAGTAACTTGGGACTTGCTGTCTGGACGAAGATACGGCAATTGGCCTGTTTTTCGTAATTCTGCTAGTTTTTTTACTAATTGATGTGCCATCATAATCGGTAGCGGCATCAGTTCTGGAGTTTCATTGCAAGCATAACCAAACATCATGCCTTGGTCACCTGCTCCAGCTTCCTGATGGAGTCCTTGTCCTTCGCTAACTCCTTGTGAAATATCTGCAGATTGTTTCCCAAGGCTTACCATAACTGCACAATGTTCATAATCAAATCCATACTCAGCTTTAGTATAGCCAATTTCTTTAATTGTGTTACGAACAATTTGGGGAATATCAATATGTGCATGCGTTGTTACTTCGCCAGCGACGACACACATTCCTGTAGAAATTAGTGTTTCGCAAGCAACGCGGGACATGGGATCTTGCGCAATCATAGCATCTAACACAGCATCACTAATTTGGTCAGCCATTTTGTCTGGATGTCCTTCAGAAACCGACTCAGATGTGAAGTAAATTAAATCTTTTGACATGTTAATTTCCTTTCAAAACAAAATTATTAATTTAAACTATGAATGTTTCATATGCAAAAATATTCATGATTTTTGATTATTATAGTATGAGACTGATCATTTGTCTTTTACTTTTTGCATTATTTCTAGATGCTTATTTTTTCGTTGTCAGTCACTAGGTCAAAGTGATAAACTGAATTAAATTATTAGTAATAAAGGAAATTCTGTGACAGCTGAGATTTTATATGGAAAACCGTGTGCTGATCAACTGAAGTTGGTTCTAATCGATTCAGTGGGTACATTGAAAAAAAGAGGTGTTTTTCCTAAGTTAACTGTCATTTTAGTTGGTCACGATCCAGGCTCAGAAATTTATGTGCGAAATAAAGAAAAAGCTTGTCAAGAGATTGGCATTCTTTCGACTGTTGTTCGTTTGCCATCAGCTACGTCAGAAAACGAATTGTTAAGTCATATTGAACACGTAAATCAGGATATAACTGTTCATGGATTGTTAGTCCAGCTTCCTATTCCGTCACACATTAA
The DNA here is from genome assembly GCA_964443005.1 of uncultured Candidatus Marinamargulisbacteria bacterium. Taxonomy (GTDB): domain Bacteria; phylum Margulisbacteria; class Riflemargulisbacteria; order GWF2-35-9; family CAYUBI01; genus CAYUBI01. The sequence continues at coordinate 3,113 of CAYUBI010000026.1, forward strand.
TGAAAAAAAGATTATTTCCGCTATTTCGCCAGTAAAAGATGTAGATGGTTTTCACCCGTTAAACGTTGGTAAATGGATGAGCGGAGATGCTTCAGGTTTTGTTTCGTGTACACCTGCGGGAATTATTTATTTACTTAAAAAATCTAATATTACTCTAGTTGGTAAACATGCAGTTGTTGTAGGTCGCAGTCATAATGTTGGCAAGCCATTAGCTTTTTTATTGCTGAATAATGATGCAACTGTCACAATTGCACATTCCCGAACACTTGATTTGGCAACAATTACAACACACGCAGATATTTTGATTGCAGCAGTAGGTCAGCCTCAGCTAATTACTGCAGAGATGGTTAAGCCTGGAGCTATCGTGATTGATGTTGGAATCAATCGTACAGCAGCAGGTCTTGTTGGGGATGTTGACTTTAAATCTGTTAGTATGATAGCTTCGAAAATTACACCTGTTCCAGGTGGTGTGGGTTTATTAACTGTAGCAATGTTAATGCAAAATTGCGTTCAAGCAGCGACTCAAATTAATGAATGGAGGTTAGTATGAAAAAAGTATGGTTTAGTATCGCTTTATTGATTTTGTCCAATTCAGCTATGGCAGTAATGAGCGAAGATGTCTCCAATGTATTAGTAGCGTCCGCACAATATAGTATTCAAGCAGAACCAGACATTGCCTTCATTACTGTAGGTATGACGTTGTCTGCAGAATCGATTGATATAGCCCAAGCGGAAATTAATCGCGCAATGTTGCGATTTAAACAATCCATTAGCGATTTAGTCGAAACTAAAAACATTCAAACAACTGATTTTTCTGTACGTGAAAAATATATTTGGGATAAAAATTCTCAACAGCAAAAAATGATTGGATATGAATTAAGTCATACCTTAAGAATTAAAGTAACAGCACTTCTTCAAACTGGAAAAGTTATTGATAATGCTGTAAAAAGCGGACTTAATCATTTTCAAGGACTGATATTTGATACATCAAAACGTGATGAACTGCAACAACTTGCGCTTCAAAAAGCTATTGAAAAAGCAGTAAAAAAAGCCAAGTTAATGGCTAAAAGCGCAGCCGTAACCTTAGGACCTGTTTATCAATTAGCAGAACAGTCCAATTCGATTCCTGTTCGAAACAATTCTGGAATGTTGCGAACCATGGCAGCTAATGCTGACCAAGCAGCACCAACTGAAATCGAAGCAGGGCAATTAGCAATTAACGCCTCTGTAGTCATTCACTATCGTCTTCGGTGACTGTAAACGTAGAAAGAAAACTAAATCATCAGATTGGCAAGCTCCTTGTTGAAAAGCTGCTTATTAAAAGCAATGATCGAATTTTAGTTGGATTATCCGGTGGTAAAGATAGTTGGACAATGGTACATTTTTTGCATGAATTCCAGAAAAAGGCGCCAGTTAAATTTGAATTGATTGTCTTAACTTTAGATGTTGGCTTTACTAAAGAACATAAATCTATGTTAATAACTGCAATGAATAATTATGCTTCGTCCTATATCATTTATCCAAACTCAATAGTCTCGATCATTGAGGAAAAACGCGAACCTAATTCTAGTTATTGCGCATTTTGTGCGCGCTTACGAAGAGGACACTTATATAAAGCTGCAACAGAAAATCACTGCAACAAAATTGCACTAGGTCATCATAAAGATGATTTTGTTGAAACAATACTTATGAATTTGTTTTTTCATGGGTGCATTAAAGGAATGCCTGCGTTATTCACAGCTAAAGAGACGAAACATCAGGTGATTCGTCCGTTATTATATTGTTTGGAAACTGATATTGCAGCTTTTGCTGCAGAAAAAGAATTTCCATTGCTTGCTTGTCCTTGCGGCAGATGTGGCATTCAAGATGGACAACGAAAAAACATGAAACGTTTATTAAGCGATATGGAACAGCGTTATCCCGGAGTTAAAAGCAGTATGATGACTGCAGCCAATAATATTCATAATGATCATATGATATAGGCAATTTCAATGACCTGGTTTGTCTGTTTTGATCATTGATAATAATAAATCTTCAATATGTTGCTGTAGTTCGTTCATTTCTTTTTGAATATTTTTTAATTCAGGGTCAAGCATAATAGGGCCTTTAGGTATAATAGGCTTGCTAACCTTTATTACTGGTTTTGGGTGGGTGATAAAGTTTGCTGATTTTAATCCTGTTCTTTTTGTCATTAATCGTTGTACATTGGCATTAGTTGCAATTTTTTGTTCAAAGTTGTCCATTGATTCCTGAAAACGATCAATACTTGCTCCAATATCAAGAATTAGTGCAGTTCGTTGATTGAGTTGTTTTGTTATTAATTGCTGTGATTCATTTGCAGAATTTGAAGTTTTCTGTTTTGATAGCTTTGAATCGCTGATTGTTTTCGTTAACATAGTGTTTCCCTCCATTGATAGATATAAATATATCGGAATAAAGTTCTTAAAAAATCAATCTATTTTAAAAATTAACTTGATTTAAGAACAATAGGGTTAATAGTGGCTGTTACCTCATCATTTATTAACATGATTTGCCGTTGATCAATATTACAGGTTAGGCTCATGCTACGATTAGCCATAGCTGCCATAGCTTTCGTTTCTGAATACGGGAGTTGAATCACTGTCAAATTCGTTCGTTGGGTAAATGTTCGATGATGATGTTGCCACCATAAGTCTGTATGTGCACCGTAAAGGATTAACACAACTTGTTTTGCACGAATACACGCCTTGCGAATAATACGCTCGTCTGGTTGCCCAATTTCGACCCATAGGTTTACGTCTCCAGTTAGGTCTTTTATCCACAAAGTTGCTTCGTTGTCTGCGCTAATTCCTTTGCCAAAAGTTAATGCTTCATCTGCATACATTGCAAAAGCCAATACTCGTACCATTAACCGTTCATCAGTTTCAGAGGGGTGTTTAGCCAGTGTCAGATGATGCTGGTGATAATAGTGTTGATCCATGTTCGCAAGATAAAGATCGATTTTATATACAGTTGATTTAATTGCCATTGCAGTATCATAGCACTTTTTTATGATCAACTCATCACAGTGCTATTTGATTTATGTTGAAATTTATTTTCATTTTGTACGATATATTGATTATCATGATAATGAAAAAATCAATTTCTGATGTAATGATAATGTCGCAACATCAGTCATTTTTGTCTGGAATTTCTAAATCAGTTAAACAGATCCTTTTGCAGAATTACTACAATTTTCTCGCACCTAGTTATGTAAAATTATCACGGCATGATTTGCAACCGCGACAGTTTTCTGATCCAGTTGTTGTTTTAGTTCTTGGGAGTAATGATCTTGCACCTGTTGATCAGGCGTTAACTGTTATTCAAAAGCTAAATGTCTCACTGGTTATTACTAGTGGTCTTGGAGGTCATCCTACTAAACGCGCCAGTATCTTTACCAAAACAGAAGCAGAAACCTATGCTGATCTTTTAGTGCAAAATGGCTATAATGGCTCTATTTATGTGGAAAAAACAAGCAGATCTACTGGCGGAAATATCCTGAATAGTCATGAGTGGATTCAAGCCCAGAGTCTTGAGGCAAAACATATTGTTATTATTCAAACTCCTGCTGCACAGCTTCGTGCTAATTTAACTTTTGAGCATCAATGGAAGAGTAGTTGGAATAGTTATGAAAGTTGCCCAGCACACGTGCCCCAAATTCATCAGCTGTCAGATGTTGAACTAGATTGGGAATTTGCTTATACTTTGAGGGAAATCGCCTCTATTCTTTTATATATGTATCATCCTCCAAAATATGTAGCAGATTATCCTGTTCCACAATCTATTATTGACAGCTTAATTCATTTGTACTGTAAATATGAACATATTTCTTTTCCAAAAGATCATCAATCAATAGATATTGCTTCTTCAATTACGATTGCAAAATTTTTTAGAGAAACAATTTTTGACTCATTAAAAAATGAATTCTTAGCAACGCAGTTGGACTAACGCAAACGGCTGCTAATTTGTTGTCGAATAACAGACAGCATATAGTCTAGATCTTCGGGCAATGGTCCAAACCGATCAATTAATTCTTCTCGCAATGGATTGATTTGCTCAACTGAATGAAGTCTGCTAATACGCTGGTATACAGCAATACGAATTTCCATGCTATCAATATAATCTTCAGCAATAAATGCTGTACATTTTCGTGAAATATCCAGAGGTTCAGGCTCAGAATAATGTTGTCCTCTGGATCGAACCATGGATTCATTCAGTAATTGGCAGAATAATTCGAAACCAATTGTGACAATATGCCCATGTTGTTCTGAACCTAGTAAATTGCCTGCACCGCGTAATTCAAGATCCCGAATAGCAATTTTATAGCCTGTTCCTAAGGCAGAAAAAGATTTTAGTGCATCTAAACGCAGCAAACCTTCGGGCGTTGGGTGCTTTTCTGGATGAGTTAGCAAATAAGCATAAGATTGAATAATACTGCGGCCTACACGTCCTCGAAGCTGATGCAGTTGAGCTAAGCCAAATTTATCTGCATTATCAATAATGATAGTATTTACATTAGGCATGTCGAGTCCGTTTTCAATAATTGTTGTAGTAACTAAAACATCATAGTTTTTATGATAAAAATCTAAAATAGTTAATTCCAATTGATGTGGATTCATTTGGCCATGCGCAACAGCAAAACGGGCCTGAGGCATAAATGAGCGTAGTTTTTCTGCAAAGGAATAGATAGTTTCTACACGATTATGCAACACAAAAACTTGTCCGTTGCGCGCAATTTCACTTTCAATTGCATTTCGAATTATATTCCAGTCAAATGATTTAATTAGCGTTTTAACTGGAAGGCGTTCCTGCGGAGGTGTTGCAATAATGCTAATATCCCGAACACCGGTAATTGACATATATAACGTTCGCGGAATTGGCGTAGCAGATAAGGTTAACACATCTACTTGCGCTTTTAATTGTTTGAGTCGCTCTTTTTGTTTAACACCAAATCGTTGCTCTTCATCTACAATAATTAGTCCTAAGTCATGAAATTCAACATCTTTGGATAACAACCGATGCGTGCCAATTAGAATATCAATTTGGCCAGCTGCTAAAGCTTTAATAACTGTTTTTTGTTCGCCGGGTGATTTCATTCGATTTAAAAACTGAATATTTACGCCTAGTTGGGAGAGTCTTTCCATAAATGTATGATAATGTTGAACTGTTAAAATTGTTGTTGGAACCAGTATCCCAACTTGTTTTCCATTGACTACTGCTTTATACGCTGCCCGAATAGCTACTTCTGTTTTCCCAAAACCAACATCACCGCAAACCAATCGATCCATAGGGCGTGCAGTTTCCATGTCCTGAATAACTTCATGAATCGCTTGCCGTTGATCTGGTGTTTCAATAAATGGAAAGGATCGTTCTAGTTCCAGTTGAAGCTCGGTTTCTTCACGAAAGGCAAAACCATTTTGTGAATGACGCATTCTGAATAATTCAAGCAACTCGAGTGCAATGTTTTCGGTTGCTTGACGCGCTTTGCTTTTTGCTCGATCCCATTTTTTATCTCGTAAAGAGGATAGCAACGGCGATGTGTCAATTCCTGAATAAAGATGAACCCGTTGAAACTGTTCTAATGGGACGTAAACTCGATCACCTTCTTGAAATTCTAGCTCTAAATATTCTCCTTCAAAACCATGAATGGTTAAACGCGCCATGCCTTTAAACCGTGCAATTCCATGATCAATATGTACAACGTAACTTCCATTTGTAATATCACTAAAGAATTCTTTGGGAATGTTTTCAAGTGCTAAAGCTTCTTCTTCATCTGTCCGAAGAAAAATTTCTTGAATATCTGTTTCCTGAATAGTTGATACACTGCGCTGAGTATGCGGGTCAAACGAACGAATAGATTCTAAAATATCGCCTAAAAACTCTAAACGAATTGGAAGTGCATGATTTGGCGCAAACAAGTCAATAATACTTCCTCGAACTGCACATTCTCCTTTAGTAACAACAACAGGTGAACGTACGTATCCAAAAGTAATTAGTTGCTCAATAAGCCCTGAATAAGAAACTTTACTTTGCTTTTTAAGTGTAACATGGTTCATATATGTACTGCTTTTTATTAAAATAATTATAGTTTTGATATATCAGGTATTGTACCGCGACTTATTTGTCTCGTACCACTGCTTGCTTTTATGATATACTTACGTAGTCGTCATTTGTGCAGCATTAAGGAATATTCATGGGCATTCTTGTTAATCCTAACATCTCACCGTTGATTCCGTATCTGCCTGGTAAACCAATTGAGAATGTAAAAAAAGAATTTGGCCTTTCAACAGTCGTGAAGCTTGCCAGCAATGAAAATCCTTTTGGCCCTTCGTCGCAAGTGAAATCAATAATTACTCAAGCAATAAATGAGATTAATTTGTATCCTGATGGAGCTGCTGTTGATTTAAAAAGCGCACTTTCAGTATTTTATCAATGTCCTTCTGACTATTTTATGATTGGAAATGGATCAGATGAACTGTTGGCATTAATTGCCTTAACCTATCTAAATCCGTTTTGTGAAGCTTTAATTTCTGAAGGAACCTTTTCTGAGTATTATTTTGCTGCTCGATTAGCTAATTCATGTGTTACCCGAATTGCATTAAATGATTTTACTTACAATCTTGATGCATTTGCTCATAAATTATCTGCTAAAACTAAAGTTGTTTTTTTATGCAATCCCAATAATCCGACAGGAACATATTTTTCTCAAACTGTACTTGAGAAGTTTTTGAATCAAGTAGATTCAACTATTTTGGTTGTTTTGGATGAGGCATATCACGAATATGCAGATGCACCGGATTATCCTAATTCGCTTTTATTGTTAAGTCGTTATCCTAATTTAATTATTTTACGAACCTTTTCAAAAGTATATGGTTTAGCCGGCCTTCGTATAGGCTACGCTATTAGTGCGCCAGATATCATTGCTGCGCTGAATAAAGTACGCGAACCATTTAATGTCAATCGATTGGCGCAAGTAGCTGGTATAGCAGCATTAGCAGATCAGGCACATGTCCGTCAAACTGTTTTACATAACCTAAATGAAAAAATACGTTTCTATCAGCAACTAGAGCAGCTTAAGCTTGCATTTCTGCCCTCGCAAGGTAATTTTATATTGATTCATACTCCAAAAAGCGGTGAGGAAATTTTTCAGTCTTTGCTCAAACGTGGATTGATTATTCGCCCATTGAACGGGTTTGGCTTTCCGAAATCAATCCGCGTTACTTTAGGGTTAACTGAAGAAAATAATTCTTTTTTTTATAATTTCAAGGAGGTTCTTTCAAATGGCAAAGCGAACAGCACTTTATGATGAACATGTAAAATTAAATGCAAAAATCGTAGATTTTCATGGATGGGACCTTCCAGTTATTTATACCAATTTAATTGAGGAACATCAATCTGTACGTCAGTATGTAGGAATGTTTGATGTATCTCATATGGGGATTTTAGAGGTTCAAGGAATCGATGCTAAAAATCTTTTACAAACATGTACTGTCAATGATATTGAAAAATTAGTACCAGGAAAAACTCAGTATTCAATGATTTGTGATGTAAAGGGTGGAATTTTAGATGATTTAATGGTGTCTTGTTTGGCTGAAGATCATTATAAATTAGTTGTTAATGCTGGAAATAGTGAGAAAATTCAACGTTGGCTGGAAACACATGCGTCCTCCTTTGATACAACGCAAATTATTCATCGTAATGAATTAAATATTTTAGCTATCCAAGGTCCTAAAGCTATTGAATTGATTTCAGAAGCTTGCGATATTGATATTGCCTTAAATCCCATGACATTTATTGAAACAAAAGTTCTTGGAAAATCTGTATCTATTAGTACAACCGGCTATACTGGTGAAAAGGGTGCAGAATTATTTGCTTCGGATGAAGATATTTCTTTTATTTGGAGATATTTTTTAAATAAAGGAGTGAGGCCTTGCGGATTAGGTGCACGAGATACGTTACGCATTGAAGCTGGGCTTCCGTTGTATGGACAAGAACTTTCCATCAAAATTAACCCATTGATGACGAATTATGCATGGGTTGTGAAACTTAATAAAGGCGAATTCATAGGTCGTGAAGCCTTGATAAACTATCAAGTCGCTACGAAAAAAACATATACTTATGGCGTAATCATGAACGATAAAGCTATTCCCAGAGCAGGATATTTAGTTCAAGATGTAGGAACAGTCTCTAGTGGAACTTTTTCCCCAACTTTAGGCAAATCTATTGCAATGATTTTATCGTTTAAACAATTTTCTAACGGAGATTCAGTCTATATTAATATTCGGGGGAAAAGTCACATGGGAATTATTTGTTCCCTGCCATTTTATAAAAAAAATAGCAAATTTCATTGACGGCCACCCCAGACCCTTTTATAATACATATATTAAATTTCAGTTTGATGCCCTATGGTGTAATTGGCAACACAGCGGATTTTGGTTCCGTTATTCGTGGTTCGAGTCCATGTAGGGCAACCAAAGAAAAGAAACAGGGTGAGCAGCCACTGGAATCTTAATAACCGCTTCTCGTTCAATCGATTCTAGCTTTAGATATTTCGCCTCCCAAATGCAGCATTCGCTATCGGTGTTTATTAGCAACCTCAGTTAAGAATTTGCGCCCACAAAGCAACCGGAAACCTGGAGGACAACCTTATACCACTAAAACGGCTTCAGGTACTCTGTTTGGATTTATTTGCATTTCCTCTCTGCAAACGAAGTATTGAAAACATCTTAATGGTAAGTCGAATCAGGAAACTTGGTTAATTTAGAAGTTTCCGTTCAGCGGAATATCCACCTAGCTAATCACGTTAAATGCGATCAATAAGTAAATCATCAAGATAATCCTTCATGTCGATGACATGAATCGAGCTCAGACAGTACTCTTTTGATAAAGCGGATTTTTCGAATTGAGAGGCCACGTGATCTGTGACTTTGGCTTTCTCTAGATTGGTTAGGGCTTTAAATTTTGCTTCATAGATTTCAATTTGCTTTCCATCCTGAATAATCCAATCAAACTCTACGTTCTTTTCCCAATATCGTCGGCTTTCTGGAAAAGAAACACGTAGAGTATCTTCAAAGATTGTAGCTCCATGATCTCGTATCAATTTTTGCTGAAGATTTCTTGAATAAGTAAACCACCTTGAGCGATGTGATGAATATACTTGGAACCAAAATCGGAGTGTTGGATCGATAATTTTATAAATATTTTTTTTTTGGTAACGTTGAGGTTCTCCAAAACACGATTCCCTCTGAATAATTGACATATCCTGAAGTAATTGAAGTGGACGAGAAAGATTGGTTTGGGCAGTTCCAATTCGTGCGGCAATTTCACTTGGCTTAACGGCTCCTCGGCCAATTGTCTCAAGAATATTAATTGGCATGATCCCTTCTATTTTTTCATCAGACAATATCCGTAGCGGCTCGGAGTCTAAATAAGCAGAGAAATTGAAGTACAGTGAGTTTGCTTCATCAAGAAGGGAATTGGCATTATCCATAAATTCCCAATAGCGGGGGATTCCACCGACCAAAGAAAACCGCATAAATGTCTCAATAGTTTTATGCGTAATATTAAAAAATTCGCAAAAATGATTAAATTCCATAGGTTCAATATGAATCAACTTTTGTGCACGGCCAAAAAGTGCGGATTTGCGATCCAAGAACAAGCTATGCATCATATGTTGACTAGAGCCTGAAAGGATTAGAAAGATGTTTTCATCTTTTCGATGATCTAGCCATTTTTGAATGATGCTAGGTAGCGATGGATCGGACTCAACAAGATAGGGGAATTCATCGATGCATAAGATTAATGATTTTTTTTGAAGATCTAGAAGCTCAAAAAATTGCGACCAGTCTGTTGGCTTGATACTTGTTTTGAAGATCGATTCTGTGTCCGCCAGAGTTTGAATAATTTGAATGTCACGAGCCGCTTGAATAGCTTGCGAGTAGCATCCATGGTTACGTGAAATCCATTCAACAAGAAGGCGAGTCTTGCCGACACGTCGTCGGCCATAAAGAACGGCAAGCCCTCCTTTTTTATAAAGGGCATCCAGTTCCATGAGTTCAGCTTGGCGATTAACGAGATTTTTCATATACGGACATTATGCTTAAAAAGCATTATGTTTGTCAAGCATAATTGTAAAGTCTTGAATATATACCCTTCCCTAAATGGTTTTCGGTTTTTTTAGGTAGGTTGAAGCAGATGTAGCTTTGTGCCGATAAATTGATGCAACTCGTCACGATAATTGGGAAGATTTTTCAGGAATGAGTCAATATTCTCCCTGAAGACGCTGAATTTTTCATAATATTGATTATTAATGATTTTCTTTCGTATAAACTTCCACAACTGTTCTATGAGATTTAGATTGGGAGAATACGGCGGCAGAAAGAGGAATATGCATTTTGAGGTTTTGAGATAGTCCGTGACGAGCTTATTGCGATAATACTTTGCGTTATCCAAAATTATATAAAGTGCGTTCTTGTCGGCATAAAAAGCTTCCGCTTTTTTGAGAGAGGCAACAATGCTGATTTTCGTGGTCCTAGTTGCTTATGGATAGAGGTTTGTAAAAGATATTTAAATTTAGCGCTTGACAAGCATTTTCAAAATTACCCAAAACCGGAAACCATTTCGGATTAGGTATATATCATTTATTTACCCTAAATTTATCCATATTGTATTACTATCAAAATTGTATTACTATCAAAATATATTAGAGATTATTTTAAATCTAAAGCTAATGGTTTAGCAGGGAATATGCCCTAAATTAATCAAACAATAGTAATTAATACTCTAATCCCAATTTGTTCAGGTGAAGAACAGAGAGCAATTATTGAAAAAGTTGATTCACTCATGAAAACAGTGGATGAACTGAAATTAGAGATTGGTCAAAATGAACAATATGCTAGTGACTTGATACCGGCGGTGTTGAGGGAAGTGTTTGAGGGGTAAAGAAATGAAAGAAGTACTCGATTATTTAAAAAATAATTGGTTGCAAAGTTTATTTATCACAACTGTTGGTAGTATCTTCGCTGGTCTTTTTTTATATTACTGGGCAAAAATGCTCTATTCCAAAGCATTATTTACTGATCCCAATGAGTTAGAGACCATTCAAGAACGACTGAATGGCTTAGCGAAAGAAAAACTATGCCACTAATCAGATGCACCCAAAAATTGCTTAAAGAACTGGATGTAATGCCAGAAGAAAAAAACTTTCCTAATGAAGTATTGGGAGAATGGCACGCCAACCTGCTATTGATTCAAAGAAGAAAATGCGTACTCTTTACCAACAGCAAAACACTTTTTTCGTTTTTGGTAACGGGTCTTAGAAAAGCTGATTTTAAGCATCTCGATGAAATATTCCGTCAAAGTTGTTTTAAACAAATGTTGTATGAAGGCATTCCCCAGAATCAATTTGAAAAAGTATTAGCAGAGAACGAAGAAATCATTTATGGAAAAACAAACAATCGAAGCGTTCTGGGCTCAATGAATGATTTTACAAAGATGATAAAGTTTGACGTAGAAGATGCCAGACATGTTGATAATCTCAATTTATATAAAGTTAACAAAGAGCTGAATCAAATACCTATGAGTGCAATTGAATATAAATCTGGCAACAAAATGTTGAGAGAAATATTAAAAGTGAAAGAGAATAAAGATGGTTACACATAAAGTTATTGGCTATTTTGCATACTTCCCTAACAGCAACGTATTCTGTGACGAAGATGCTTGTATTATTGCCGGCTCAAAATCGAAAATACAATCATATCTTCAAGATAATAAGAGTCCATTAGCACCCTTAATTAAAAAAACAACTTTTGGAGAAATCATGCATGGATTAGACATGAAGGCTCCTTATGCTTTTGATGAAGAAGCTTATGAGCGTTTTCTTCCGCTTGCTCGACAAGAGGGTTTTCCAATCGAAGAATGGGGAACAAATCTTAACAACCAACAAATATGTAAATTTAAAATTATAAGACCAATAAGCATTAAACAAAATTCACTTAATAACTTAGATAATATTTTATCTGCATTAGAATTTAATATTGATTGCACTTTCCCAAAAAATGCATTACAAGAAGCAACTCAGAGATTTGACGAAATTTATCCGTACTTAATAGAATCCATAATTTATGCTAAAAAAAATGCAAAAGAAATATTACATAACAAAGAGCCTTACATGTTGCATATATACTCTTTGTATTTATTAGCCCAATTTCAAAAGAAAGAAGCATATAATCCAATTGTAGAATTCTTCTCGCTCCCCAAAGACCTGTCATTGGACTTAACAGGTGATGTTGTAACCGAAGACTTAGACAGTATTTTGGCATCTGTTTGCTGTGGGGATACAAGTCTTATTACTAAACTAATCGAAGATAGAACTGTAAATGAATACGTAAGGAATGCCGCTCTTCGTAGCCTGGTTACCTTAGTGGTTGAAGGGCAGCTGAAAATAGATTGGTTGATTAGTTATATAGGAGAGCTTTTTAAAAAATTGGAAAGAAAAGAATCTTATATATGGGTTGGATTAGTCAATTGTTGTCTAGATTTAAACTTATTTGAATTTAAAGGTGCTATATATCAAGCTTTTGATGAAAACTTAGTAGAATCTTTTTGTGTTACCTTAAAGGATGTCGAACAAGAACTAAATACCAACAATAAACCATCAACGGAAACAATTAAAAGAACTTATAAATATAGACTAATCAAAAACACGATTGTAGAGATGGAAGGTTGGGCATGTTTTGATAATCCAGAGAAAGAAAATTATTCGAATCAAAAAGTAAATACTAATAAAAAAATTGGTCGTAATGAACCGTGTCCTTGTGGTAGTGGTAAGAAATTTAAAAAATGCTGTTTAAACTAAAAGTAAATAGCCTAAAAGCCTTCATATCCATCAACCAAGCCAGCTCTTTACTATCCCTGATTTTGGTTCTAACATCGCATACTACGGGCAACCAAAGAAAAGAAACAGGGTGAGCAGCCACTGGAATCTTAATAACCGGTTCTCGTTCAATTGATTCTAGCTTTAGATATTTCGCCTCCAAAATGCAGCATTCGCTATCAGTGTTTATCAGCAACCTCAGTATTTGTTGAGTATCAAAAATTAAAGGTTTTTGATATAATTTATAATGAAACCGCGGACTTGTGTCAAAAAATACCGACTTAACATTCTTCATAAATGAGCCTAATGATGAAATCGCAGGTGTTGAGGGACAAGGATCAGAAATGTTGAGTATAATGCGTTTAGTTAAGTAGAATAGGAGTATAGTATGTGCGCCAATATTGAAGCAGAACAAGCGACTATTTTTAATTATGGCTCGATGTTCTCTGGCAAAACTTCTCAACAATACCCAAACAATAATGGTAGAAGTGATAAAAACATTCTTCAGGTAATTGAAGAAATAGAAAAAATTGGACGTGATTATTTTATCATATTTGCTCATGTTGAAGATAGTAAAGGGTTATGGTACGAAATGGCTGGTGGAAAGCTTTCAGACTGGACGGAAACCCGTTATGATGCCACAAGAGAACACGCATTGGGGTTTTAAAAGGTGCGGACCCATGATGAAAAAATGAAAGTAAAACAATGGCTTGGTGATTGGTATCCAGTAGAACTTGAGGGGTCTGACTGTAAATCGATTCCTGACATTGGCAATGGCAGGCAAACGTGGGTAAAAATCGGAGCCTTTTCTTTCGAGGCCATAAAATATTCATTAAAAGATTACGTAGATCGTGTTCGCAGCAATGAGCCCGAACGATATAAACATTCACGTATTAAGGACATAGTATTTGAAGGGGGCACTCTTGATGGGAAAACGATAACCTTTTCTCCAGAGTTAAATACATTTATTGGCATTCGTGGAAGCGGGAAATCCTCTATTTTAGAAGCGATTAGGTACGTTCTTGATATACCATTTGGCGAACAAGCTACAGATATAAAGTATAAAAGAGATCTTATCTTTCACACATTCGGTAGTAGGGGGAAAGTGATTATTTCGGCAGTTGATATCTACGGGCAAACATATCAGATTAAACGGATATTAAATGATCCACCGGATGTCTACGTAGACGGCAAATTGCAGCCAGGCATTTCGATCAAAGAAACAATTATCCGCAATCCTATTTATTTTGGGCAAAAAGATCTTTCCAGTAGTGGGGAAGGGTTTGAAAAAGATTTGGTTGAAAAATTGGTTGGTGACAAGTTGAATGAAATTAGAAAAAAAATTGAGGATCAAAAGCAGATTTTGTCAGAAGCAATAGCGCGATTTTTGAGGATATCAAATATTGATGAACAAATTAATGAGTACACATTGAAAAAGCAAGATGCTGAATTCAATCTGAAAAAATTTAACGAATACGGTGTTGGAGATAAATTTCAAAAACAATTAGATTTTAATAGCGATGAACGAAGACTAAAGCTGATTCTCAATGATATAACTGGGTTTATCGAGGGTTATAAAACTTTTATCAGCGAATATGAGGACACCATAAGAAACCATGCCACATATAAATCAAATCAAAATCAAGATTTCTTTACTGGTTTTTTCCTTGAGTATGCCACTTTGATAAAATTACTCGATAAGTATAAAGCAGAAAATCAATTGCTCGAAAATACTCAAAAACAGCTAAAAGTCAAATGTGATGAATTTTTAAGAAAAAAGGCTGAATTTGTTGAAGAATTTGCTGAAACACGCAGAAAAATAGACGCTGAACTAAAAGAGCGAGGAATTCTGACCCTCAATTTGGAAGAGTTCCCGCAACTGAAAAGCAAAATAGAAATAGCACAAAAAATGTTAGAAGCACTTGAAAAGCAAAAGGCAACAAGTAAAACACTCAAAGATGATCTTTTTACTGCTTTATCAAAACTAAATGATCTTTGGCAACAAGAGTTTCAGGCAACAAATAAATTGTTAGAACGTATTAACAGTCGCCATTCTTCACTTGTAATTGAAGCTGAATTTAAGGGGGACAAAACCGCATATTTGTCCTATATGAAAAATATTTTTCGAGGCAGTGGCATAAGAGAGAACACATTTGTAAACTTAATTAGTGATTATTCTGATTTTGGAGCGCTTTATCGAGCCATTGAAACATCAATAGAGAAAACCGTACCATCCTCGGGAATTTTTAAAAAATATTTTGTTGAGAATCTTCAATCATTTTTGCTTTTCCAGGTACCCAACAAGTTTACTATTAAATATCGTGGTAAAGAGCTTCAGCATCATTCTCTTGGACAAAGAGCATCTGCGTTAATTCTTTTTGTCCTTAATCAACATGAAAATGATGTGGTTATTGTTGATCAACCCGAGGATGACCTGGATAACCAGACCATTTATGAAGATGTTATTAAATTGATTAAGGAGTTAAAATCAACTACTCAATGCGGAAGTATAGATTCTCCCGTTCTACAAAAAGAAATTGTAGATATAATGGAGGGGGGACAGGATGCATTTAATAAAAGAAAGGAGATTTACGGAATATGGAAACCACAGAACTAATAGAAATACTAAGCCGTCAAGAAGATAGCAAGCATCAATTCAAAGAAACATTTAACAAGGAAAGTAACTAGTCGTGAAGAAATACAGAGAATGTTTCAGTCAGCCGGCCTTATTCATGGTGATGAAATTCCTGCAAATGGTTTAACTGTTGCTGATATAGATGCACAATTCTTCAATGATTTTTTCTTAAGAGAGTATGGAGAAAACATAGATGATCAGAACGATTCATTGCCGGTTTTACTTGAAAACATGAATCTTTCTAAAGCGTCGAATTTGAATATCGCTGGGGCATTACTTTTTGGCAAACATATTCAGTTTCGACTTCCAGCATTTATCGTCAAAGCTGTAGCCTATCCTGGAAACGATATTAGTTCGGAGGATTACATTGATAGCAGAGATATTACTGGAAAAGTTTCTGATATGTTTCAGCAAACAATCTCTTTTCTTTCTGCAAACAGTCGCCATGTACAAGCTGATAAAACAGTTAACTCAATAGGTGATTTAATTGTTCCGAAAATTGTATTTGAAGAAGTTATTGCAAATGCTCTAATTCATAGAGATTATTTTATTTCTGCCCCTATTAGGGTTTGTTTTTTTGAAAATCGTATTGAAATAATAAGCCCAGGTCATTTGCCTAATAATTTAACAGTGCAAAACATCAAAACTGGCAATTCGAACATACGAAATCCAATATTGGCATCATTTGCAACTAAACTTTTGCCATATAAAGGCATTGATAGTGGCGTTAGAAGAGCGTTAAAAGCTTACCCTAACATGGAATTCTTCGATGACCGAGAAAATAATCTATTCAAAGTAGAAATACGTTTAAAATAGTAAAAAACTTCGTTTTCGAATCAAAATTGAGTCACAGTTGCAAAAGAATTTTGAAAGGGCGATTGAGAAATTTCTATGTAGCCGGTATACTTGATTATAAGGCCATCTTTTTTGAATATATTAACGAGGGTTTATGATTAAGAAAAATTATGTATTCGTCATTTGTTTCTTGGTATTTAGCTTATGGCTGCCTACAGCAATGGCTCAGGATGCCTTGGTCCTTCAAAAAAATTTAGAAGCTAAACTGCAGGATGCTATTGATCGCTTAATGGGCAAAGATCGCGTATTAGTCTTTATAGAACTAGCAGCCAGTGATGTTGGATGGAAAGTCGAATTTGACGAAAAAGCAATTGCTGGTGGGGAAGATCGATTTAATCGCAATATTGTTCCTGGCATTCCATCTTTAAAATTTATGCAAGATACAGGGGAAGGTGGCGTCCACAATTACACAGTTACAGAAGTTAATGCAAAAATTGCAAAAATTGATTTAACCTTAGTTGTAGATTCAACACTTAAAGTCAATGAAATTCGACGGGTAAAAGATTTTTCAGCTCAGTATTTAAATCTTGTTGAAACACGTGGCGATACTGTGCGAATTCTTAAAGAACCTTTTGCAAAAATTACAGCAGATGGTAAGAAAATTACAGGAGAAGCTGCTGCTGCAGAGGCAGCTCGTGCAAAAAAAGGCAAAAACTTTCTAGTTCTTTCGTTATCAGCTAGTGCAATATTTGTTGTATTAGCTCTGGCTGCAATGATAATTTTCTTTTTGTTACGAAAGAAAAAACAAATAAAAGCTGGAGCTCCTAGTGAAGAACAAAAAGATGCAGCAGGCAAAACAGTTAGTACCGAAGCTTTAGCAGAGGACGCTGCAAAAGTTGAACTTACAGACGAGGAACGTCAACGACTCAATGAACGAAAAATTTTAGGAAATGGAGCTAGATATTTTACGTTTATTACTGATGAAAATGTTTTTAAATTGAAATTTTTATTACAACTCAAAATTGCATTAAATCAAGCAACCCCTAAGACAGTTGCTGCTGTACTCTCTTGTTTGCAATTTAAATTAGCTGCCTCGATTTTAGTTGAATATCCGTTAAAAATTCAAGCAGAAATTGTCACACATTTACTTGAAATGCAATATGTTCCTGAAGATCAAATAAAAAAATTAGAACAGGATATTCAATTAAACATTGATCACATTTTTGGTGGTAAATATAAATTGCAGCAATTACTAGCTAAACTAGATGGTTATACTAAGAAAAAAATTGTAGAGATGTTTAAAACACAGTTTCCAACTAAAGCAGCAGATTTTCAAAGTTTGGTTATTTTATTTGAGGATCTTTTGCAACATGATGAAGAAGTTCTTCAACGTGTATTTGGCGAGCTAGATTCGCAAGTGGTTGCTACAGCTTTAGTTCATGTTGATAAACAACTTCAGGATAAAGTGCTAGAATCCTTATCTAAAGGAGTTAAAGCAATGGTGGTTCAATGGCTTGAAGCCAAAAGTCGATCTGCAACAAAACTAGAAATTGAGTCTGCGCGTCAACAAATCAATAAATTTGCACAATACCTTGCGCAAGAAGGATTTATAAAAATATAATGGCAGAACCTGTCATCCCTGCATCAATCGCTGTTGTTTCTGATCAGGCTACGCTTCAATCTGCAACTGTAGCAGTGCCAGGCAATTCATTGCAAGCACTCAGCTATATTTCTGAATCAACTGTTTTTCAAGCATGTTCTGTTTTGCGTCAAATGATTGCAAAAAATGTTGAAAATATTAAATATGCATGTTTTGTTATTTCCTCAATAGATACATCGTTAGCTGAAAAATTGATTGCAGAATTTCCTTTGGAAATTCAAACACAAATCATGTATGAAATGTTATCGATGATTCAATTATCCACTGAAGATATTGATTCATTTTTAAAGAATTTCCCCAAATTAATTCAAGAACAATTTGGTGGGAGGCTTGTTTTAGCCAAGATTATGGAAAACCTAAAAGTAGAAGATAAAATAAAGCTAACTACAGCTATTGAAGATAAATTTCCTGAAAAAGCTTATGATTTCCGACAAATTGTTATTTTGTTCGAAGATTTATTTAAATATGGTGAAGAGGAATTTGGAAAATTGTTTGGTGATATTCCGACAGATGTCTTGGCTACTGCATTTTCACGAGAATCTGAAGACAATATTCTTCGGATGAAAGATTCACTGCCCAAGCAAGTTAGGGCTTTAGTTGAGCAAGGAATTATGGCTGGAAAGCTAAGAAATTCAGCATCAGATATTAACAAGGCTCAACAATATATTGTTGATCGTGCTAAAGACATGGTAGAAAATGGCTTTTTGCCACCGTTAATTTCACCACAAAAACAAAAGCAAAAAGATAAAGAAAAAGAATCACCGTAAAAATCAACGGTTAATTGTAGATTAAGGTTGATTTTTTTCGATGTCTAATCCTAAATTATGAATCATTTGAATGTCTTCAACCATTAATTTTCCAGTAGTTGTTAAATAATCACCAGTAATAATCGCATTTGCTCCTGCAAAATACATGAGTGTTTGAAGCTCGCCTAAGGAAGTCAGTCGTCCACCTGCAATACGTAACGTTTTTCGCGGAAAAATAAACCGATATACTGCAATTGTTTTTAATGCATCTAATGCAGTAATAGGTGTTAATGTTCCTGTTTTTGTTCCTAAAACTGGATGAAGAAAATTAATGGGCAGCCCACCCGTATTAAGTTTTTGAATTTGATATGCTACTTCAATGCGTTGATCTATTGATTCGCCAATGCCTAAAATAACACCCACACACGTATCTAAACCAGCTTCCTGAGCATAATGGATTGTATTTAGACGTTCAGCATAAGTATGGGTAGTGCATACATTAGGAAAAAAGGATTCGGCAGTTTCAAGATTATGATGATAGATATCCAGCCCAGCATATTTTAATGCAATTGCTTGATTTTTTTTCAGGATACCTAATGATGCATCAATTGTTTTTTCAGGATAATTGTTTTTTATTTTTTGAATTGTGTCTAAAATTAAATCAAATTCACGAAGATAAATGCTTTTGCCTGAGGTAACAATTCCCACATGTTGCGCACCAGCTTCGTATAATTTAGCTGCTTGATTAAAAATTTGTTGCTGACTCAATAAGGGATAGGGATTAATATTCGTTTGATAAAATGAAGATTGTGCACAAAACGAGCAATCCTCGCTACATTGACCTGATTTGGCATTAATAATTGAACATAAATCAATATGTTGTCCATGGGTTTGCTGGCAAATCCAGTGTGCTGCATATAACAGATCCATTATTTGATTTGAAGGTGTTTGTATTAGTTCATAAGCAGTAGCTGCATCGATCATTGTTCCATTAAAAACTTGATGCGCTAAATCTAAAAATTGTCCCAC
>CAYUBI010000027.1:0-22689 GCA_964443005.1 uncultured Candidatus Marinamargulisbacteria bacterium
TTTTAATTCCGCCGTTAACATCCAAGGCTACTACTGGTGACACAGTTCCTATCCCAACATTACCATTAGCTTTATCAAGTGTTAATGCTGTCGTATCTACGCCAGCTACAAAAGTATGAAATTCCAAACCTGTATAATTATTATCGTTCCATATAGCTTTTATATAAGGAGGGTTAGCAAGGTCTGAACTAAACTTTAATTGATTTGAACTAAGAATGCCCACATTACCATTTACTTCCAACTTATTCACCGGATTCGTTGTCCCAATACCAACATTGCCGTTCGAAATAACAACATTTCCGTTCGAGCTAATCACCATACCGCCTGTTGCATTAATGGTCAGCCCACCACTGGAACCAACGCTGAAATCAACGTAATTGGCGAGGTCATATGCTAGTCGAAGGGGCGATTTGCTTTGGGTGCGAATTTCTAGTTTGATGCCATTGGAATATGCTGGAAGCCGGTCAATTGCATCCTGAAACAGAAACGTCCCATTCGTTGAGATCATTTGCTGGAACATTGCACTATTTGGGAATGTGTAAATGGGCCCAGCCAGTGCGGACGAGTCCAGACGACACCCTTGGCACAGCTCAGAGCCCCAAGGGAAGGCTAGTGTAGTGAAAAGGAAAAGTAGAACGATAAGCAGTGACTTGTATAGTTTCATTAATGAGCCTCCGAAAGCTGTTAATTTACGATAGTTCTCCCCTTCTCCTAACAGGAGAGGAAGCCGGGGGAGAGGTCCGTTATCCACTTTCAATGATTTCTAAAAATGTTTGAATGCTAATAAGTAATTTTATCACTAAGTTGCCACCTTAAGTATACATTCTAGTGGAAATCAAAAAAATTAACAAGAAAAACACAACACCCAACAACTATCTTGACATCCATTTTTTTATTGCTATAACAAATCTAGTGTATTCTTATAGACCTTATAAAATAAAGGGGGTGAAATTATGACAACAGCAACAGAATTTTTTAGTGCTGAAGTTCAAAGCCTTAAAGCAAAGAGCGGTTCTCGTCAGACATCTGCGCTGCATAGCAAAGCTGCACGTTCTTCATTTCAGATAAAATTGAATGCTCGTTTTGCTTCACAAGTAGCTAAAACAACAACTCAAACAGGGATTGTGACATTAGAAACAAAAGCAGAGAAAGCTTTGAAAAAAGGCGAAATAGAAAGTGTCGCGAATATTATGAGTGATACAGTTCAAAAACTAAGTGCTTGGTTACAAACAAAAGTAAAATCTGCTCAATTATCTGTTGATGATCAAACGTTTTTATCTTCGTTATCTGCATCTCCGCATGAAATAAAACCAGTTGAGCTTAAGCGTTTGGCAACACTCATTAAGAAAACAGAGCAAACAGATCCGGATATGGCTGCATTATTGCAAATGATGGTAACAAAACTTGAACTTTCACAGGTTCAATCCGAAGAAAAGCAACAGCTACAATTGGAGGCAATGATTCAATCAATTGCGACTAGTCCTGACGACCCAAAGCAATCAGTCGTTGCAGTTAATGATCAGGAAAATCGAGAAGTTGCAGGAAAAGATAAGCTACTTACCTTGTTACACCCACTTGAAACAAGTTCCGCAACTACTATTGATTTAGCTAACGCAACTGCGAAATTGAGCTCTTTTTCTGGAGAAAGTTCTGATGAATTGTCTGTTAATGCGCTAGAGCAAGCTGTTCAGACTTTAAATGAGGCTGTAACACAACTACAAGCACACAAGAGTATGGATAAAGTCGCTGCTACAAAACTTGAGGATATTCTAGCTACATTTAATGCGAAACTTGAGGCTTTAACCACTAAGGATAATCGAGAACAATTAGCAGGAGATATTGCCCCGAAAGTAGCAAGTATTTTAAATAATCCGTTAGATGTTTTACGTACACGTCTGATAAATGAATCAACTGAACAAAAATCTGTGATTCAGGAAACAATTGATGGAGAGGTTAAGCCCTTAAGAGATCTTAAGGATATGAAAAGTGTCAAAGTATCTGCTGCAGAACTTGCTGCTTCTTTAGATAAAGGCTCTCAAAATTCGTTTGAAAAATTTTTGGAAAAAGTTGAAATAGGGAGTTTGTCAGGAAAACAGGAAAATGCTCAGACGCAAACACTTGCTAAATTAGAGCTAGCGTCTACTTCTGCAGCTGATAGAACACAAGCCCTGCAACAACAAGAAAACATTTTTAATCAAATTGTTTCCAATGCAAAACTGCGAACAATAGAAAAAGGAACCGAAATATCTATTAAATTGTTTCCTGAAAATTTGGGAGAAGTAAAAATCAAAGTAACTCAGATTACGCAACCTATTGAAGCTGAACATGCAGTGATGACTGCGAAATTGGAAGTGAGCAATTCAGCAGTTAAGGAAATATTGGAAACTAATTTAAATGCTTTTCGTCAATCTTTAGAACAGAATCAAGGCATTGTTCTTTCAGATATTTCCATTACTGTAAGATCTGACAGTCAGGCACAGATGGCTTTTGAGCAAAATATGGCAGGACAAAACCATAACAATGCATTTCATCAATCATCACCACAAAATAGTCAATCGATGAAAGCAATAACTGAGGCCAATAGTTTGGAACAAGGAGTATTTTTTGCATAATATCATAAAGGAGGTGAGTTTATGGCAGATGTTACGTTAGCTGTTGATCCTAACAAGGTAGCTAGTAATTCGTTCAATTCCGTAGTAGGTCAAAAACGAAATACAACAAATACCTTAGGGAAAGATGATTTTCTTAAGCTGTTAACAACACAAATGAAGTATCAGGACCCAATGAGTCCAGCCAGCTCAACAGATTTTATTGCGCAATTAGCGCAATTTAGTTCATTAGAAGGCATGACGAATTTGGAAGAAAGTTTTTCAGGAGTTCAATCCTATGCCTTATTAGGACGAAATGTGATTCATACTAATCCAACAGATGGAAGCACAACTGAAGGGGTTGTTACTTCTGTTAAATTTGCGGATGGGGCCTATTCCTTGTCAATTTTTGCAAATGGAGCAACTTTTGATGCGCCATTAGAGCAAGTGAAACAAGTTAATTTATATGCATCAACTGCAACAACAACAACGCAATAAAAGGAGGTGGTAGGTGTCATGGTTGATCAAGCTCGATTTATGCAAGATATTCGTCGTATTCAGTCTGACCAAATTGGACATGTTGCTGCTGCACCGGATAAAGCTGCAGAAACAGCGTTTAAAACAGAATTCGAAAAAAAGCTAACAGATGTAACGCAAGATGATGGTGTTAAGTTTTCCAGTCATGCAATTCAGCGCTTGTTTAAACGCAATATTGATATAAAACCGGAAGAAATTAATCGCATTAATCAAGCTGTTGCAAAAGCTCAGCAAAAAGGATCGCGCGAGTCACTTGTAATGGTAGACGATTTGGCATTAATCGTAAGTGTTAAAAATAAAACGGTTATAACAGCAATGGATCGACCGTCAATGAAAGATCAAGTGATTACAAATATAGACAGTGCTATTTTAGGGTAATCTGAAAAAATTTAATTAAAAATAAACTTGGCCCTCATGTAGGAGAGTTTATTTAAGCAAAAACAAATGGGGGTATTTATATGTTAAGATCTATGTTCTCCGGTTTATCTGGACTACGAAATCAACAAATGGCTTTGGACGTTGTGGGAAACAACATTGCTAACGTTAACACTGTTGGTTTTAAAACGTCACGTATTCAGTTTGCAGAATTGTTATCTCAGACTATTCGAGGTGCATCATCGCCACAAGCTGATGGAATGGGCGGAACCAATCCAATTCAAGTTGGTTTGGGTATAGCGACTTCAGCAATTGAAGTTTCGCATCAACAAGGAAATTTGCAATCAACAGGCAATATGAGTGACTTGGCGATTCAAGGAAATGGATTTTTTGTTTTAAGTGATGGAAGCAGCCAAAGCTATACTCGGGCTGGGGCTTTTTCCTTTGATTCAAAAGGAACCTTAGTCTCCAGTGATGGCCGTGCAGTACAAGGTTGGCAAGCAGACTCTACAGGCGTTATTGATAAAAATGCTAGCTTGGGCAATATGACCATTCCAATTGGACAAACAATCAATGCAAATGCAACAACTGAAATTCAATACGCACACAACTTGGATTCACGATCAAATCAACTGGGTGCTCCTATTTTAGCAGAAGGAAATTCTGCAAATGTAGAACGTGTATATGGGAAATATACTGGAGATACAACTGCTTCTGCAGATCAAGCTACAGCAGGTGATGGATCCTTACCTATTACAGATATGGTTGGTTCTCATTTGATTTCAATTTATGCAGAAACGCATATTGGTTCTAATGGTGCGCTAAATGGAACTGAAACGTTATCATCGTTAGGTATTACAGTTGCAGATTTATCAAATTTCAGGGTGAATATTGACGGATCAGCTAATCGGCTTAATTTAACAAGTGGCTTAAATACTACAGTTAATGATTTGATTTCTGCGATCAATTCGCAAATTAAAGGAGTTACAGCTGAGCTTTCTGCAAATAATGTTAAATTAACGCGAACAGTAGCTGGCGAAAGTGCAACGGTTTCTGTTGAAGATACGGATTATAGTGTTACAGGTATTGCTGCAAAAATTTTTGGTGGTAATCTTTATGGTGCATGGGCATCTCATGCAGAAACAACAGGCATTAAGACCGGAATTGCAGCTACAGATACACTTGCAACGTATACAGCAGGTGGAATGAATCTTAGCCGAGATTTGCGTGTGACACTGGGTACTAACACGTATGATTATAATGCTAATACCCGCGGACTGACGGGTGCAACCACTGTATCAGGTATGATTGATGATTTTAATGCTTGGGCAACTGGCGTACCCATTAATGTATTTATGGGCTTAGACAAGAGTGGTCAGATATTTGTAGCACATAAAACCAGCGATACTTCCGGAGCTGTTAAGGTTGATGATTTTGGTGGAGCAAGTGGTATAGCAGACAAATTGTTTGCAACAACTGGAGATTGGGGAACTGAGGGTGTAGCGGCCTTTGGCGGAAAACATTCGTCTGCAGCATATGTGACAGATCAATTCCAAGAAGCTGATGGTGGCGGCACGCATTATTCAGCTGTAGGGTTTGCGTCAGGCGATAATACACTTGATGGATTGCCAGGTGTTACAATCATGGCATCTAGTAGTGGATTTAAAACGGGTTCAATTGTTATTAATACAGTTGATCCAACACAACATGTTGTTTCTACCCAAGTATTTGATTCCTTAGGTAATGCGCATAATGTTTCTTTAACATTAACGCGAACATCTGATAATAATTGGGATTGGGCTGCTAGTGGAGTTGGCGTATCTGGAGCAGGAACTTTAACTTTTGATAGTAATGGTAAACTGCAATCTGGTGCAACTAGCGGAACTATTGCAGTAGCTGCATCTGGTGGCTCGAATAGTTTGACTGTCACTCCTGATTTTTCAAATATCACGCAATATGCAGATCAATCAACCATGGTTCATGTGGAACAAGATGGTTATGCAAATGGTTCCTTGTCAACCTTTAGTATTGATGCAAGTGGCGAAGTTTTGGGAATATATACCAATGGTTTAAATCAAAAGATTGGCCAAATAGCAGTTGCTGCATTTAATAACCCAGGTGGTTTAATTAAAGTAGCAGATACCATGTTTGTATCTTCTAACAACTCTGGTGAACCTCAAGTAGGTCAGCCAAATACCGGTGGTCGTGGCGCGCTATCAGCAGGCACTTTAGAAATGTCTAATGTAGACGTTGCCCAAGAATTCGCAAATATGATTATTTATGAACGTGGATTTCAGGCTAATTCTAAAATGATTACAACTGGAGATGAATTGTTAAATACCTTAGTTAGTATGAAACGATAGTATTCTTGGATTTTTCCTTGCACCCCTTCTTTTTTGAAGGGGGCAAGCATCGTTAACAGGTATAGTCTTTTTTGCCTTTTTATTGTCGTCGTTTTATACAAAATGAAGTATAATTGATCATTGTAATGATTAAATTTTATCGGTTTCCAATAATTTTATGTTTATTCTTTTGGATCTTTAGTGCATCAAGTTTTTCTTTTTCTTTTCAACAGCAGTCTATTAAAGAAAATCGTAACCAAACAGGATTAAATGAAACCCAATGGATTGCAATTGTAAATGGTAGCATTATTCGTGAATCCACGTATAACAGAGCTTTTAATGTTGCAATAGTTGAAGCGCAACAAAGTGAATTGAATCATTATATTAATGATCCATCATCTTCAATTACGATCATTCCGCCAAAAATGACAGCAGCAAATTTGAGTAAATTAAAGCTTTCTATTTTAGACGAATTAGTTGGCGGAATTTTGGTTGAACAAGGAGCTCGTCGATTAAGCTTGGCTGCTCCTGAAAATGAAATAAAAAAAAGACTGAGTACGATTAAGAAAAATTTCCCTACTGAGCAAGCTTTTTTAGATGCAATGGAAAAAGAACATATTACAAAGGAAGAGTTGCGTAATGGAATTGTTCGAGATATTTTAATTCAAGCGTTGTCGCTATATTTTTTGGATAAAGAAACAGTGACTTATGAACAAATAAAGGCATATTTTGTATCACATAAAGAGGATTATCCAGAAACGAAACTTGAAGTTGTTGTACCAAAACTAAAGGAATTTTTAATAAAAAAGCGATCACAGGAATTATTTAAAGCATGGTTGATTGATTGGAGAAATTCATCACAAATTGAGATTAATAGTGGGTTTTTTAATCCATCCATTTATAAAGAAACCCAAAAACGTAGGGCGTTTCCTGCACATGGAGAAAACCTAGGATGATAACGAAACCAGCAACCATGCAACAATTTGAAACTATTATTAAGCAGTTACGTGCACCCCAAGGATGTCCATGGGATCGCGAGCAAACCCATCAAAGTTTAACGCATTATTTAATTGAAGAAACTTATGAGCTTGTTGAAGCTATTGATGAAAATAATGCTGAAAAAATACAAGAAGAATTAGGCGATTTATTGTTGCATGTTGTGATGCATTCGACAATTGCAGAGGAACAAAAGGAGTTTACGCTGACTGATGTTATTGAAACTATTATGCAGAAAATGATTCGTCGACATCCCCATGTGTTTAAAGGTGTTGAAATTGACTCTCTTGATGACATCTGGAAAAGCTGGGATGCAATTAAAAAACAAGAAAAAGGTCATGATGGCTCTGTTAGTAATTCTCTTTTAAAAGGAATCCCCAAACAGCTTCCTGCATTGCTTCGAGCAGAAAAAATTCAACGTCGAGCTAGCCGAAGTGGATTTGATTGGAATCATATTTCAGGTGCATGGGATAAAGTGATGGAAGAGATTAATGAAGTAAAAGAAGCAGAGCAATCGCAAAATCATGAAAAACTAGTTGAGGAAATCGGGGATTTATTGTTTTCAATTGTTAATGTAGCGCGCAAATTAGAAGTTGATCCTGAACAAGCTTTACAGTTTAGCACGCAAAAATTTATGCAAAGATTTGAGTATATTGAAGATCAACTTCGCACTATAAATAAAAAGGTTGAAGATGCTTCCTGTGCAGAACTTGACACATTATGGACTGCTGCAAAAAAAAAGAAAAAGAAACTTGTGATTGAGGTTTAATTGAAATGCGCTATAATGGCGACTATTGGTTGCATGAGCCGTGAAAATTGTAGGGAGTAATACCGTGCGTAATTTAGAAAATTGGGTTTATACAGAAACTGTGAAAGATCATTTTCAACATCCCCGAAATGTACTAGAAAATGAGGCAACTTATCAGGAAGATGGCAAAGGATATGTTGGCAATCCTAAATGTGGGGATATGATGATGATGGTCATTAAAGTAGACCCCAAAACTGAGCGAATTATTGAGGCAAAGTGGAAAACGTATGGTTGTGCTAGTGCAATTGGCTCAACATCTATGTTGTCAGAAATGATTACTCGAAATGGCGGAATGACGTTGGCTGAGGCACGGAAAATTAGTAGCCAAGATATTATGAAGGAGTTGGGCGGTCTTCCAGATCATAAAATTCATTGCAGCGTATTAGGGGACAAAGCGTTGCGTGAAGCTATTAATGATTATTACAAACGAACAGGGCAAACAGAAAAGCTTGATATTCAATCAAGTACAATTATTTGTCAGTGTTTGAATGTTACAGATCATGATATTGAAGAAGCAGTTCTTGAAGGAGCAACATCTTTTGAAGAACTTCAGGAGCGAACTAAGATTTCAACAGCCTGTGGGACCTGTAAACCCTTAGCGCAAGCAACATTTAATGCAATGAGGAAAAAGCATTTTTCGCATCAGCTAGATGGATGTTCAGTGATTTGACAAGTCTATCGTGTTTTTGGTATCATTTCACGAAAACTATACAAAAAAGGTTGGTTATTGATGCGATTTAATACGCAAACTCGTTATGCTGTTCGTTTTCTAGTATTTTTAGCACATAAATATGGCCAAGGCTTAGTGCAAATAAAAGACGTAGCAACAAGTCAGAAAATTTCTGTAAAGTATCTTGAAAAAATTGTTCGTTCACTAAAACCAACAGGATTAATTGCTATATCACGCGGAATTAAGGGTGGATATACTTTAGCGCTTCATCCTCAAAATATTAATATGGCTCAGATTTTTATGGTTTTAGAAAGTTCGTTAATGCATATTGAGTGTGTTGGACAAATTAGGAAATGTGATAAAACGAAAACATGTCAAACTTATGCCATGTGGAAAGAGGTTTCCACGCTGACGCTGAATCATTTGAAGGGAATTACTTTAGAAAAGTGGAGTAAAAACTGCGAAATTTAGTGAATATGGTTTGAGCATAATCGATTACGTTGAAAGCTTTGTGTAATTTTTGAATTTTCTATTATTTTTTTACAACTAACTCGAAATCGATTTGATAAACAATATTTCGATAATGTTTAAGCGCAAATTCAAGGTCTTGTTTAGAAATTTGATTTTGTTCTATTTTGCTTTTCCACGGTTCATCATACTGCATGATAGTGTTAATAACATCAAAATCAACATTCCAATAATGTGCTAGTGGTGAAGTTGATGTACCCATTGTTTTCCAATAATCACAATTTTTCTTTGATAATAATGAAAGCAATTCGGGTGTAATGATGCGAATATTTAGCGGATTATGACTAAAACAATCATGGTTAGGATGCGAGACTTTAATGCTAATTTTTGCGTTATTTATGCAAATTCGATATATTTCTTGCATAATATTTTTGAATGTTGCTGTGTTTTGTCCAAGGCATTCAAGAATATGACTGAGTAAAATTTCAGAAACAGAATTAGTTGACCAGGGCCAAGGAAATTTTTCAAGATCATATAGAATATCGGGTTCACCATATTTATCAACATTAACATATCCCGGTAATAATGGGTGTCCACAACCCAAATTTAATTGGATTGTTGATAAAGGAAAAACATCGTGGGTTTCATGACTATCAATAATGGCTCGAAAATATGCTTCGATTTGTTCGTGGGCCGGACATTGTTGCAGCAAGTTTACACATAAACTGATATGCTCTGGTTGAAATTCAGGATTCATAAAATCCTGAGTTGAGCCTGATTCTGAAGACTTTTGAAGAAGCTCTTTTAATGAACCAAGCAAAACTTGCATGTCTTGTCCAGACAAAAAAGCGTTGAGTAACTGTTTTGCTGCAACTTGAGTTAAATAGTTTGTTGTAGTTTTCATAAGTTATGTACCTTAAATAAATTAAAAAGTTCCTTAGCTAAATAGGTAATATCGCCAGCACCCATTGTAAGAAAAAATGTATTATCTGCACCTTGTTTTAATAAGTAGCTCGAAACATCACTAGGTTTTGGCAAGTACAAGGCTTTTCCTGGAAATGCTGCATGAATCAATGCAACTAAATGTTCGCTTGTAGCGCCTTCGATTGGGTGTTCTCCTGCGCTAAAAACATCGGTAATAATCACAGTATCTGCATCGCCAAAACTGAGTGAAAAATTGTTCATTAAATGATTCAGGCGGCTATATCGATGGGGTTGAAAAATGACAACAATATTTTTATCTGGCCAGGATCGACGTACACCTTGCAGTGTTGTTTTTACTTCAGTAGGATGGTGTGCATAATCATCATAAATAACGCTGTTTTTATATTGTCCAACACGCTGAAGTCGACGATGCGTGCCTTTAAACGTTTCTAGTCCTTTAGCAATAAGATCTAAGGGTAGATTATAAAACAGTGCAACAGCAAACACTGCCAGACTATTTTTAATATTATATAATCCTGGAACAGATAATTGAACAGATTGAACTACTTGATTTTTTATTACCAAATCATAGGATGAACCTTCTTGATATTCTTTAATATTGCGGCCAGTAATAAGGTTTTCTTTATTTAGTCCATATGTAATAAAGGAATAATTCTTCATAACCATTAACGCATTTGAATCATCTCCACAAACAACTAAACAACCGGATTCTGGAACTTTTTTTGTAAATGCTTTAAATACGTCTAGAATTTCACGCAAATCTTTAAAATTATCCATATGATCTTCTTCAATATTTGTGATAATTAATACGCTTGGATTTAAATATAAAAAAGAGCGGTCGCTTTCATCAGCTTCTGCAATAGCATACTGCATGTCTCCAAGATCAGAATTCTTTTGATAAGCACTAATGGTGCCGCCAATAATATAGGTTGGCTTAAACAGCGCAATTGTAAAGGCAGTTGCTAGCATTGCACTGGTTGTTGTTTTTCCATGAGTGCCAGATACTGCAATTTTCCTAGAATGTTGATCCATAATCCAGCTGAGCATTTCTGCGCGTTTTAAAATGAACTTGGCTGCATTTCGTGCAGCAATTAATTCAATATTGTCGTCATGTATTGCAGAGGAAATCACGACATATTTTGCTATTCGAATATTGCTTTCATGATGCCCATAATAAATTGTAGCACCTTCATTTTTAAGTTGAAGAGTATATACATTTTCCTTGAGATCACTTCCGCTGACTGTGTATCCCATTTTAAGGAGGATATAGGCAATTGGGGACATTCCTGTTCCTCCAATACCAATAAAATAGACATGATCTCGTTTTTGTAAATCCAACCTAAAGTCCTTTATTTAGTAAGATAGGATTCAATCAGATTTTGGATTAATGTTACACTATTTGATTGATAACATTCTGCCATATGCTGACTATATATATGTAGCATATCAGGTTTTTCTATAAAGGTGTAGAGTGCTTTCTCAAGTTCGTGTGATGTTAAATCTGTTTGAGAAATACAAATAGCTGCTGTGCGTTTTTCAAAGTCTCGTGCATTTTTTTCTTGGTGATTTCCAGTAGCAAAAGGATAAGGAATTAAAATCGCAGGAATGCCATATGCAGAAAGTTCGGTTAGCGTCATTGCACCTGCTCGTGTAATTGCTACTGACGTTTTCGCTAACACTTCCTGAATATTATGCAAATACGGGACTAGTTCAATTTCAAAATTTTCATGGTTTAGCCGTGTTTGTTCATTTGTGACTAGGGTTTGTGGATACATAGCTTGAAGTGCCTGAGAATAAACCGTATAAAGCGTTTTTCCTGTAGCCCATATGATGCGAATGGATCGTTGCATTAAACTTGGGAGAAGTGTTATTAGAACATCATTGATTGCTTTTGCGCCTAGGCTGCCTCCTGTGACTAGCAATGTAAATTGTTTTGGTTGACTGTGTACGTATAATTGTTGAAAAGGATTACCTGTTAGGGTGACTCGGGAACTCGGAAAATAGGCAATGCTCGAGGAATAATTAACTGCTATGGCATGTGCAAACAAGCCGAGTAAACGGTTAGTTTTGCCAGCTAAGGCATTTTGTTCATGTAGTACAATTCGGCATCTAGCTAGTTTAGCTGCTATTACAGTTGGAACTGTAACATAACCTCCAGTTGCAAATACGACTTTGACGTGATGCTGCTTTAAAATTCGAAAGGCCTGAATAATGCCATGAATAATTCTAAATGGATTTCGGGGAGAACAGTTAATGCCAAAATATTGATAGCCTTTAGCAGGTACAAGCTCGTGTTCCAATCGATGAGTTGACCCAATAAAGAGTAAGGGATACTTTTTATGTAAAGATTGGGCAACATAAAGTGCTGGATAAATGTGCCCACCTGTTCCACCACACGTGATTGCAATTGGAACCGAAGCTGTTTTCGTTTGACTACTCATGATATGCTTTATGTGACATTCATAAACTTCCTAATTATGAATGTTGCAACTTATCCTCTGGACGAAGCTGGACGTGCGCGAGAAATCAAGGGACGGCGGCGATCGCGATCACCTTTTTTAAAAGCATCAATTACTTTTTCCGCTTCATGAAACGGAACTGTAATAAATGAAAATTTTTCATAGACTTGCACGTCTTGAATTTGATGTGCATGAATGCCACCTTCATTAGCTAGCAATGTGACGAGTTTTTGCGGTGTCATGCGATCAATTTTGCCATAAGCAACAAACAATCTAGCTTTGCCTGCTTTATCAACTGAAGCTTCTTGATGAATTTCCGTGTAACGACTTTCTTTTAAATCGTCTTTATACATTACTTCGATTAAGGCTGCAATAATTTGTTTGGGATCGTGTTCACTGGAAAGCTCGTTTGCTAATTCGGAATATTCCTGATGTTCATTTGTTGCAATAATTTGATACAGATCATGTTTGATTTTTGCTTTTTTAACGGCTATTACAGCTTTAATGTCAGGAATTTTTTTGCGTTGAATGTCAATATTGGCTTTTTGTTTAATATAACTTAGCTGACGATACTCGGATGAGGTAATAAAGGTAATGGCTGTTCCTTTTTTACCTGCACGACCAGTTCGACCAATGCGATGGATGTAGGATTCTGGATCTTGTGGAAGAGAATAATTAATAACGTGTGTTAAGTCTGAAATATCAATGCCGCGGGCTGCAACGTCTGTTGCTACCAGAATTGAGATTTTTCGGCTACGAAATTGCCGTAAAATTTTTTCACGATTGGGTTGTGAAATATCACCATGTAAAGCTTCTGAGCTATACCCGCGATCCCCTAATTTGCTAGCAATTGCATCAACATCGATTTTGGTTCGACAAAATACAATTGAATAAAATTGAGTTTCGGAATCGATAATGCGGCATAAAGCCTCGAACTTGTCGCCGGGATGTACTTCAAAATAGATTTGCTCAGTTAATCCGGTTGTTAGTTGAGAAGCACTGCTTGAAATATGTACGGAATCACGCATATATTTTTGTGCTATCTTTTTGATTACATCTGGCATTGTTGCAGAAAATAATAAAATTCGCTTAGCAGGATTGGTGCTTCGCATAATTTCTTCAATATCTTCAATAAAGCCCATATTGAGCATTTCATCAGCTTCATCAAGAATAAAACAGCTAATATCTTGAAGCAGTAATTTTTTACGATTGATTAAGTCTAGGGTGCGACCTGGAGTGCCAACAACAATATCAACAGTTCTGCGAAGATTCCGAATTTGATTGTCAATGGATTGTCCACCATAAATCGGAAAAATAATTAGATTAGAAGACCCTTTGAGGGAATTTAGTTCATCTGCAACTTGAATAGCTAATTCGCGGGTCGGAACTAAAACCAAAACCTGTGTATTCCGATCATGATGCGTTAATGTTTCAATTAAGGGAATTCCAAATGCAGCAGTTTTGCCTGTTCCAGTTTGCGCTTGTCCAATAATGTCTTTTTTTTCATGTAATAACAAGGGGATAATTTTTTGTTGAATTGGGCTAGGAACCTCAAAGCCTTTTTTCTGAAGGGTATTCAACATGTTTTGCGACAACTTTAAATCTGTAAATGTAAGCGTAGTTTCTGAAATAATGCACCTCTGATGAAATATTATTAATTGATTATACCATAGGTTTCGAATATTTACCTCTTGTAAGGCTTCAGTTATACTAAGGTTATAAAAAGGAGCTAGTTTTATGTTTTCATTTATTAAGTATCATGATGTTTTTCCGCTGTTAATGCTAATGGTTTGCGTTGTAATAGGTTTTGTTTTTGAAATGATGATTAATCAATCAAAAAAAATTAGCCAAGATCCACGGTACAAACCCTATTTGATTTTATTGCATGGATTAAAAGGTATGCCATTTATGTGGTGTGTGGGTGGAGGGATTTATAGTATTCTGTTGTATCTTAATTTTAATCAACGTGTTTTTAATGCACTTGAAAAATTGTTATTAATTGGTTTTATTTGTTCTTTAGTCTTTGTTCTAGCTAATATTTTAGTTGCATTTATGAATGCTTATATTCAAAAAGCATTGGGTTCTTTATCCTCGCCATCCATTTTGTCTAATATTGTTCGTTTGACAATTTATGTTTTGGGCGCTTTAGTTGTGTTGCAATCTGTTGGTATTTCTATTACGCCGATTATTACAGCCTTAGGCGTTGGCGGTTTAGCTGTAGCTTTGGCTCTTCAGGATACACTAGCTAATCTTTTTGCTGGATTTTATACGCTTGTAGCACGTCAAATTCGGCCGACACATTATGTTAAACTTGAAAGTGGAGAAGAAGGATTTGTAACAGACATCAATTGGCGAACAACAACGATTCGTGAATTAAAGGATAATATTATTATAATTCCTAATACGAAATTAGCAACTGCAATTGTTAAAAATTATTCGCTTCCAACATCTGAATTGGCTATGCAAATTTATGTTGGCATTAGTTATCATGCAGATTTAGAGCATGTGCAACAAGTAACTATTGACGTAGGCACTGCTATTATGAAAGAGTCTGAGGGTGGAGTCGCCTCGCATGTACCTGTTGTTCGTTTTGTGAGCTTTGATGCTTCGAGCATCAATATGCTGGTTGTATTACGCGTGCGACAATATGATGAACAAGCTCAAGTAAAGCACGACTTTATTAAAGCCTTGCACAAACGATTTCAACAAGAAGGAATTTCGATACCTTATCCGATTACTACTGTTCAACTTGAACAAAATCAACTAACAAAAAAGGATGAATAATAATGCTGACAACTAAACAAAAACAATATCTTAAAAAACTTGGCCATCATTTAGATCCAATAATTAATATTGGAAAGGAGACAATTACGCCAAATGTAGTTCAACACTTGATTAAAGCTTTGTCTGATCATGAATTAGTTAAAATCAAAATAAATAGCAATGCATTGTCGTCGCCTAAAGAACTGGTCAAAGATCTAGAGGCTTTAACTAAAGCTGATGTGATTCAAACAATTGGCAAAATGCTGCTAATTTATAAAGAAAATTCTGAAGAGCCTAAAATTCGTTTTTCGTAGCAGTATGTTCCAGTCAAGGAATGATTTTGAAAAAAGATGAAGGCTGAACCTTGATTTTTAGGATTTTTAGGATTACTTGATTTCTGTTTAACTTTTTATAATCAGGGTGCAAGAATTTGTTTTTTTATGCTTTTGCAACATTCCGGAAGTTGTTATTTTTTGTGGTATCCACTAAACAATAGCTTTACCGTGAAAAGTCAATAACTTGGGAACAATCTTGCAAAAAGTCCTGTAGATTTTTGTGCGTTTCCTTAGGAGTTTCGAGTGTAAATAAACGATTTTGTGGCCCGGTTACACGTGGTATAATTTCCATATATGGATAATCTCCTGCGCCTATAGACAAGTGTGCATCACATAAATCTTGACTCCATCCATCGCTGAGATGAATGATGCTGGGACATAGTAAACAAAATTCTCTAATCATGTCAAAAAGATTGATTTTCCAAAAATTAGCTGCTGCAATTGCATGGCCAACATCTAAACAAAAAAGAACTGGAAATAAAGCCAACATGCTTTTCATTTCGTGCGGGTGAGATAATTGACAACGAGAGCTGTGATCTAAAGCTAAAGCTGGCATGTTTTCAAGGCACAAACGGGGCTCATTAACTTTTAATATAAATGACTCAAGATTTGTTGTTGAAAGATTGCCATGTCCTGGATGAAGGATAATGAGAGGTGCGTGCAATAAATCTGCAAATCGTTGCGATTCGGAAAATTGAAGCAGTTGCTGTTCTAGGCAATTCTCAGCTAAATTAAACCCATGCGCATCATGACTGGCATGAATAATATAGGGAATATCTAGCATTTTCCATTGTTGACTATATTCAACAAAAGTTCCGGGAACAATATATAGCTCAATATAGCCATATCGTTTTTCCTGATATCGTTGTTTAGCAAGCTGTAGCATTTCACAATCATGGGACCAAAGCTTAAGTCCAAGCTGATTAGCGGTTATCACAAAAATCCTTTTTTCGCAGTATATAAAACCTATAAAGATGAGTCGATGCTGCACCCTTGGCGCTAATCATAATGCGTCCACATTCTAATTATTTTTACGACCCCTTCTTTAACATAAACCTGATATACTAACCGATGTTGAATGTTAATTCTTCTTGAATAAGCACCTGATAAATCACCCAACAATTTTTCATAAGGAGGAGGCATTTGAAATGGATCATTTTTAAGAACGTCTAAGAGTTTTTCAACTCTTTTTCGATGTCCTGCTTGATTGATTTTTTTGGCATCTTTTTGAGATTGGCTTGAAAAAACTATTCGATACATTGATCTACCATTCTAGTTGGGCAGAACAATTTCCGATCGGTTCATTCATTCCAGCAATAATTGCTTCCCTCATCTTTGGGATTGATGTTAAGAATAATGTTTCTTCAATAGCTCGCCAATCACTTTCGGAAACCAATACCGCAGAATTATTTTTACCTGTAATCAATAATGGTTCATGAGAATCATGCAAGCTATCAATAATAGTATTTAAATTCTTTTTTGCATTAACAATACTAATACTAGTCATACTAACTCCAAAGACTGAATATGATGAGATTATATACTTTTTAACATTGTGTTGTCAAAAAATAGTCTTGTACAATGAATGAGTTTTACTGCGTAATCGGATAGCGAATGATAACAATGCCTGAGCCGCCGTTGCCACCTACTCGTGCGGAAGTTGCGAAATCATAACCGCCAGCGCCGCCGCCGCCACCAAGATTAGTGCCTCCATCTTGAGCAACAGTAGTTGTCGCCGTAGCATTTCCGCCGCCACCTAAGCCACCTATGCCATACCCCGTACCTTGGGAGCTACCACCACCGCCACCAGCATAAATAATTGATGATCCAGATATAGCGAAGGCTAGCCCCGCACCACCATTGCCAGGATTTGAACTTGAGCCTGTTTCACCTGCGCTGCCTGCACCACCACCTCCGCCTCCATTGTAAGGGCCGGCCGCATATATTCCTGCACTTCCACCACTGTTCCCATAAGCTGTTGTATTTGCAAAGTTTTGTTGATTACTAGCCGCACCCGTTTGACACGTCATGTTTAAATGTGCGTGTGCAGCTCCGCCTCCACTGCCTCCTGCTTTTGCGCCATCTGAAGAATCTCCGCCATACCCTCCACCCCAAAAAGCACCGCCGCCGCCCCCTCCTGTTGCAATGATATTAAACGCAGAGGAATTTCCCCCATTAGCACCATCCATATTTCCAATTTGTTGCCATCCTAGGCCACCGGTACCACCAATGCCTACGATAATCGTATATATTTGAGATGAAAGAGGGTAAGAACTAGAATGCACTATGCCGCCGCCGCCTGCTCCTCCGCAAAAAGCACCGCAGCCGCCGCCACCACCGCCAACAATCAAAAATTCCACATTCCCAGCGGTGTTCACTGAAAAGGTATCACTGCTTGTAAACGTATGAATACGATACACGCCACTTGTGGTGATTGTGCCTCCGGTTGCGTATACACTATACGTAAATCCATTTGCTTTTACGGCTGCCCCAGTATCGAAATTTGTAATTGTCACATCTTTGGCACCGCTTGTAGCACTTGCTGGAACAGTTGCAATAATTTGCGTAGTTGATACGCACGTAACATTAGTTGCGACGACATCGCCAATTTTTACCTGCAATCCAGGTGCAAATCCTGTTCCATTAATAGTAATAACTGTTGCCTCTGGCCCAAACGCTGGAGTTATTGAGCCAATAAGCGGCGGCGGCGGATTATCAAGCTGTCGCCAGAGTGTACCTGTGCAAACAGAAATATGGCCGTCATACCACCGAAGCGTACCTGCAATAGTTACAACACATTCCATTGCTGAAGAACCTAGTTTAATTTCTCCATTTACATCTAGTTTTACAACGGGTACTGCTGTCCCAACGCCAACGTTTCCATTCTTAATAAGCACATTGCCATTTTGGCTGATGACTACACCACCTGTTGCATTAATGGTTAATGCCCCACCTGAACCTACAGAAAAATCAACGAAATTATTAATGTCATACGCTAGGCGCAATGGCGACTTGTTTTGTGTACGAATTTCCAGTTTAATGCCATTAGAATATTGCGGATACAAATTAATATCATCTTGGAATAAAAACGTACCATTCGTACTAATCATTTGCTGCAACATTGCGCTATTTGGCCACGTGTAAATCGGCCCAGCCAGCGCAGATGAGTCAATGCGGCACCCTTGGCATAGCTCAGAGCCCCAGGGGAAGGCGAGAGTCGTAAATATAAAAAGTAGAATGAGAACGAAAAATTTATATAATTTCATGAAACTGCCTCTCGCTAGTCTTTAAGTGATTTTCGATGTCTTTTACAGTTTTTATTTTATCATTATTCGTGTGGATTATCATTCCCAGATTATTGCCTGTTTTTTCCTTTAGGCTCAGTTTCTTTTAGAAATTGACGCCTCCTACAGTCTTATGATCTCTTGTACAAGACTGTTAGCTTAAACTCTATCGTCCGAAATGCTGATGATAGGTCAGTTACAATTGTCCATGATGAATCCATATGTTACACTATTCCAGTATGAAAATAAAATCAACAAATTCTCAAGAAATAATTGATCGTGCGATTAATGATTATGGCAAAAATGAAGATGCAACAATTTCGTTATTGCAGGCTATTCAAAAAGAATATGGGTATTTGCCCTTAACGCCTTTAAGTGAATTGTGTCAAAAAACACACATTCACGCAAATCGTCTTTTTGGTGTTGCAACATTTTATGCACAATTTACGTTTCAACCTAAAGGTCAACATGTTATTAAAATATGTGCAGGTACAGCGTGCCATGTAAAAGGCGAGGAAACTCTTTTGGCTGTTATTGATGCTGAGCTTGGCATTCAACCAGGCCAGACGACTCCAGATCAGCGGTTTTCGTTGGAAACTGTTGCGTGTTTGGGCTGCTGTTCATTAGCTCCAGTTATGATGATTGACGACGTTGTTTATGGCAAATTAACTCCTGATAAACTACGGATGATTTTTAAACAGCATGGCTAAAAAACCTTCAGTAATTTTGATTAAAATTGGGCTTGGAACCTGTGGAATTGCAGCAGGTGGCCAGCAAGTTTTTGATGAATTTGCAAAAGAGTTAGATGGACGAACTGATGTTCGCTTAGATTATACCTCGTGTGATGGAACCTGTTATCGGGAACCTATTGTTGAAGTGATTTACCCAAATGATTCCCATCGTTTGCTAACTAATGTAACTGTTAAACAGGTTAAGACTATTTTGGATTCGTTAGATAAAACCGGTGATGAAGATAAGGCTACACCTCAGGTGCATGAATCTCAAACGCGAATTGTTTTGGAAAACTGTGGAATTATTAATCCAGACAATATTGATGAATATATTGCAAACGGGGGATATCATGCTTTAAAAAATATAGTGTTATCCATAACACCTGAACACGTGATTGCAGATATTAAACAGTCTGGCTTACGCGGACGCGGAGGTGCAGGTTTTTTAACAGGTCAAAAATGGGACTTTGCACGTCAACCAAAGGCAGAACAAAAATATGTGATTTGTAATGCTGACGAAGGAGATCCAGGGGCTTTTATGGATCGTGCAGTATTAGAGGGGGATCCGCATCGCGTGCTTGAAGGCTTAATTATTAGTGGTTATGCAATAGGTGCGTCTATTGGATATGTTTATATTCGTGCAGAATATCCTTTAGCAATTAAGCGGTTGCGGTGTGCGATTCATGCAGCTGAATCTAAAGGTTTTTTGGGGGATTCGGTATGTGATAGTTCGTTTTCCTTCACAATAAAAATTAAAGAAGGTGCAGGCGCATTTGTGTGTGGCGAAGAAACCGCGCTCATTGCGTCAATAGAGGGCAAGCGCGGCATGCCGCGACTTAAGCCGCCATTTCCCGCAGTATCAGGGTTGTGGGGTGCGCCGACTAATATTAATAATGTTGAAACCTTAGCTTGTATTCCGTGGATTATGCGTCGTGGAGCTGCGGAATATGCAAAATTAGGCACTGAAAAAAGTAAAGGAACAAAAGTTTTTTCCTTAGCAGGAAAAGTTGCCAAAGGCGGTTTAGTTGAAGTTGAATTGGGCATGCCATTACGGAAAATTATTGAGGATATTGGAGGCGGAACTTCTAGCGGAAAACCGTTTAAAGCAGTTCAAATGGGTGGGCCCTCTGGTGGATGTGTGCCTGCTAATTTGTTGGATATACCTGTTGATTTTGAAAGCTTAGCAGCAACTGGTGCAATTATGGGTTCTGGCGGAATGATTGTTTTAGATGAGGCAACTTGCATGGTAGATATGGCCAGATATTTTTTGTCATTTATTCAAAAGGAATCGTGTGGAAAGTGTACTTTTTGTCGCATTGGAACTAAGCGAATGTTAGAAATTTTGGAGCGCATTACAGCTGGAAAAGGCGCAATGTCTGACCTTGATGCCTTAAAGGCTTTAGCTGACAAAATAACTGTAGCGTCATTATGCGCGTTGGGAAAAACAGCACCTAATCCAGTACTAACGACATTGCGATACTTTGAAAACGAATACATTGAACATATTCGTGACAAAAAATGTCGTGCAGGAGTATGTAAGGCGTTGATTGAGTTTTCAATTGATGACAAAAAATGTACAGGATGTACGTTGTGTGCACGACATTGTCCAGTTAATGCAATTTCAGGAACAACTAAAACCGTTCATTCTATTAATACGCTAACATGCATTAAATGTGGATTATGTTTTGAAGCGTGCAAGTTTAATGCAGTTAAAAAACAATAGAACTTAAGGTTTGATAACAATTAACTGCGCATGGTATTGCTGCGTTAATGCGCGTGCTTGTAGAAGTGGTAATAATTGAACCTTTGTTGCAAGTCCTGCAGCAGCCATGCCTCCAGCATGAATGACACTGATTAGTGTGGGATTATTGGCTGAATGTGGATGTGTCGCAATTGTTGCATTGTATAACCAAACTTGAAGTGCAGTAGGTTTTAACTTGTATCGTAGCGGACGTCTGCCAATAACGCCAACAATATTGTCCATTTCAATAACAATTGACTGATAGGGCTGTTTAGCCATTAATGCACGCACGCAATCTATTGCAAATCCACGTTTTATGGCAAGTAAAATTTGTGAGTCATTGTTGTTAAGCCCGCTTAAAAATTGGTGAATTAAGGCTTGTTCAGATCGTGTTAATTGGTTTTTATCAATTCGATTCAATTCAATGAAAATCGTTTGAATAACTTTTGCAGCTTGAGGTGCTCTAACACGAACTGTAATGGTGATTCCCAAGATGTTTTGGCTATAAGATGCCTGATGATTAAAGCGATACCAGGCTAACATTAGTGCAATAAATAACAGAAAGACTAAACTGGTACGGCTATTTATTTGTGGAATTTGTCTTATTTTAATCATTTGATATAGAATGAGGCAACGTAATTGTAAAAGTGGTTCCTTTTAATTCCTGACTATTTACAGAAATTGTGCCGTGATGAAGCATAATTAAATTATGGACAATAAATAATCCCAAGCCAGCACCTTCAGTTGTTTTTTTATGCCGAAGTACCTGATGATACTTATCAAAAATATAAGGAACTTCGTCTTTGGGAATTCCTGAGCCTGTATCCTGAACAATAATGATGGTTTCGTTGTTTGTTTGTTCAATTGTAATTGTTATCGTGCCATTTTCTGTAAATTTAATAGCATTTGCAATCACATTCATCATAGCTTGTCTTAATTTATATTGGTCTGCAGTAATGAGCCGTTGGGTTGTTGTTGTTAAATTAATTTGAGTTTGTTTTGCAAAGGCTTGAGGTTGAAATAGTGCAACAATGTCGTCAAATAATGCTGTTAGGTTAAATGTTGTTGACTGAAGCTGTACAGTTCCAGATTCAATTTTTGAGATGTTAGTTAAATCCGAGCTTAGATCCCGAAGAGCCAAACTGCCTTTGTAAGCAATTTCTAAATAATCACGATGTTTGCTTTTTAGTCCAGAAGCAGGAGCATTAAGGACTAAACTTAAAAAACCAATAATACTAGTGAGTGGAGTGCGCAGATCATGCGCAATGATATTATAAAAATCGTTGCGGACTTTCATCAGTTCTTGTGTGCGAGCTTCGACTAATTTTTCGAGATTTTCTTGTTGTAGTTTGCTTTGATGAAAATGATGTTGATTACTGAGAATCAGTTGATTATAAAAATATTTTAGTGCTTCAATTTCGTCAACTGGCGGTTGATTAAACGCAGGACATTCCCAGCAACGTTCGATGCGGTTTGTAGCTGTAAGTGCTGAATCAACCTGTCCATAAGTTGCACAATGAGCTTGGTGTGCTTCTTTTTCATGTGGCAATAAGGGTTGAACTGCCCAACACGGGGCAGGCACTCCTGCAGCTGCCAGCAGTTGATACTCGTCTGGGCGGCTTAGGCTGGATTGCTGAAAGCGTTTGC
>CAYUBI010000028.1:0-19819 GCA_964443005.1 uncultured Candidatus Marinamargulisbacteria bacterium
CTAAGGTACTTTCAGCTTTTCCGCCGAGTAAAGTAGCTGTACCAGCTGAGTTCGCGTAATTGGCTGTTGTTGCAGTCAACGCTGTTGCTACATTCAACGCTGACTCTGCTTTGTTGCCTAGTAAACCAGCGTTCAATGCGTAATTAGCTGTAGTTGCTAAAGCAGCTAAACCGGCTGTAGTGGCGTAATTTGCAGTTGAGGCCATTAGTGCAGTATTGATAATTCCATTCATCGTTAAATATTGGCTATCGTTTGTAAATTGCGATACTAACGTAGGCCGTTCGCTCACTCCAGTCCATAGTACTGCATTAGCTGTTAAGGCTACATTGGCCGTAGCTACTGCTAAGGTGCTTTCAGCTTTTCCGCTGAGTAAAGTAGCAGTACCAGCTGAGTTCGCATAATTAGCAGTAAGTGAATAATTTGCTGTAGAAGCCATGAGTGCAGTGTTGATAATTCCGTTCATTGTTAAATATTGGCTATCGTTTATAAATTGCGATACTAACGTAGGCCGTTCGCTCACTCCAGTCCAAAGTACGGCATTAGCTGTTAATGCGATGTTTGCAGTAATCGCTAAGCTTGTTGAATCCGCATAATTGGCTGTAGTTGCATAGTTTGCTGTATTCGCTCGATTAATAAGTCCCGCAGATGTCAGATAACTGCTGTCATTTAAAAATTGACTAATTTTGTTACTAGCTAAGCCGCTGGCAGTTTCAGCAATAATCGCATAATTGGCTGTAAGAGCTATTCTAGTGAAGTCTGCAGAATTGGCTATTTCTGATCGACTGATTGTCATACCTGTAGTTACCACTTCAGGACGATTGATAATTCCGCTCCAATCTACGCTGTTTGCCCGTTCTGCTATTACTGATCGCGCTACAGACGCTAGCAACTTTCGAGGAAGCAAAATTTCACGTTCAATTTGTTGTTCAAGAAAATAATTTTGGGTTGTAGATCTAAACACTGTTGAATCAATGGAGTTTTCGTCAGTTCCTAGTTGAACAGAATACAGTCCATCTGTACATAAAACCAACAGTTCTGAAGATTCCCACATTAATATTCCACCGGATACTGCGTTATATATACGATACTTCATAGATAAAGTCCGGTTGAGTGGGATTCCGTCTTTTTGACGTAAATATCCGCTTTCAATCAAGGTTTGCGCAAAAACAATGGTAGAAAGAGTCAATATCGAAGTAATGAAAATGATGAGCCTAATCCATAATCGTAATTTCATAGGTTCCCTCCTATAAGCATAATCGTCCAAAATAAATAAAAGATAAGTCTGTTTCTATTATAAACTATACCATCTTTTGTTAATTTTTAAACATTTCGAAATTCAATTTTGTTGGAATTTATAATAAATTCTATTGAAATTGGTTCTAAGTTGATGACCAGACCTTAGGCAATTGTATGTTTTGACTTATTTGAAATCGCAAATAAATTTCTATTTTACTAGAAGTTTACTAGAAGTATATGAATTTTCTTGTAAAGTAGTTCGATATATAAGTTGTATCAATAAAAAAAGGAGTGTCAATCATGGAACATAAACTAATTGCAAAAAAAGAACTGAAAATAATAGAAAAGAAAAAAAATCAAAGGTGGCTTAATCATGAACAACCGTCTCGATCATGGTTTAAAGAGTTCTTTTTCGGCCCAAGCATCTATCGATTAATGACAAGAAAAAATAAATGGGAAAACACAGTAGATGATTGGTCAAATGCAATATTTAGAAATATTTTTTATGGGATTATCGGTGTTACGGCAGTAATCAGTGCAAACAAATACTATAATA
Source organism: uncultured Candidatus Marinamargulisbacteria bacterium (assembly GCA_964443005.1). GTDB lineage: Bacteria > Margulisbacteria > Riflemargulisbacteria > GWF2-35-9 > CAYUBI01 > CAYUBI01. Next base: position 1,793 of record CAYUBI010000028.1, read on the forward strand.
ATATATCACGAATTCCAAAAAACTTGCCAAACGCTTCAATTAGCGCAGATCAATCAACAAAGAAAAATGCCGAAAAAGAAAACAAACTGGAATTAAACAACAGTAAATTATTATTAGACTTTTATGATTTTGAAAGAAAAGAACGAAAAAAATCCAATGCTGATTGAATATAATCAACCGTATTTTTCAATTTACAAAGTTCTAAATAATCAAGCAATAACAAATAATGCTCCTATATTGGTAGATGTTTTATCTCAACGAATTTTTGATAAAATCGACAAAAAAGATCAAGGAATTCCAACGATTACGAAAGAACAAATTAAGAAAATTGTTAGTGAATGTGTAACGGATTTAGATGGTGATGGTCATATGGAAATTAATCCAGATACTTTATTTAATCATTTATTAAAGTTTCAAAACATAGGAGAGAAAAATTTTGGTAATGATGGCCACATTCAGGATGCGGCTGAGCTGGAAAAATTGTTATCTGAATTACATATTGCAAAAGCTTTTGATTATGATATGGTACCTAATGCCTATAATTATTTGCAGGAAAGCAGCGCACGATTATCGCAATTAGTTGGAAGTGACATTTCCGTTGAATCCCTAATGAAAAACATAAATGACGTAACTTTTTCTGTTCTTATTGATTATGCGAATAAACCGAATATGAATATTGATTTAATTAAATTATTAATTCAAAATGAAGAATCTATTTAGATTAGAACTTTATTAAACTATGCAAATAAGCTGGCTGCAATCGATGTTGTTTGGGCAAAAGAACTAGTAGAGAAACAATGTATCGGTAATTCAAAGACTACATCACATTTTGTCCTGCAAAATGCAGATAAATTAAACCAAATTGATCCAGTTTGGGCTAAAAAACTGATCGAAAGCGTACTATCTAAACGCCCAATAATGGTTTTCTATTATATTGATCAGTTAATCAAGATTGATCTGCTTTGGGCAAAAATATTATTGGAAAAAGAAAGTCTTGAAAATCCAGATAAAGCATTAAAATATGCTGCTAGATTTTTTAAAATAGATGCAGTATGGACAAAGGAACTAATAGAAAAAATTGTTTTGGCTGATCCTGTCAAGCAATATGATATGGCTGCATCACCTTTATTCGTTGATTCTAATATTTGCAAAATCATGACAAATATTTCGAAACTTTCGATCACAACAGATATAAAAAAAAGAATGCTTCTATTAATTGAATTATTCATAAATGATAACCTTTCTTTGACAGATGCAGAACTAATTGCCAATGATGAACGGCTTTTGTTTAAAACACTGATTAATATTCAAGAAAAAAATAGCTATTTTGGAAAGAAATCTATTGATACTTATCTCAATGCTTGGAGTCTTCGGACTGTAAAAATTATTAATGATTTACATGAGAATCCAAACAAAGCTGTTCGATTTGAAAGCGTTCTAAAAATGACACCAGAGGAATTATATTCATTGATGGTATATTCAGAAGAAGAAATTTTTACTAGTTCATTTAATGAATTATTTACTTTATTAGTAAATAAAATGAAAAATGTAAAAATGGATGGCCATGAATTATTAACTAAATTAGGCGGCAATCGAATACATATATTCTTTAGAGAATGTTCTCGTTTCAGTCGCATGAATGAGTGTGTAAATGTCATACCTATAGATAATCAAGCTGATTGGCTTGAACGATTGGTTCTGGGGCTAAATTCTTCTAACGAAGGCATTAGTCAATCAGTTGCAGTAGCAGATGTAATGACAAATTTAGATATCACAAAAGATAGCAGAAACCTGATGCTTATGCAAAAAATGATTAAAATCGAATATGATCGAACAAATAATCCGACAACAAAATTAATTTATGGATTACTTGGAAGTATTTCATCAAAAAAAGCACTTACAGAACAAACATGGTTTGAGAAAATGGGAATAATGCATCCAATTCAGCCATTAGAAGCAATTGATACATCAAAATTATTTAATCAGCAAAATCAAAATATTCAAAGATGGTTTTTTTATGATGATAAAGATGGCCATGATTCATATAAACATTGGTTAAATGCTTCCAAACAATTACCAGGATTTTCACTAAAAGACAATGGCAGTTATGTGATTGTAAAGGCGCAGAAAAATGATAAGACAATTGTAATATATGCAAATAAACCGGATCAAGAAGATAATGGAGAAGAAGAAATCAATGCTTTTTTTGAGGAGTCTGTGAATAAACCAATGGCAATAATTCATCGTGGGCATAGCTATCATGCTGATAGAATAATTAGCCAGATACCGCAAGGTGCCGTTTTAGTTATTTTAGGTTCTTGTGGCGGCTACAATGCAATGAATGAAGCGCTTGATAGAGCTCCTGATGCACATATTTTAGCAACAAAGGGGATAGGGACAATGGCAGTCAATGATGTATTGATTAATCTTATTGATCGTCAGATTTTATCAGGAAACAATATTGTATGGACTGATTTATGGAAACAAGCTGGAATAAAATTAGGTAATAATAAAGATTTTCGAAACTACATTTCACCTAATTTAAATACTGGTGCATTATTTCTCAATACCTATAACAAACTAAAGTAAGCAGCGTTTGTTTCTTTGAAATTAAATGAAAAGACTCTGTTTCTCATTTAGTTCGATTTTTTGTTCCAGAATTCGTCGAATCCGATGATGAATCTCTGGAGTTTCCCTTAAAAATAATACGATTGCGTTAACATCATCTAATCCTAATTGGATTGGCATTAATGCATCATCAATGATGTCAAAATCAGCTAGAGCTATAAAATCCTTTGATCGATTTATCAATTTAATAAAAGTAAAAAAAGTTTCTGCCGTTGGGTAAGTGCAAACTAATTCAATCAAGATGTTTGTATCATTGGGAACGCAGTATGTTAAGAAATGATCAATAAATGCGCTAATATGCGGGGCAAGAATGTTCGGCGCTAATCTTCCATAATCACAAATTACGCGATAAAGCGTTCGTAAAGCTAGATTTCGTTTTTCAGGTGAGAAGGCAAATATATTGGTCATTGCATCAAAACTGCGAATATTATCAAAAAAATCAAGTAATCTTAGGCACTCGCTGATAATTAGCATATGTGTTTTTGATGTCAAACTATTTTTTAGTTGATTATAATAAACTGATAAACAAGTAATTATAAAAAGCATAACATCAACATTTAATGTTCCACAAATATGTGTAAATAGAATTTCTAACTGATCAGGTGTTAAATATGGCAAGTAGCTAAGTAAAAATAATTGCACGTCTGCATCTGTAGACTGACAAATTAGTGTTACCTCAGATGATTTTTTGTTAATCAAATATCCCAGTTTAGTGCAATAGCACCCCTTTTTTAACAGAACATCTTGTCGAAGTTGTATATGATCTTTAATCTTTAATCCTGAAATATGTGTCCATGGTGTAGCTAAAATGTAATTCAAATTCGCATCATGATAAACATGATGTTTCGTTTTTTCCAAAAGAAAATATTTTAGTTGAGAATTATTATTATAATCTAATATGTCATAATCGTTAATCGTAGAAAGTTCATCAATAACAATAGTCCAATCGTCAAAACAGTTAAAATTAATCATATAAAATCCTCCTAAGTATATTTATGAATATGCCCAATTTTTTAAAAACTAAACTGTCGTGTATAAGACTTGCTCTTGACAACAGTTGCTTCGACAGTTATGTTTATCTTATAGATGAATTTCTGTTTAAGGGGGATTTTATATGGTTACTATTTGTAAAACTGGATTTAGTAAAGATACAGAAAGTTTTCAAGCTGGACAAGCTGCTGCGAATATGGCTAAGAATAAAATGGGGGAATATAATACTCAAGCAATTATTCTTTATGTAGCAAGTACGTTTAATTATACGGATGTTATTAATGGCGTATATTCTGTTATAGGTGAAGTTCCACTTATTGGTGCGTCAAGTGCTGGTGAATTTACTGAGGAATCTGTTAATAAACATAGTGTTGTTTGTATGCTCATTTATTCAGATACTCATAAGTTTTCAACTTCTATTGCTAAAGGACTTAAAGAAGATCAAATTAATTGTATTACAGAAGCGAGCAAGAAATTAGATATAAGTAATCCAGAAAAGCATTATACTGCTATTCTTCATATTGATGGTCTTGCAGGAAAAGGGGAAGAAATTACTTTAGCTTCACATATGATACTAGGTGATAAAGTGAAACTAGCTGGGGGTGCTGCTGCAGATCAATTAGAATTTAAAGAAACGCGTGTATTTTCTAATCATGATGCAGTGAGTGATGGAATTAGCTTAGGATTGATTAGTTCATCTGTTGCACCAGTTATTGCTGTTAAGCATGGTCATATTCCAGTTACGGAATCGCTAACTATTACCAAGTCACAAGATAGTGTAATATATGAAGTTAATGACAGACCTGCTTTTGATGTATGGAAGGAACACGTTAAAAATCGTGCAGCAGCAAAAGGTATTGATGTAGACACTTTATCAAGTGCCTCTGAAATTGGAAATTTTTTGCTACAATACGAAGCTGGATTGCAAACAGGCGATAATTATAAAATTAGAATCCCGTTATCAACAGGTACAGATGGATCAATCAACTTTGCTTGTTCAATGCCTCAGGGTTCTGTTATAAAAATAACAGAAAGTAATCATGATGACCAAATTGAATCTGCACGTACTGCAGCGAAAATGGCAGTTGAAAATATGCAGGGACGAAAAATAGCAGCAGCGATTATTTTTGATTGTGTGTGTCGTGCATTAATACTAGGGGATGACTTTAAAAGTGGAGTTCAGGCAATTCGAGATGTTATTGGACATGAAGTACCATTGATTGGGTTTGAAACTTATGGCGAAATAGCAATGGAAGAAGGCCAATTTAGTGGTTTTCATAATACCACAACTGTTGTGTTACTCCTTCCAGAGTAACTTTGCATCAACGAATTATATAATGAATGGGTTACCATTATATCTCAACTATTTATCGTATTTTGTAGATATTAATATTTTTTAGTTATGTTTACCAAAGATTTTTTTATTTTGGCCTTATCTCAAAATATTGGTGTTGAAGGCGCGCGAAAACAGATTACGGAAGCCTTAGTTACTCAACGCTTGCCAGAAAAAACTGAATATTCTAAAGAAGAAGCATTAAAGATAACTGAGCATCTTTGTCAACAAACTGGGATTGTAAAAATTATGGGTAATTTATTTGCTACAAAAATTAGAATTGCTGCGAGTTAAAACGAATGATAAACGAAAAGCTATTAATATATTTCTTTTTTATTTTACTTTTTTTGGGGTTCTTCATTATCGTGTTGCTTTGCTTTTATCTTTATCGATTAACCAAAACCAACAAACAATTACGTGCTGCTAATACTCAATTATCTATATCAAACAGTGATATAAAACAACAGTTATCAATTAAAAATGAGACGCTTAATTCGATTGAAAAAACGGCAAATCAATGTACTGTTCTCATTAATATTAATGAATTAGCGCAGTGTGTCCAAGCAGTTACAGAAGCCATTACTACTGTAGCCAAACAAACGAGTACGCAATATGAATATTTAAATTCAATCCAAAAACATTTGAATGAAGTTCAGAATTTTATAAATAATGTATCTGATAACGTTAATGGTCAATCAATTTTTTTACAAATTACTGTTGAAATGATTCACCAAATCAATACAAGTTTAACCGAACAAATAGCATCTATTCAAACTCAAAAAGAAGATGCAGATCGAATTAAATCAACAATTACGCAAATATTAGACTTTATTCAGGGAATTGGTGCTCAGTTTGTTCTATTGTCCAATACGTCGGAATCAACTATGAAATTAGCGCAACACGGTGAGACAATATTGGATAATACTGTACATGGATTTGAGAAAATTGCAGAAACAGTTAACGAAATTGCAGCACGAGCCGAAGTCTTTGGCCAAAACTCTTATCGTATTGTTGAAATTATTAAAGTAATAGATGAAATTTCTGCTCAAACTAATTTGCTTTCACTTAATTCTGCAATCGAAGCTGCACGAGCAGGCGAGCATGGCCTTGGTTTTGCTGTTGTATCTAACGAAATTCGGGTTTTGGCAGAGCGAACAGGGCAAGCCACAAAGGAAATTTCAAAATTAATTGATGAAACACAAAATGAAACACAAGAAATAATTAAAGGGATGGAATTTGGCGCAACTGAAGTTAAACAAGGGCTTCAATTAATTCAGCAAACTAAGAAGTCATTTTGGGATATTTTTAATCATCTTAAAGAAATGGTTGTACAAATTCGCAAAATGGATGGTGATTCTAAAAATATTCATTCTGTTAGTTTAGCTGCTAATGAAAGTATTCAACATATTTATAACATTATTGAAAACAATCATAAACTGATCGAAAATAATGCATTAAATATGCAAAATGTCTTTAGCACTATTGAGGAAGTTGGAAAAAATGGTTCTGAGAGTTTAAAAACAACTGAGGAATTAAAAAATCGTTTTTTGACAACTGCAACAACTGCAACAACAACAATGAAACTGGCTCAAGATAATGCTTCGTGCGCGGAAGAAGCTTCTCATTCTTCAGAAGAAATGGTAGCAACAATCGATATTATGAAAATTCAAATTGATCAGTTATTTAAAGTTATTCGCGTTTCTGATACTTTATCTGAAATAGTGAACCTGAATGTTTCAAAAATACCGAGCATTAGCGTTATGAATAACAAGAGCGGACACGGAAGCCTCGGGGAGCATCATATAGGTTTCAGTCAACGAAACGCCGATATGCTTGCTCGGCTCAATTAAATTCCATAGTTTAGTTTGATCTTCCAAATTTGGACATGCAGAATATCCAAAAGAATAGCGCTTACCTTGATAATTACCTTTAAGAATATCTTCTTTGTTTTGATGTAAAGGCGTCAGACCCCATTCATTCCGAATTTTTGCGTGCACAAACTCGGCAAAGGCTTCTGCAGTTTCTAATCCTAATGCAAAGAGGATATGAGCATTTACATATTCGCCCATATTAATCCATTGTTTTGCGAGCTCAGCAATGCCTATTCCAGCTGTAGCAACGAAAAATGCAACAGAATCTAAATTTGTTGCAGACACATAATCCGCCAAACACAGTCTTGCGCCAGAATCTTGGCGAGGAAAAATAAAACGTTCAATAATTTTTTGACCTTCATGATCAAAAATCAAGAGTTCTTGACCCTGTGATTTTGCAGAAAAAAATTGATAAATTGCTTTGGGCTTAAATAAATCTTCATTTGCAATTCGCTCTTTAACTCGCTCTACCTGATCAACTAGCTTTTTAGCTTTTGGATCATTAGTTGCTAATGCTTGATGAAAATTTCCACGATAGCCTAAATGATGATTATAGATCATTGTTTCGTTCAAAAAAGGCCAAATATCCTGCAGTTGCCCTTCAATAATCATTGGATTATGATGAGGCGTTATTATATTCTTAATCGGCTTAGCACTAGCAGTCAATTCCATAGCAATAGCTAATCCAGCCATTGCGTCTTTGCAGTAATAAACAGATCCATTATAAGCTGTTGCGATTCGAGTTTGTGTAAATGTTTGAGACAATGCTGCACCCCCCACTAATAAAGGTACTGATATTCCAGCAGCTTTTAAATCATGAGCCGTTGTTTCCATTTGCAAGGCTGATTTTACTAAAAGCCCGCTCAAGCCAATTAAATCTGGATTATGTTTCACACAAGCAGCAACAATGTTTTCAGCATCGCATTTAATACCAATATCAATAACCTTGTAACCATTATTTGAAAAAATGATATTAACTAAATTTTTACCAATATCGTGAACATCACCTTTAACAGTTGCTAGCAGCATCGTTGCTCTGCTAGAATTCTGAGTTTGGTCCATAAATTGTTCAAGATACGTTACTGCAGCTTTCATAACTTCTGCTGATTGCAGTACTTCAGCTACAATTAATTGATTAGCATTAAAAAGCTGGCCTACTTTAGCCATACCTTGCAATAATAAACCATTTACCAATTCTAAAGGCGCATAAGTTTTTAGTCCAATATCCATGGTTTCTGTTAAGTATTCCTGAGTTCCCTCAATCAAATGTCGATTAATTCGATCAGGTAAAGATAATGTTTCCCAATGAATGAATACAGTTTGCGCAACTGTCTTTTTCTCTCGATAAAAAGCCACAAATGCGGCAATGGGATCTTGTCCTTGATTAAATAGTAAATGATCACAGAGTTGTTTTTCCTCATGTGAGAGACTTGAATACCGTCGTATTTTTTCTACATGAACAATTGCAACATCAAGGCCAGCTAAGGTACAATGATATAAAAATGCACTATTCAAAGCTTCACGCCCAGCAAGCGGCAATCCAAATGAAATATTTGAAATTCCAAGAACTGTTTTACATGCTGGAAACGTTTGTTTAATTAAGCGAATCCCTTCAATTGTTTCTTTGCCAGAACCTAGATATTTTTGATCTCCAGTAGCGCATGGGAAAACCAGTGGGTCAAATAAAATATCGATTTCAGCAATATTGTACTGCGTTTGTAGAATAGTATAGGCGTCTTTTGCTATAGCAAGTTTTGATTCTGCAGTTAGCGCCATGTCATCTTTGATACAACCCACTACGACTGCAGCACCATAATGTTTAACTAATGGCATCAACTCATGCAATGTTTTTCCATCGTTTTCCAAATTTATCGAATTTAAAACACATTTCCCTTGTATTAATTGAAATGCAATTTCAACTGTTTTTGGGTTTTGAGAATCAATCATTAAAGGTATTTTAACCACTTTAGCTAATCGCGATACGACTTCATATATATCAGCAATTTCATCGCGATCAGGATTTGATACACAAATATCAATAATATGCGCGCCATTTTTAATCTGATTTCGTGCTACATCTGCTGCAGCATCAAATTTTTGTGCTGAAATTAAATCTTTAAAAGCACGAGAACCAATTACATTAGCACGCTCGCCAACAAAATAAGGGCGTTCATCAGAGCTAAGATATAAGGTTTCAAGACCTGCTAATGCTGTTAATTCATTTTTGCTAACATTTATCCGTGCTTTTGAAGGCAAGGAAGCTATGACTTCCTGTAATCGTGAAATATGTTCAGGTGTTGTTCCACAACAACCACCAACAATGTTCAGCCATCCATTAACCAGGTATTCTTCGATTATTTTACTAAATAATGCGGGTGTTTCCTGATAATTTCCATTAGCATCTGGCATTCCTGCATTTGGAACTAATGCGATTGGAAATTGAGATACAGTAGCTAATCTGTGAATATGAGTTTTCATTTGAGCCGGGCCCATTGCACAATTAATGCCAAAATAAAGCGGTTTAATATGTTCAAGCGAGTAATACACAGCTTCAATATCTTGCCCAGCAAGCATAGTCCCTGTTGCCTCAATTGTAACTGAAATTGCAATTGGCAATGATTTGCCAACATCGCGAAATGCTTCTGAAATTCCGCAATACGCAGCTTTTAGATTTAGCGTATCCATAGCGGTTTCTAATAACAAATAATCACATCCGCCATTGATGAGTGGTATTGCTTGACTACGATAACTTGCAATTAATTCGTTAAAGGTAACCCCACCGGTTAATGATAGTGATTTTGTTGTAGGGCCCATTGAACCTGCCACAAATCGTGGCTTTATTGATGTTGAATAAACTTTACAGGCTTTTTTCGCTAACTGAGCAGCAGCAAAATTAATCTCATATGCTTTTGATTCAAGATTATAATCCAAAAGAACTAACGGCGTTGCACCAAATGTATTTGTTTCAATAATATCAGCTCCAGCTTTCAAATAGCTTTCGTGAACCAGCGTAACAATATCTGGCCGTGTTAATACCAGATGCTCATTACATCCGTTATATTTTTCTCCGCCAAAGTCATTAGCTGACAACCCTTGTTGTTGCAGTAAAGTACCCATACTGCCGTCAATCAGTAAAACTCGATTAGCTAAAGCTTCATGAATAGAAGATGTATTTTTTCGCATTTACAAATTATATGAGATTTATGAAAGCTTGTCATTGATAAATTTGCTATGAAAAATTAGTTTTGATTTGACAAATGAAGCTTTAATCGGTAATCTTAGCGCAACTAAGGAGCATTATTATGGCTGAAACATGGTTGGTTACAGGTGGCGCAGGTTTTATTGGAGCTAATTTTATTCATTATGTTCTTTCCAATCGATCAGATGTTCATCTTATTAATCTGGACAAACTGACGTATGCTGGAAATTTAGAGAATCTGGACTCTGTAGCCAAAAATTCTAATTATCATTTTGTTAAAGGAGATATTACAGACGTTAATCTTGTTCAAGCTATTTTTTCAGGCAAACAAGTTGCAACACTATGTCCGTGCAAAGTAATTCATTTCGCTGCTGAATCGCACGTAGATCGTAGCATTAATGATGCAAGTCCTTTTGTGATTACAAATGTTTTAGGTACTCAAGTGCTGCTAGACGCTGCTAAACAGGCTTGGGAAACAAATGGAGTATATTCTAAGGACTATCGGTTTCTTCATGTATCAACTGACGAAGTTTTTGGTTCTCTCGGTGAAACTGGATATTTCACAGAAACAACACCGTACATGCCTAATTCCCCGTATAGTGCGAGCAAAGCTGGTAGTGATATGCTAGTCCGTGCTTTTGTGCACACACATCATTTTCCAGGAATCATTACCAATTGCTCAAATAATTATGGTCCATATCAATTTCCTGAAAAATTAATACCACTAATTATTCATAATATTATTCACAAAAAACCATTACCTGTTTATGGCAAAGGCCAAAATACACGTGATTGGCTCTTTGTAAAAGATCATTGTAATGCGCTTTTAACGATTTTAGAAAAAGCTGCACTCGGAGAACGTTACAACATTGGTGGCCATAATGAATGGAAAAATATTGATATCGTTCAACTTTTGTGTGATCAGGTTGATAATCAGTTAGAACGAAAAAAGAATTCGCGAAACTTAATTACTTATGTTACAGATCGTAAAGGTCACGATTTTCGCTATGCTATTGATGCTAATAAAATTGAAAAAGAATTAGGATGGAAACCTATGTATACGTTTGAAACAGGAATCCACGAAACAATTACTTGGTATCTTGAACATCAAGATTGGTTAAAAAATGTAACTTCTGGTGAGTATCAACGGAATTAAGCATACATCTATGCTGAATGATATTGTTCTTTTTGGCGGAACATTTAATCCTATTCATAATGGGCATTTAGCTGTTTGTAGCTATCTTTTTGAAAAAGGATATGCATCGAATATTTTGCTTATGCCTAACATGAAAAATCCCTTAGGCAAACTGCCGCTGTTTTCTGCAAAAGATCGATTGGCTATGATTCAGCTGGCTATTCAAGCAAATACTAAAATAAGTGTTAGTGATTATGAGCTAAATAAAACTGGACCTTCGTATACAATTGACACAGTTGAATTCATCAAAAAAACACAAGCTCCTGTAGCCTTAATTATTGGAGATGACATTTTAAATGACTTTCATCGTTGGCATCGACCTATTGAGCTTCTGCATCTGCTTAATCAACTGTATATTATGCGTCGAATATCAGATTCAGAAATTATGCTTCCAGATATTTTTACGGCTGTTAGCAATAAAATAACGCTGATCCCGAATCCATTATGGCAGATTTCATCAACTAAAATTCGTAGCGCATTACACAAGCACAAAAATATTAGTGATTGGGTACCAAACCTTGTCGCAGATTATCTTCGGAAAATAGGGTAGGCGATTGCGAAAATCGTTCATAGACTCGTTGTATTCCGTCTTTTAATGAAATGGTATGATGCCATCCTATTGAATGTATTTTGCTAACATCTTGTAGTTTTCGCTGCGTTCCATCGGGTTTATTAATATTAAATATTAGTTCACCCTTAAACCCGATTATTTTTTTTACTAATTCTGCAAGCGCTTTAATGGATATTTCTTCTCCAGTTCCAATGTTGAAAAAATCGTTACCATGATAATGATTCATTAAATAAATACATGCTTGTGCCATATCATCTGAGTGCATCAATTCTCGAAATGGTGTTCCTGTACCCCAAATTTCAACAATGATGTTGGTTGAAATCTTTCGAATTCCTAATTTATCAAGAAACTTCAACCATTCAGATTGACTCATCAATTTTGGCTGAATCAATTGCATGGGATACATTAAAAAATTATCAATGATGCCATTAAAATCATTGGATTCGAGTAATTTCCCCAAATGAATTTTCCGAATAAGTGCAGGTAATACATGGCTATTTTCTAAATTATAATTGTCACCAGGTCCATAAAGATTGGTTGGCATTACAGACATAAATTTTGTACCATATTGTTGGTTGTAGTAATAGCACATTTTTAGACCTGCTATTTTTGCTATTGCATAAGCCTCATTAGTAGACTCAAGCTGTCCAGACAATAAATAGTCTTCTTTCATAGGTTGCGGACATAATTTCGGATAAATACATGAACTTCCGAGGAAAAGAAGCTTTTTTACTCCATGTACGTAAGCATTATGAATAATATTATTTTGTATCATTAAGTTTTCATAAATAAATTGTGCTGGGTAAGTGCTATTTGCATGAATTCCACCAACTTTTGCAGCTGCTAAAAACACATACTCGGGTTTCTCCTTTTCAAAAAAGTCAATCACTGCGGATTGATCAATTAGATTCAGTTCGTTAAATGAACGCGTAACAAAGTGATTATATCCCTGCGCTGATAAGTTGCGCATCAGTGCAGAACCTACTAGCCCTAAATGGCCAGCTACATAAATTTTAGCGTTTTTTTTCATATAATCCTCAATAGGAATCTAGTTGTTTTTTTCTAAAGCGACTTGCGTTAGATATTCACCATACGTGCTTTTACTTAATCGTTTCGCATGAACTAAAAGCTTTTCCCATGAAATTAATCCTGTACGAAAAGCAACTTCCTCAATGCAACCAATTTTTAACCCCTGTCGTTTTTCAATTACTTCAATGAAATTTGATGCTTCTAGAAGACTTTCATGCGTGCCTGTATCCAGCCATGCATATCCGCGCTGCATCAGTTCAACTTTTAACAATTTTTTATCTAAATACGTTTGATTAACTGTTGTAATTTCTAATTCACCCCGATCTGATGGTTTAATTTTCTTAGCAATGTTAACTACAGAATTAGGATAAAAATATAACCCAACCACTGCATAATGACTTTTGGGTTGCTTTGGTTTTTCTTCTAATGAAAGTGCGCATCCAGATGCATCAAAATCCACAACACCGTAACGTTCTGGATCATTCACGTAATACCCATAAACTACGGCTTTTTGATCACAGTTAACAGTTTTAATGCTTTGTTTTAATAAACCAGTTAAATTATTTCCATAAAAAATATTGTCTCCCAAAATTAAACATACTGAGTCAGCTCCAATAAAGGATTCCCCCAAAATAAACGCTTGAGCAAGACCATCAGGAGAAGGTTGTTCCACATAATTCAGTTGAAGACCTAAATCATCACCGTTTCCCAATAGTTCGATGAAACGAGGCAGATCTTTTGGCGTAGAAATAATCAAAATTTCACGAATTCCTGCTAGCATTAATGTAGATAGAGGATAATAGATCATAGGTTTGTCATAAACTGGAAGCAATTGTTTACATATACATTGTGTTGCAGGAAACAAGCGCGTACCACTTCCACCTGCAAGAATGATTCCTTTCAATTAAGTCTCCTATCCCTATTTTTTTACAATAACGTGAATAATTCTAATTTGCTTTTTCTGATCCAGTGACGTTGCAACCAGCTTTAATTCATTATCTCCTAAAACAAGATTCTGAATTCGTTGGGAAAACGCGCCAGTATTTTGATCAACTTTAACATATTTTCCGTTTAATGATAGCGTTAATGTATCTTGCGTGATTTGTCCAATTAATTGAATCTCGGATTTTTTTGTTATGACAACAGTTTGTTTCGGTGTTGTTAGCCGAATAAGTTGATATTTATCATTTACGAATAAGTTACTTTTTGTTTCTGTTGCATTATTACTTGACAGTATAGCTGGGAAACTCGATTCTGCTATTTCCTTTTGACTTTCAACTTTTGGCGTGACATTTGATGACGTGGCAAGAACTGTTACTTTAATCTGATGATCTGCCGCAAGTATAGGTGTAATCCTTCGAACAGGGACATCAAACCGAATTTCAATTTCTTGACCTGTTAAATTCCAGTTTTTTCGAATACTGGCAATAGGTAGATAATCTGTGGATAACGAGGATAAATCAACTACAGTTTTTAATTCAGATGAAATCATAGAAAGATCTGTTTCAAATCTCCCCTCATTATCAGTGTATAGTTTTTGATCGTTCATTCGAATAATAACATTCGCAATACCTTCTTCGCCACTATCGCGCTGTCCATTGCTATTTTCATCAATAAATACGGAACCTACGAATCGATTCATAGACCGCACTCCAAAGTTCGCATTTTCCTTTTTGAATGCTTTAACGTAAACTTTTTGCGAATTTGCTGCAGTGAGAAGTCTATTTGCAGGCAAATCACTAATTACAAGACTAACATCATAGTCTCCTGGTTTTAAATCTACAAAACGATAAATACCCCGAATATCTGTTTTTACAACTAGTCCGTTTGACAAATGTACGGGAATCTCTGAAAGACCTGTTTCATTTTCATCGATTTTACTATTATGATTAATGTCATTAAAAACCATTCCTGAAATAATGCCGTTCCCTTGATTAAGATTAAATCCTGTATCAAAGGTATATCCTAATTCACATTTTAAAATATCGACTTTAGAATCAGTTTTAAGAATATCCGGCTCATCATTAAATGTATAGGTTTTTGTTAACCGAATAAAAAAATCCTGATTAGGTTGGTATCTGCCTTCTAATTGATAGAAAAATAAAAACCGAGGATCTGTCTCTGTATTTCGTTGTGCTCGCTTGAACTGGAGAAACCCACCCAAAAATACTGGATACGTTGCTACAGGAAAGTCCATAAAATACATAGAAATCCGTTGAGATGATTCTGCAAAAATAGCAGTACCTTTTGAATTCTGTTGCTCCAATTCACCTGTCATTGAAAGTCCGTTAATAACTGGATAAGCAACACCTAAAACTGCTTTACCGACCTGGTTTTCAACATCGTTATTGTTGGTATAATTTGAAGGCTGTATTCCCGCATAAATATCCAATTTACTAATTCTTTTAGATGCACGTAATTCAAGACTTCGTTGATTATTACGAATAGACGTTGATAATTTTTGCTGATAAAAATTCCATGCAGTTAACGTTAAATCAGGAATAAATGCAGAATTACTTTGATAAGCTGCAACACCATAATATTTTTCGTTATCAACATTAGTAGGAAGTGCCATAAAACTATCTCGCCATTTATCATAATTTAACGAAAACGTAAAATTTGTCAGGGGCATGACTCGAGTAGCTAAAAAATAACCATCGTTTCCCTGATACGTTAAAAAGCCATAAGCTGTTTGAAATCCAGGATCAATGCGTTTATATTTTGCTGAGGCAACCATCACAGGCGATGTAAATTGAGAGTTAAGTAATAGCGTTTTCCGTTTCTGATCATCACTACCTATTTCAGCGTCAAAAAGAATATCTTTTGCTTGTGTTGGATATAATTTTGCTGTTAATGATGCAATATTTACAATTTGAGAGTTTTGATTATTAACAAAAACATAATTTCCTCCCACATAAAACTCATTCATTAATCGTTTTTCTATACCTGCAAAGCCAATGGATTCGGCCACTCGATATTCACGATTAATATTTGCACCAAATAATCCATATCGATTTTGACCTAAAAAAACATTATATTTTAAATCTTTAGTTTCGTAGCGATAACGTATGCCTTGCACTTCTTGTCCAGGCAAAATTGCATTAGATAAGCTTGCCCATTGATTACCTAAAATCCAGTCGCTGTTTGTTTGGTGAAGTTTAATCGTTGCACTTTGTAAAGCACTAAATTGATTGTTTCCCTTATATTGGGCTTTAGCATCTAAATCTCCCCAAATCGTGGGGCCTTTGGCTTGCAATGATAAATAATAAAAATTATAATTAAAATTATTATTTGCAAATTTTGATTGACTTTCGCCTTGGCCAATACCGCCAATAATAGAAGCAAGAATGTTTTTGTCAGATTTTTCTGAATACTCTTGATATTTCTTGGCTTGTTGAACTGCTGAAAGCATTTGTTTAGATTTAATAACTACGTCAACTTTTTGTCGCCCCTTATCTGTCCAAAAATAGATCACTGTTTTTCCAGTTTTAAGCGGACTCAGGATAACCTCTGTTTTTTGAAGTGATTTAACTGTCATAAGCTGCGGGTCTAGAATCAAATATTTAGTAACATGCTCAATCATGAATTGCGAATCTTGACCCAGCGGAATTTCGATAGATTCCGCAAAACCGAAAACTGAAAAAAGACTAAATGCAATAAGTGTTAGTAAATACTGTTTCATTTTACAGTAAAGGTTCTTTCCTCAAACAATTCTTTGCCATCATTTCCCTGAATACGCGATACAAAATAAAACTTATAGTCACCTGGTTCAAGTTTTACATCCTCAAAATGTACTTTGCGTTCCATAGATGTATGTGGCAGTAAGCGAAGATTAAGTTTTTTTCGAAATAAAACTTCATCCTTAGTATTTAGAACAATTAAATCTGTATCCGGTTGAATGTGAATATTTGAACCATTAATATAAGTAAATCGAAGATCAAATGTATTACGTCGCGCAAAAATTTTAAGGGGCTCAACTTTAATATTTAGGGATACAGTCCCTTCAGCTTGATAGTAAAGAATAGTTCCAATACGTCCACCCAACAAAACTGAAGATTGCGCCCCAGGTTGTGTTGGCATTGATTCAAAAAATATAACACCATATTTTCCGCCAGTCATTGTTTTTGGCATAGTAAGGGTAACACTCACATCTTGTTGCTTTCCAGGTGATAATATAAAGTTTTCTGGATAAACTGATATATAAGATTGAAGCGATAGCGTATTAGTTCCTGCTCTAAAAAATGTTTTAGATCCATCATCATTATAGGTCCAATCATTTAAATAAACTTTAACATTCAAATCCTCATCTCCATTATTAGATAACTGAATTGTTTCTCGTTTAACGTCTCCAGGTTTAGATTCAATCATTAGCGAGGGAGGGTCAACATTAATGCGAATAGCCCATGCAGCTGACATCAAAAAAATCATCAAAAAAATAAAATATCGATTTAACTGCTTTATCATTGCTAGCTCTCCTCCGTATTTACGGGGTAACATTAAAATCAATTTGAACAGAATAACTTGATGCACGCGCAGTTTTGGGTTTATATGAAATCATAAACATTGCTTCTAGAGTCCCAATTTTGTTAATTGGCATTATTGTAAATACAGCCATTGGAACATTTGGAATAAAGGCTTGTTCTTTACTAATGGGTACATCAAGATAAGGAGTAATAACACCTGCCAAATCTGGACTACTAATTGAATGTTGGACCCACGGGGAAGCTAAATTCGAATGCCCAATATAAACGAGTTGCCAATAAAACTCGGATAAATCAATTAGGGGTCCTAATAATTGAGATATTTTGATAGTACATGTGTATGTATCAGGCGCACTAATGATGACAGATCTGATAAAAGGCTTACTCTCAGCTGCATTGAAATCAAAACCGCTATCCCACGAACTGCTATTGATTTCAACAGTACCCATTTGAACAATATTACCTGAAACAACAACAGGTATACCCGAAAATGCAAACGAATTGGTTGATAAAGTTGAGGACATTAATGTCACAATATAAATGAACACAATCAAACTGAAAAGAAAAGAACACTTACTCTGTTTTCGATTCTGTATCATCAGTTGCCTCTTTTTTGTAACGTTCTGATTACTCTGTTAATGTAAATACAACTGCAGTTTTGTAAATACATCGTGGCTGTTTTTCTGGTATTGTTAGTTTAAATTTAAAAAATACATCAGTTCCTGAAGGT
>CAYUBI010000028.1:19829-21788 GCA_964443005.1 uncultured Candidatus Marinamargulisbacteria bacterium
CGCCCTGTACCATACCAAGTCCCTGCTGCTTGAGGACTTTTTGCACCATACCAAAAGAAGTTACTGTTAGGAATAACATTTTTCCCATCAGACAATTCTTGTTCAGTATTTATTTTTAAATACCACGGATTCCCAGAATTACTACGACAAGTTACTTTAACACCTTCTTCATCTGGCGCATTATCTTTGGTTTCTCCGGGTCGCATACTGTGAAAATCAATTAATTGACGGTCTATATTCACGTCAAAAAGCGATGCAACTGTTACAAGTACTTGAGCAGAAGCTGTGCCTGCACTATATCCACTGCTAACAAACAACAGATTGATTAAACAGCCCATGACAATGAGAAATTTAGCTTTTTTCATGGGTATCACTCCTTTATTGTTTAGCATTTAGCGAAATCAATTTAATATTATCAATGAATGCATGAAAATTACCTTTTTTATTATTAGCCATAAAAATAAACTGGAAATGAAGCACGCCAATCGAACCATTTTCATTATTTGGATTCCAAATATTATCACCGACTTTGGGATTTGTATCTTTAAACTTGGAAATAGGTATCAAAACAACCTTCCATCCACGCCAATCAATATCCATTGTATATTCAAAACGGTCATCGTAAATAGGTTCGTAATTTTTTTCAACATCTTGTTCTAATTCCGTATTTCCATTATCATCATCGTATAGTTGGATTGTTAAACGACCGGATTTAGGACCATTTCCATAAACCATCATTTTAATATGCGTTAGCTTAGCTGCTTCTTTGCCAACATAAGTACCCATTCCGCCAATATACCATGCATCAGTTTCCCCAGCGATTTTTAGAACTTTATTTCCACATAATTTTGCTAATTTATCTGTTTTTACGTCAGGCACATCAACAACAGACGCTTCAATAGCCCCAAATGTCCACCAAGCAGGTGCTTCTTCGATTGTTCCATCTTCAAAATCATCAATAAGTAATTCTTTTTCTTCAGCAGCTAACGTGAACGGTAATACCAAAACTAATGCTAAAAAGAAAACGTGAACAAATCGAATCATTATGTCCTCCTGAAGAACTTAGAATAAAATGTCAGGTTGATTATACATTATGGGTTTCAGGAATGGCAAATACTAAAATGCATATTATTGAAAATTGTTAAAAATTAGAAATAGTTGGGAAATCAGCGAGACTTTCAATAATTAAATCTGGCATAAGTGATAATTTAGACTTTGTTTCGTTGCCATAGCCTGTGAGTACTAAACAGGTTTTGCATCCAGCCCGTTGTCCAGCAAGTATATCTGCTTCTTTGTCCCCAATCATATACGACAACGAAAGATCAACATGATACTTTTTTGCTAATGACACTATCAATTCTGGATTTGGCTTGCGGCACATACAACTACAATCAAAGGAATCTCCTTTTCCAGTTGGATAATGCGGACAATAGGCAATATCTGTTAATGAGACGTTGTGTTTATTGAGTAGTTTCGTCATATGAGCATGAACAATGTTAACAGCAGCTTCAGAATAGTATCCCCGTGCTATTCCAGATTGATTAGTAACTACAAATAGTAAATAGCCTTGTTGCTGAAGTTTAAATAGTGAAGCAATGACTCCAGGAATAAATTCAAAATCCTCAGGCCGATGTAAATATCCTTTTTCTTGATTGATGGTTCCGTCACGATCACAAAAAATAGCTTTGTTCATTTGAAATCTATTTTACATGAAACAACATAAAACAAAAAGAGATGTTTAGGATTTCTTATTTTGGGAATACTTATAAACATGAACATCACGCCAACAAAATTGTTGATAAACTATTTCATAAATAAACGATTTTATCTGATTGTACTTGTGATGTTTTTTTGCATCATATTTTATGGTTGTGGTCAATTGCGCGAAATTCAAATGTCGGCTCCATCTTCTGCAGCTGCAACAAACGAAGTTGTAATTGTATCTTGCAACATTCCCTT
>CAYUBI010000029.1:0-21765 GCA_964443005.1 uncultured Candidatus Marinamargulisbacteria bacterium
GTTCAATTCAATACCATATTCCTGTGCATTGCTATCTAACAACCGAATTATTTCAGTTTTTAATTCAGCTATAGATGCAAATTCAATTTTACTAAAATCAATTCGAATAACCGGATATTCTTTCCATTCAAACGGCTGCTCATGAATCCAAAGCCCCTTGAACAACTCCTTCTTTCCCTTGAAAATCGCCGCTAATGTTGATAGAAGTAGCGACTTGCCAAATCGACGCGGACGCGAAAGGAAATAGACTTTCCCTGACTGAATTAACTGATAAATCAGCTTGGTTTTATCAATATAAAGATAATTGTCTTCAATGATTTCTGAAAATGTTTGAATGCCAATCGGTAATTTTTTCATTAAGGCAGCTCCTCTACTACATTCTAGTGGAAATCGAAAAAAATAACAACGAATTATTGCGGATTTTCAGGGGTATACAAAGACAAAATTAATCTACACTTCAAGAACACCCTCCTTCCTCGATACAATCCCCTTTGGGGCTAGGTCAACTTGATGCTTCTGATATTAGCCAGTCAAGTTGGCTAATTAAATAAAAAGGTATCGACAAAATTTTATCATTAATGCTTAGGTTATTTTGTGATATCCTTACCCCAAGTTCAATTCCCTTTTCTTCCATATATAATCGGATAGACTTTAATCTTCCGGTCGTTCCAGATTTAACTTCGATTGGTCACATTTTCCGCTTTTTTTTGCAATTGTAAGGGTGCTATACAACAACAAATAAATTTGACAACCTGCTCAAAAGAAAGCTATATTGCGGTGTTATGTTCTTAGACAATTAGCCAGAAAAGCAAAGGTTATACAATGAATCTGCCCTTTCATAAAACAAAAATTGTATGCACAATTGGTCCTGCCTCTGATTCAACAAAGACATTAACTGCTATGATAAAAAATGGAATGTCTGTAGCTCGTTTAAATATGGCACACGGTCAACCTGAGGAACATATCCAAACTATTGCGCGAATTCGTCAAATTGCAGCAAAACTAAATTGTGTTGTTCCAATCCTCATGGATTTACCAGGGACAAAAATGCGCATTGGAACCCTCCTTTCAGAACCAATGCTATTAACCAAAAATCAAAAA
Source organism: uncultured Candidatus Marinamargulisbacteria bacterium (assembly GCA_964443005.1). Taxonomy (GTDB): domain Bacteria; phylum Margulisbacteria; class Riflemargulisbacteria; order GWF2-35-9; family CAYUBI01; genus CAYUBI01. The sequence continues at coordinate 1,102 of CAYUBI010000029.1, forward strand.
ATAACACTTATTAGTCAGCCAATTCAAACAGAAGTTAATGTAATTCCTGTAGAATTTCCAGATTTTACCAAACAGGTCAGCAAGGGAAGCTTAATTTTTTTAAATGATGGGTTTATTCAACTTAGGGTAGACACTGTTTCTAATTATGCTGTTTTTTGCCATGTCATTATCGGCGGAGAATTGCTATCTCATAAAGGAATTAATATCCCAGGTTCACATGCGACAATTAAGGCTATTACAGAAAATGATTTAAAATGGCTTGACTTTGGCTTGCGTGCAAAAGTTTCAATTTTTGGTTTGTCCTTTGTTAGCAAATCCAGCGATATTGTTTTTGTTCGTGATTTTGCAAAACAAAAAGATGAAATTGTATATTTGGTTGCAAAAATCGAAAGACAACAAGCGATAAAAAATATCAACAAAATAATAAACGTATCTAACGGAATTATGATAGCTCGCGGTGATTTAGGTGTTGAAATTCCCTTACAAGAGGTTCCAATGATTCAAAAAACACTCATTCGTAAAGCAAATAAAGCTGGACGCTCCATCATAACCGCAACTCAAATGCTAGAATCCATGACACATAATTCCCGACCTACCCGAGCTGAAGTTGCAGATGTAGCCAATGCAATTTTAGATGGAACAGATGCAATCATGTTATCTGAAGAAACTGCTATAGGTGATTATCCAGTTGAGTCTGTTCAAATGATGAAAGCTATTGCTCTTGCAATAGAACCCCACCGTCGTCGAGGAAATCGTAAACCTATTATTAAACTAAACCTAGATCCCTTTATATAAGGGCGACATTTTTCTTAATTTCAAAACACTTTGGCCTAACACACGAATAACATAATCAATATCTTCCTCAGTATTGGCACGTCCTAAGCTAAACCGAATCGAACTATGCGCATATTCTGCATCTATACCTGTAGCCAAAAGTACGTGAGATGGATCCAGCGATCCTGAAGCGCACGCTGAGCCAGTGGAAACTGCGATTCCTGCAAAGTCCAAATCTAAAAGCAAGGCTTCCCCTTCAATATATTTAAAAGATACATTTAACGTATTAGGTAAACCGTTTTTAGGATCACCATTTATGATAATTTCTGGAATTGTTTTTTCTATACCACTTTTTAAGTGATCACGAAGTTTTTTTAATCGCTTTGATTCTGTTAAATAGTCAATTGCAGCAACTTCAATCGCTCGGCCAAAGCCGATCATTGCTAATGTGTTTTCAGTTCCTGCTCTACGATTAAACTCGTGGTGTCCACCAATAATTAAGGGACAAAAACTCACGCCTCGACGGACATACAGCACGCCAATTCCTTTGGGACCGTAAACTTTGTGGCCAGAAAGCGACATAAAATCTACGCCTAGAGCATTCACATTTAACGGGATTTTGGTAAGAGCCTGTACTGCATCTGTATGCATTAACACTCGTTTAGATTTAACTAATTTAGTAATTTCTTCGATAGGTTGAATTGTACCAATTTCATTATTTGCAAGCATAATAGACACCAAAACTGTTGTTGGCCTAATTTCTTTTTCAATAGCAGTAACACTAATTTGCCCTTTAGCATTAACAGGCACAAACGTAACCTCAATACCCCGTTTGGCCAGTGTTTGACATGTGGCATAAACTGAAGGATGTTCAATAGCTGAAGTAATCACATGAGGCGTGCGCTGTTTACAAGCATCTACTTGACACAAACATTGACAATCTGTGCAAATAACACTATTCAGAACCGTGTTATTGGATTCAGATGCACCTGAAGTAAAAATAATTTCTTCGGGTTGCGCCCCAATAAATTCGGCAATAATATCACGTGCATTTTCAATATGAAACCGTGCAATACGTCCTAATTCATGAAAACTCGACGGGTTTGCATAAAATTCCATTGCATTAACAATAGCGGTTTTGACATCAGGCAATAAGGGCGTTGTTGCATTATGATCCATATATACAATTCGTTGATTCATGGTAGACTTCCTAGTTTTCGAAAAATACTTTAAACGCCCGATAGGTATGATAAATATCAATTTTACTAACTAGTTCAAAAGGGGAATGCATTGCCAAAAGTCCAGGCCCAACATCAATGACATCCATACCATATTCAGCAATATATTTTGCAATCGTACCGCCACCCCCTTCGTCTACTTTGCCAAGCTCACCTGTTTGCCATGCAATATGATGCAAATCAAACAACTGTCGTAAATAAGCCATAAATTCAGAACTTGCTTCAGACGAATCTCGTTTGCCTCGTGAACCTGTAAACTTAGTAATACACAAGCCATGCCCCACTTTTGCAGCATTACGTTCATCATGAACTTCTTTCCAGTCTGAATCAATTGCTCCATTAACGTCAGCAGACAGCGCTTGACTATGAAATAACGTTTTTTCAACAAGAAATGTACTTTGTATTTGCCCAGTTGCTTCTAATAAATCCGCAACAACTTGTTTAATAAATAATGATTTAGCACCCGTATTGCCATAAGAACCAATTTCTTCTTTATCTACTGCCATAAAAAGCACAGTTTGATCTCCTGCATCTGTGCTATCAATCAACGCTTGCAAACTAGTAAAAGCACACACGCGATCATCCTGTCCATATCCACCCATTAAGGATGCGTCGATTCCAACATCTCGAGCAGGACCCGCTGGCACCAGATGACATTCTGCAGTCAAAAAATCAGATTCAGTTAAATGATACGTATCATAAAGATGCTTTAGAATTGCCAACTTTATCGGTTCTTTTATTTCCTCATCATTAATCGGACGGCTACCTAGAACAACATTTAGCTTTTCTGCTGGAATAGCTTCTCCAAGTTTTTTTTCTTCTTGGACTTTGCCTGCCAAATGCGGAAGCAAATCAGAAATACAAAAACACGGTTCATTTTCGTTTTCACCCCATACTACATCAAGAACAGTTCCATCTACCAAAATAAAATGAGCATGAAGCGCAAGCGGTCGCGTAACCCACTGATATTTTTTAATGCCTCCATAATAATGCGTTTTTCCTAGTACCAAATCTGCATCTTCATAAAGTGGGTTTTGTTTTAAATCAATTGCTGGAGCATCAATATGAGACATAATAATTTTAATGCCTTCATAAATCGGTTTTTTCCCAATTTTTACAGCAGCAACTGCCCGTCCTCTATTCATCCAATATAATTTTTTTGAGGTTCCCTTTGCTGTATAAGCTACATAATCATTGCTTTTCAGCATAGCTTCTATAGCACGAGCTGTTTCACGCACAGTCTTGTTTACAGACAAAAACTTGCGATAATTGTTACATAACAACTCAACAACCGCTTCATTGTTAGATTCTAACGATAACCAAGCACTTTTGCGTTGATAAAAAAGTTTTTCTTGGAGTTGTTTGTTCACAGATTTAGGTTTATCTGACGCTGTCTCATTGTTTTTGAACATACTTATGCCTTTCTTTCTAAATTTTTATTAAGAATATCCGTGTGAAGTATATCACATGATTTTTAATTTGCAGCTAAACTTGAGTTAATTAATCGTTCTTCAATAAATTTTTGATAAATTGGAATTTCTATATTAATTCTTTCTTCTTTTTCTCGTACATAAAATTCAATAGTATTCACAGGATATTGCATTGTTACTGCTTTAGTAATTAATTTATTATTTTGAACTTCTTTAACAATATATTGCACAAAAACACCCGAAAACGATTGCGTGCCCTGAATATTGGGGTGCCTAACCTGAACAAAATAATGACCTGTCTCTAATTCCAAATGTCTTCCACTATACATTTGAAAATAGGAATCAATATCTGCGCCTTTGTTAGATACACCCGTAACCCTTGCAAAAGTTTCAACATTTTGGCTAGAAACAAACCATACAGTATTTGCCCATAATAAGCTTTGACATAAAAGAAAAATAATTAATTTCATAAATTTTCTCCTGATTTTAGATGTTTATCATTTATCGACTATTCGTATAAATATTCCCAATAAATATTTTTCAAGCTTTTTTTGCTCTTGACACAAGACTAAATCTTGCTATATTAAAAATAGAGGCATTGAAGGGGGCATGGATCGGACCGCTTGTCGGCAATCCAATTTGATCACCGAATGACTGAGGTGACACTGTTTTTATCCCCTTATTTTTATATGGAGCAAACAATGAATAAGAACCTAGTTATTAGCTGGTTTCTTTTAATATTAATAATCAGCTGCGGCTTATCATGGGCAGCAACAGATGTTCGACTCAAGGATATTGCACGTTTAAAAGGTGTTCGTGATAATCAGCTAATTGGATATGGCTTAGTTGTTGGACTAGCCAATACCGGAGACGGAAACACAAATCGTGCTACGATTCAAGGGATTGCAAATATGTTAGAGAATTTTGGTGTACAAGTAAATGCCCAAAACATCGATGCAAAAAATGTAGCAGCTGTTATGGTAACAAGCAAATTAGGTCCTTTTGCTGAAGCTGGCGACAATATTGACGTATTAGTTAGTTCAATTGGCAAAGCCAAAAGCCTACAAGGTGGAACCTTATTATTAACGCCCTTAAAAGCGCCCAACGGAAAAGTCTATGCTGTAGCGCAAGGTCCTTTATCTGTCGGTGGTTACGATGCATCTTCAGGTAGAAGCTCTGTCAACAAGAATCATCCAACAGTTGGGTTTATTCCAAATGGCGCAATTGTTGAAAAAGGACTTGAAAATCCATTTGATAAGGTAGATAGTTTAGAATGGAAGCTCGTCCAAAATGATTTTACAACAGCAACGCGTGTAGCAAAAAAAATAAATGACCTATTGCCCTTAGCTCAAGCAACTGTTAAAAATGGAAACACCATTGCTGTTCGAATTCCAGGTCAATTTAACAATAAAGTTATAGACTTTATCTCGCAAATGGAACAGCTTTCTATACAAACAGATGTCATTGCGAAAGTCATTATCAATGAACGTACTGGAGCACTCGTTATGGGTGGACCTATTAAAATCGATCCAGTTATTGTTGCTTATGCTGGCATTCAAGTAGAAATTAAAGCTGATGAAAAAGTATCTCAACCTAACCCACTATCTACAGGTGAAACAAAAACAATCCAAGGCGAAGTTATTTCTGTAAAACAAGAAATCGCTGCGCAAGAAATATATAAACTTGTTCAGGGAAATACAGTATCAGATATTGTTGCATTACTTAATACATTAGGTGTAGAGCCGCGAGATATGATTACGATTTTACAAATGATGAAACAAGCCGGAGCCTTACTTGCACATATTGAAGTAATATAAGGATAACAAAAATGACTCGCGAAAATTATACAATAATTCAATCAACTCTAGAAACGCAAAACTTATCTAAAACAACAGATACAAAAAAACTGAAAAAAGCAGCAGAAGACTTTGAATCCTATTTTGTCAAACAATTACTAACTGAAATGCGGAAAACAACGCATATGAATACAGAAGATAAAAACAATAATGTTCGAGATATTTATGATTCCATGATTGATGATGAATTATCAAAAGGAATCGTTAAAAGTGGATCGTTTGGACTTGCAAAACAATTATTCACAAATATGCAAAAAGTTGCCGAACATTATCATGCAACAAAAAATATGGAGACTACAGCGGAAATCAAAAATTAGTCTGGCTTAACAATTAAAGTTTCTCTGGTTTTAATCGATAATAGTTTAGAAAGAAACTAAAAAAATCGATAAAAAATGAGAGGAGGGTAGATAAGCCATGATAATGATTGACCCCGCTAGTTTGGAAAGTGTTACAAAACAGTTACGAAAAGGTGAAACTGAAAATATTGGACGGCAATCAGTTAAGCGAGCTAGTGCAAATGAATTAGGCGCTGTTGGTGCTGAAAATTCACCAATTCTGCAACTAGGTCAAGAGACGCAACAGATCATTGCAAAAGCAAGAGCTGCTGATGAAGATGTTAATATTGCAACTGTGACAGCCTTAAAAATGGATATAAAAGAAGGTCGTTATATTGTAAACAGCCAAAAAACGGCTGAAGCAATGATTAAAGGGGAGAGAAATGGCACAAACGTATTGGGATTCTTTAGTCATCAACCTCAACAAGCAGCTGAATGACTATGATCAGCTGATTCAGCTGCTTCACCATGAAAACCAATATTTAATACAAAATCAAACATCGCTACTTCCCGAAATTATTTCGCAACAAGATTTTCTAACCACTCACCTTGATAGACTTAATGATGAAAAAAATACAATTAGTTCAAAAATTATGGTTGGCGCTACAGGCGTAACTTTATCTCAGCTTATTTCTATTGCACCACCCCCTATTAATCAAGAGATCAAAACATTGCAGATGATACTTCAGAAAAAAACTCGAGATTTACAACAAGTCTCTCATACCAATACACGACTCATCGAATCCAGCCTTAAATACGTTGACTATATGATGAATCTTATTTCTCGGGAATCCTCGAAACATATTCCTGTTTATTCTGCACGAGGAATTATGCAAGAAAAAGATCGAGAAGCTGTTCTCGATTACATGGGATAGGAGAATCTTATGATTAGCAATGGTTTAGAAATCGGCCGCAGGGCACTCATTACAAATATGCAAGCACTTGACGTTATTGCTCATAATGTAGCTAACGCTAATACCGAGGGATATAGCAGGCAAACAGTTTCATTGTCTGCAACTGCTCCAACAACGATTCCAACCATGAACAAATACAGCCCGTTTGCTTCGTTGGGAACTGGCGTCAAACTAAATAATATTAATCGTATCCGCGACGAATTTCTGGATAGTCAAATGCGAGATGAAAGCGAAACCTTGGGACAATGGGATGCCAAACAAAGCAATTATAGTATAATTGGTTCAGCACTTAATGAACCCAGTGACCAATCCATTAGTAGCTTGTTTGATGCTTTTTGGAATTCATGGCAAGCTTTAACTGCGCCGGATCCTTCAAGTTCGGGTGTTCGTAATCAAGTTGTATCTGAATCTACGTTATTAGCAAATACCTTTAATCGAACTGCCTCTCAATTAAAAGAATTACAAGCAAATGATAATGAAGATATAAAAAATGTGGTAACACAAATTAACGATTTAACTGATCAAATTGCCATTATTAACAAGCAAATTGTTGAAATGTCTGCTTTAGGAAGTGCCAATGACCTAAAAGATCAACGTACAAAATTAGTTACTGAGCTCAGTACATTAATCAATATTAATTATATTGAAGACGAACATGGCGCTGCCACCCTTTCCACAGCTGGAGGTATTTTAGTATCAGGAAATACAGCAGAACACATCGAAACAACAGTAAATGCTGACAATAATGGATATTATGATGTCATATGGTCCAATTCAAAACTCAGTGTGAATGCAAATAATGGACGACTATTTGGCTTAATTGATTCTAGGGACACTATAGTTCAGGGATATATTGATCAATTAGATACAACTGCAAATACATTGATTAACTCAGTCAACTTACAACATGCTAAAGGATATGATCTAAACGGTAATTCTGGACAAATGTTTTTTACAGGTTCTACAGCATCAGATATTGCATTATCAAGCGAAATTCAAAGTAACCCTTCTAAAATAGCTGCGTCATCCTCTGCAGATAATCCAGAGGGAAATGGTGAAAATGGATTAGCCTTAGCTCGATTACGTGATCTTAAATTATTAGCCAATGACTCTGCAACTATTGATGATTACTATAAAGGTGTTGTTTCTGCGCTCGGCATAAAAACTCAAGAAGCTGGGTTTGCTGTTAACACGCAAAACACAATAATAAAACAAATTAATACAAAAACTCAATCGATTTCAGGTGTATCAATTGATGAAGAAATGACTGACATGTTAAAATTTCAACACTCGTATCAAGCAGCAGCAAAATACGTTACAGTCATTAATCAACTTTTAGATACCTTAATGAACCTAGTTAAATAAGGAGTAAACTTGATGCGAATAACAAGCAGTATGGTAAATGATAATGTATTAGCCAATATTCAACGAAATATGCAAAATTTAGCGCTTTATCAAAATCAATTATCTTCAGGCAAGAAATTTTCAACTATGGCAGAAGACCCAATTGGAGCGTCAACAACGCTGCGACTTAATAAAGATTTATCTACCAATAAACAATACGTTAGTAATCTAGATGAAGTCAAACCATTTTTAGATGTAGCAGATGCAAATTTAACAGATATCACCAATGCAATCAGCCAAATCAAAGTTCTAGCGCAACAAGGCATGAATGGGAGCCAGGATAGTCAATCACAGCAAGTTATTGCAGATAGCATGAGTTCAATGATTACTGCCATGATTAACTCAGGCAATGCGAATTATAATGGTCGCTATATTTTCGGTGGATATAATACTGTTTCCCCACCCTTTGTAATATCTGGAGACACAGTACGTTTTAATGGTACAACAGATACTATTAATGCTGCTGTTGGCAAAAACGAAATGTTACAAGGATCTGTATCTGGAAATAGTTTATTTGTCACACATAATGTCCTTGGCGATACGCCAGTATATAGCAAAACTGCAACCATTTTTCCAGTACCCGACACTAACCAATTTTCAATTAAAGTGGGCACTCAAGATGCTGTAATCGTGGCAGTTAATCCTGCAACTGGATATTCATTATCCGATGTAGCTGAGGCTATCAACCATTCTGGAGCTGATGTTACAGCTAAAGTAGTACAAGAAAGTGGCTATTACAAATTAGAATTAAACTCGCATATTGTTGGAGAAGCCGGAACAATGACTCTTGAAGATTTAGGCGTAGCTGTAAATAAAATGGGAATACTTGAAACGTTGGGAATCGTTAATCATAGTGGCGGCATTATAGGTGCGCATTCAGATCCCCAGGCTGGAGTTATTGATTCCATGTTACGCATGAAAAATGCCATGGCTTCAGGAGATATAACCACTGTAAGTACAGAATTAGAAAAACTGGACAAAGGATATCAAAATTCACTGGTTTTACATGGTCGTATTGGCCAATTAGCACAGCAAGCGGAAATCAAAAAAACAATTCTTCAAAAAGGCCAAGACAGTATTACCGAATTATTATCAACAACGCAAGATATCGATTATGCAGAAGTATCCATGAAATTAAACCAAGAACAAACAGCCTATCAAGCAGCTTTGCAGGTCGGTGCAAAACTAGTTAAAACAACATTATTGGATTATTTGTAAAAATAAATAGGAGGAAAATCATGGAAGTAACTACAGTTCGATTTGGAAAGGTCACGATTAATGATGATACAGTTATTGATATCAAAGGAACAATTATTGGATTTGAGGATTTATCAAAATTTGTATTGCTTCAAAGCGATAATTCTATGTTGGCATGGCTACAATCAACCGAGGATCCAGCCATTGCCTTTGTTGTCACAAATCCATTTATTGTATATAGTGATTATGATTTTGAATTAAATGATGAAGAAACTCGACGTTTGGAAATTATTGACCCGCAAGATATTACAGTTTTATGTATTGTTTCTGTGCCCGAACAAATTCATTCCATGACGCTCAATCTTTTAGCGCCTATTGTGATTAACAATAAAAACAATATGGCTGGCCAAGTTATTCTCAATAGTTCGCAATACCAAACTAAACATTTATTTTATGATGAATTATGTCGTAGTGTTAAAAAAGAGACAGTTGCAGCATAACTTAAAACAATATGCCAAGGAGGGCGAACAATGTTAGTACTCTCTAGAAAACCGAATGAATCCATTATTATTGGGAGTGATATTGAAATAAAAGTGCTTGAAATCAAAAATGGCATCGTAAAATTAGGGGTTGCTGCACCCAAAAAAGTTGCAGTTCATCGTAAAGAGATTTTTGAGGATATCAAAACGCAAAATGAAAAAGCAGCTCGATTATTGCCTAATTTTGATTTAAAACAAATATTGCATCAAGTTGACAAAGCTATTGCAGAGGACTTAGACGGTAAGCTCAATTGAACATTAATTAAAGAACTCTGTAATCTAATCGATAAATAGATAAAGAAAGAAAGAAAGGGCGCACAAATGGGAATGATGGTTTCTGATTATGATATGAACTTTTTAAATAGTTCCTATCGATTTGCTGCAGAAAAATTAATTAAAACAAAAGCGCTTACTGAATCGATTTTTACACCACAACAAGAAACAGACTATATTAATGAAGATTTGGATAGTCTTAATAATCAATTATTTAAAATGGATGCAACAAAAGGATTTTCCGCAATTGCTCTATCATTAGATGGAAACCCTACTGAAATTAAAGAAATTTTATCCAAAGTTTCAAATGGTAAATATCGAAATTTTTTAGAAAAAAATGTAGATGGCATTGTATTTGGACGAAACTTTGAAAGTGCACGTACAGGTACTTTTTCCGAAGAACTCGGCGGATTAGCTGGCGAAGACGCATCTCAAACGTTAACCAATGGAAAATTTAGCAAACTAATTTTTGTTGATACCTACAATACAGCATTTAATGCTGTTGATGCTCAAACGCAGAACGATCAATTATTTACTCAGTATTCAAGCATGCTTTCTGTGTTAGGAAATGAGCTGCATCAAGCATTTATTGTAGACAAAGGACAAACGCCAAAGAATAATGTTGCAGTTTATACGTACATGAAAAACGCATTTGACGATATTCAAAGTTATCTAACTAACAACGGACAATTATCTTTTCTTTCCCCAAGTCAAGCCAAAGTGTTTAGTGTTGCGCTTGATTTGATGTCTACCAATTTACAAAAAGAAATAGATACTCAAAGCAATGTTAATTCAGGCCCAGCACGTGTAGTGTTTACAGCTTTGGCGTAACTGTAGCCCAACAAATTTCCCATGCACGTTTTTCAGCTAATTTGCGTAATTTGCGTTTAGGGTTAACAACTATTGGATGTCCCACAAACTCTAACAACGGCAAATCAGAAGGATGATCTGATAAAGCATAAGATTCTAATAAATCATAATTATCTAAAGATAATTCTTTTTTAATTCGATTTATTTTTTCTATTCCATAACAAACCAAGCCAATAGTTTTTCCAGTATATGATCCATTTTTTATTTCAGTAATAGTTGTAATCGCTTTTCCAAACCCAATTTCCTCTTCAAATAATTGACCCATAATTGAAATCGTCGAGGATACATAATAAATTTCGTAACCTTCACCATGAAATTTTTGTAATCGATTAACTATGCTTGAGTAAATTTTTGGTTTAACGTGCAAGCCGAAACACTCGCGTGCAAGCTGATTCATAGGTTCAGCTTTCCAGTTTTGGGTAGCATGAAACATTTTTTTAAGGATACGCTCCATATCATCAATCAAGTTCAACTTGTACAAAATAAAATAAAAAAGAATATTCCCTATAGCATCCAGGCCAATAATGCCTTTTTTGAAAAGAAATGCTCCAATTATTTTAATGGTAATCCCGTGGATTAGCGTATTATCAATATCCACAAATACTGCTTTTTTTCTCATAATCACTTTAAGTATCACATAGAATGTTTTGTTTGCCTAGACTAGTTTTATAAATAAAAATTGGACTAAGTTTAAACATTAAACCGAAACTCGACAACATCGCCATCTTGCATTACATACTCTTTGCCCTCTTGTCGCAATACGCCTTTTTCACGAGCCTTTGATAAAGAGCCTGCCTCTACAAAATCCTGATAAGCCACAATCTCTGCCTTGATAAATCCTCGTTCAAAATCAGTGTGAATCACACCTGCTGCTTGAGGTGCTTTCATTCCTTTAATAATTGTCCATGCACGTGTTTCTGTTTCGCCTGTTGTTAAATAGGTAATCAATCCTAATAAAGCATAACTAGCTTTAGTTAACTGCTTTAGTCCGGATTCTGCAATACCCAGCTCTTTTAAAAATTCTGCTGCTTCTTGGCTTGAAAGCTCACTAATTTCGGCTTCTATTTTAGCTGAAATTACGATAGTTTGCGCATTCTCAGCAGCACTAATCATTTGTACTTGTTTTACAAATGCATTTGGAACTGATTTACCAACCTCATTTTCCATAACATTGGCAATATAAATAACTGGCTTTGCAGATAAACAATGTAAATCTGCTAACCATGCAGCTTCTTTTTCAGTAAATTTTAGCCGACGAAGCGGTATTGCTTGTTCAAGCTGCATTTTTACTTTTTCAAAAAAAGCAACTTCTTCTAACAGTTCTTTGTCGCCGCTCTTGGCCCGTTTTTGCGTTTGCTGCAATCGTCGGGTTACTGTTGTCAAATCTGCCATAATCAGCTCAATATTAATGACATCAATATCCATTTCCGGATTAATACGTCCATCAACATGAATAATATTTTCATCTTCAAAACAACGTACAACATGAGCAATGGCTTTAACTTCGCGAATATGCGCCAAAAACTGATTGCCAAGTCCTTCGCCTTGCGAAGCACCCTTTACCAAACCCGCAATATCAACAAAATCAATCATTGTCGGCGTAATTTTCTTGCTATGTGATAGTGCAGCCAAAATGCTAAGGCGTTCATCTGGAACAGAAACAATACCTATATTCGGATCTATTGTACAAAAAGGATAATTACTTGCCTCAACTTGACATCGCGTTACTGCATTAAACAGCGTTGACTTGCCTACATTTGGAAGGCCAACAATTCCTATCGAAAAACTCATTAGATTTTAGCTAACTCATCATCTTCGCCTGCAGGAACAACAGTAAACTCAATGACTTTGTCTTTAGCATCTAGTTTTTGAATACGAACGCCTTTAGCGCCTCGCCTAAACCGCGAAATCTTACTAACTACCTGACGACTCACAACACCTTTTTCTGTAACAATAATTATTTCATCTTTGGCGTGAACAATTTTCGCACCACATAAACAATCTTCATTTTTCAATTTAATTGCTTGAAGCCCTTTACCAGAGCGATGTTGAATTTTATATTCACTCATACTCGTGCGCTTTCCTATACCTGATTTAGCAATCAACAACAGATCATCAGTTTCGCTAACAACAGCCATGCTGACTACCCTGTCTTTTTCATTTAACTTAATGCCGCGAACCCCTCGCGAAATACGACTTAAGGGACGAATTTGTTTTTCTTCAAATCGAATAACCATACCTTGTCCAGAAACAATCATCAATTGCTGTTCTCCATTCGTCAACTTGACCCATCGCAATTGATCATTATCATCTAACCGAATCGCAATAACATTACTATTCTTCAGATGTTTAAACTCAGCAACTGCAGTCTTTTTAATAACTCCTGCTTCTGTAGTCATGACCAAATAATCATTACACTCAAAATTATCCACAACAACTGCTGCAGTAATGACTTCGTCCCGACTCAAACTCAAAATATGAGAAATTGAAATACCTTTCCCTTGCCGCGTTGCTTCTGGAATTCGATATACCATTGTTTTATAAGCTTTCCCTGCTGACGTAAAGCACATTAAAGCACTATGCGTTGAGGTTGTGTACATTTGCTCCACACTGTCATCATCGCGCGTCTGAATTCCACCAATACCACGTCCACCCCGAAGCTGCGTGCGAAATGTATCTACAGGAATGCGTTTTACAAATCCAAACTTGGTTATAAACACAACAACTTTTTCCTCTTTTATAAGCTCGCTAACGTCAACATCCTCAAGCTCGCTATCAAATAGTGTACGTCGCTTATCTCCATACTTGGCTTTAATTTCTGCAAGCTCTGCCTTAATAATGGCAAAAATACGCTCTCTATGCGCCAAAATGTCTCTTAAATCTACAATAATAGCAATAGTTTCTTGATACTCTTGTTCCAGTTTTTCACGTTCTAGTCCCGTCAGTTTTTGAAGCCGCATATCCAAAATCGCTTGCGCTTGTCGCTCTGAAAGCGCAAATCGAGACATTAAACCTATGCGAGCAGATTCGCCATCTGCACTTGCCCGAATTAACGCTATTACCTCGTCCAAATGATCAATTGCAATGCGTAACCCTTCTAAAATATGTGCTTTCTCCAAAGCTTTCTTTAATTCGAATTCAGTTCTACGACGAATCACAACTTCACGATGTTCAATGAATTTTTGAATAAATACCTTTAAATTCAAACATTGGGGCTGTCCATCAACTAACGCCACCATATTGCAACCAAATGACGACAATAAAGGTGTATGCTTGAAAAGCTGGTTCATCACAACATCTTCATTGGCTTCTCGTTTAAGCTCTATGTAAATACGCATACCTTTTCGATCAGATTCATCACGAATATCAGCAATATCGGGTATTTTCTTTTCTTTAACCAAATCAGCTATTTTGATGATTAAATTGGACTTGTTAACCATATATGGAATTTCCGTGACAATTAAGGCCTTGCGCTCTTTTTTTCCTACTACATCTTCAATCTCAATTTTTGCCTTAACTTTAACGATCCCTCGACCCGTAGTATATGTATCATAAATGCCACGCTTTCCGCAAATAATTCCACCTGTTGGAAAATCAGGCCCTTGAACATAATTCGTCATCAATTCTTCAATTGTAATGTTAGGATTATCCATCATTGCAACAGTAGCATCAACAATTTCGTGCAAATTATGAGGAGGAATGTTCGTTGCCATACCAACTGCAATTCCAGATGTTCCATTAACAAGTAGGTTAGGAAATTTTGCTGGTAACACAACCGGCTCATCTAACGAAGCATCAAAATTTGGCGTAAAATCAACTGTTTCTTTATCAATATCCGCTAATAATTCCATAGCTAACCGCGTCATTCGTGCTTCAGTATAACGCATAGCTGCAGCACTATCTCCATCAACAGAACCAAAATTTCCTTGCCCATCAATGAGCAAATAACGGAGCGAAAAATTTTGTGCCATACGTACTAACGCATCATATACTGCAGTATCACCATGAGGATGATATTTACCCAAAACATCACCCACAACTCTGGCACTTTTTTTATACGGTTTGCCAGGCGTCATACCCTGATCATTCATTGCAAACAAAATACGACGATGCACAGGCTTAAGTCCGTCCCGAATATCTGGCAATGCACGGCCCACAATAACGCTCATTGCATAATCAATATAAGCAGACTTCATCTCATCTTTAATTTCTACTGGTTTAATATTAATATCAAAATCTAGTTGTTTCATGTGTCATCCTTACTCTATATATCAAGCCAGCGAACTGATTTCGCATATTTCATAATAAAGTCACGGCGCGGCTCAACCTCACTACCCATTAATATCGTAAAAATTTCATCAGCTTCTTCTGCATCTGTTAGTTTTACTCGCAACAAACTACGCGTACTTGGATCCATGGTTGTTTCCCATAATTGATCAGGATTCATTTCACCTAATCCTTTGTAACGCTGAATATTAATACCGCCACGAGACTCTAATTTATCCAAAGCAACACTCAATTCGAGCAATGTCAAATAAACTTTCTCTTCTGCGTCCTGTTTGATAATATAGGGACTATGCCGCTCTTCTGCAATAGCTTGATAATGATCAATTGCATCTTTAATGATCAGTCCGTCTACTTTCTTTTCGCGAAGCAACTGCCCAAGCAATTCTTGATGTGGCCCTTCTGAAACCACAACTGATGCAACAGGCATTTCAGGAATAATCTCTCCCTCAACTGGCTCAATCATATTCGGAACAAACACTTCTGCAGCAATCGGAGTTAATGCTTGTTTTAATCGAACATAATCTTCATGAGTGACATGAGGCAACATCATACGAACAGCAGTTACATCATACAAATGTTTTTTACATATTTCAAAAAAATGAAGCAGTTGCTTGATTGGATCATGATAATCCAAAATTGCTTTACCTACTAAAGGCTCAGTATGCACTTGCGTAGTTAACGACACGCCAGACATTGCAAGTTTTCCAAGAATTTCTTTTTTTTGATCTTCATTATAAGCATATTCTTTAGTATTTCCCTTTTTGACAAGATACAATGGAGGCTGCGCTATATATAATGTTTCAGATTCAAGAAGCTCGCGAGCATATCGATAAAAAAAGGTTAGTAACAGCGTTCGAATATGCGCGCCATCAACGTCCGCATCTGTCATAATAATAATTTTATGATATCGCATTTTTTGCAAAATATCTTGCTGAGAAAGTTCGGCTTCACCCTCTTTTATTTGTTTTGCAATAATTTCTGGCGCAATAGCTGTGATAAGGGACCGGATTTCCTCATTAGCCAAAATTTTGTCCAACCGAGCTTTTTCAACATTAATTATTTTTCCACGCAACGGCAAAATTGCTTGAAAATGTCGATCTCTACCCTGCTTTGCACTGCCACCAGCACTATCTCCCTCAACTAGAAATATTTCACATTTACTTGGGTCTTTTTCACTACAATCTGCCAATTTCCCGGGAAGCGTTGTGCTTTCCAATACAGACTTTCGTCGCGCCAGATCTTGGGCCTTACGAACAGCCTCACGTACACGCAAAGCGCCAATTGACTTTTCTATAATATGCTTAGCTACAGAGGGCTCTCGTTCAAGAAAATTTTCAAGCCCCTCAGCAACTACAGAATCAACAATGCCTTTTACTTCCGAATTGCCTAACTTACTTTTTGTTTGTCCTTCAAACTGTGGATTTGGAAGCTTAACAGATACTACAGAAACCAGCCCTTCCCGAACATCAGTGCCCAACATTAACTCTTCGCCTTTAATTAATTTATATTTCTTTGCATAAGAATTAATAGCTCGCGTTAACGCAGTACGAAATCCGCTAACATGCGTTCCTCCCTCTCGGGTACGAATATTATTAGCAAAAGACAATTCATGTTCATCATAATAGTCTTTACAATACTGCATTGCAACTTCAACTTCCATGCCATCCTTTTGTTTCAAAATATAAATCGGCGGTGTAAATAATTTTTCCTTATTTGCATTTAAAGATTCAACATAAGACATAATGCCGCCACTGTATTGAAACTCTTCTCGCTTAATTTCCTCTCCGCGTCGATCTTCAATCGCAATCTTAAGCCCTTTATTTAAAAAAGCTAATTCTTTAATGCGATGAGCCAAAACATCATACTGATGATCTGAAGTCTCAAAAACCTTCTTGTCTGGGAGATAATGAACTGTTGTCCCTGATATATGATCTGGAGCTTCCTCAAGTTTGCCTCTGCCATCAGGAACACCTCTGCGAAAAGTTTGAGTATATCGCTTGTTATTACGAAAAATTTCCAACTTCAACCACTCAGCAAGTGCATTAACACAGGAAACCCCAACGCCATGAAGCCCGCCCGAAATCTTATACCCCTTACCCTCGAATTTTCCACCTGCATGAAGCACAGTTAAAACAACTTCCGCAGCACTAACGCCACGATCCTTGAAAATATCAATTGGAATACCTCGGCCATTATCAATACATTTAATTGAATTATCTGCTTCTATGCTGACCTCAATTTCTGTACAGAAACCAGCAAGCGCTTCATCTACACTGTTGTCAATGACCTCATATACCAAATGATGAAGCCCATGAACATCAGTTGAGCCAATATACATTGCTGGCCTACGACGAACAGCCTCAAGCCCCTCCAAAACGGTAATTTGAGATGCATTATATTCACTAGCAACAGTTTCTGACATGATTACTCCTGCGATCCAAAAATAACTTTATAACACGTTTTACCAATAATCGTTTGTGCCTGTACTGTTTCAATTTTATCCGGTGGAATTCCCATTTTTAACGAAACCAGCTCACTAACCAATCCTTGCAGTTTTTGTTGTAATTTCGGCTGCGGCGAACGATATAACTCGTACGAACCTTCTTTAATTTTATCATGAAGCGTCCGAATATTATACTGTTTTTGTTGTTTAAATTGCGTTTTTGAAAATAATTGTTGATCTGCGATATCCAGTTGATCATACGAGACCCACGGCATCCCTTGTAAATGAGTCTTAATATGATTGGATTGTTCCTTTTCCTGTTGTTGACAACACAGCGCACATACTCCTGCTAAAAGACCGTTTCCGCAAACAGGACACTGAAGTAAGGGGGTTGGTTTTACCAAAGAGACTGCCGAAATAATTTCTTCATCCAAAAATGCTCGTTCGTCTACCACAAAACGAATCATTGAAAACGAAAACCCCTTTTTAGCTAAACGTGCCTTAATTTTATGTTTAAAAAACTGCAATTCATTAGCCCACGCATTATCTTTAACAGCTACAACCAATAGTTTTGTATTAAACGATAACGGAGTCGAAATATCTGCAAGTGGCATATTAACAACTTCACGATAAGCTTTATCTAAACGTAACCGATAAGTCAACTCTTGTAATATAGGACTTGAAAATATAGAAGGTATTGTATGTAATTTTTTCACAACTGTCGGCTCATCACAAGTGCATCTTCACCATCGCGATAATAACTCTTCCTAATTCGGCTGTGACTAAAGCCTTGAGCTTGATAAAACGCTATTGCTTCCGTATTTTCACGCCGTACCTCTAAAAAACAATGAAGCGCTCCTCCTGTTTTTGCCAACAATTGAAAATTGCTGCATAACGTTGTTGCATTGCCTTTTCGTTGATATTCAGGCAAAACAGCAATAAGCTCAATCTCTGCATCATTGCCATACCACCTGCCAAGCATAAACGCAGCCACTTTATTTTCTTCCACAACAATATAAACTTCGTTATTCAAAATCGCTACTTTAATTGAGTCCACTGACCATGATTCTGTCATTTGTTTCGAAAACAATGACATCAACGCCATAATTGAAGATAAATGGTTTTCTTGGGCAAGGATAATCATACGTTTATTCGTGTTCGGGATTTTTTCTTAACGCCTATTTCAGGCAAATGCGAATATCGAGGAACAACATAATGGGGAAAAACAGGTAAGGATAAAAATAAAGCAGCTTCAATAAGCCCAACAGCAGAAATTTGTTGCAAATCCAACGAAGATTGAATGACAGGACATTTCGGACAATACACGTGAAGCGCTGCATATAGCTCTGGCGCACCATCACCACAAATCAAAAACGGCTCTTCTATCAGCGACAATTTTGTTGTTAATGTCGGGTAGTCCGTTGAAAAGTCTGACAAAATGGGTTTCAAGCCGCCCAAGCATCCACCCCAAATAGCAGCATTCACTTCATCCCTTCGCGCTCGAAGCACAGGAACAATTAATCCAGTAAAGTATCGATGCTGCCACGCAAGAGCATACAAGGAAGACACGCCAACTACCGGAATTGACAAAGCCAAACCCAAAGCATTAGCTGTAGCAATACCACAACGCAGTGCAGTATAAGCCCCAGGACCTTCAGTTACAACTACAGCAACCAGCTGATCTGCAGTTCGCTGCGACAAGTCAAAGCTTCGCGTAATTTCTACCATCAAATTTTCCATTGGAAACTGATAGCCTGACCATCGCGTTAAAAGAATGCCCTCCTCAATTAATGCAAGTTCAATATGCCGAGTGGCACAACTAATGGCGAGTAACAACATAACCGTTAATTTTCCGATCTGTTTCATTTAACAAGGTTAATTGCACTTGAATATAATTTTTTGGCAAAATAGTCGGGAATTTTAAGGCCCACTCTATTACAAAAATACTATAAAATCGTTGAAAATAATCATCAAGCCCCAAAGCCACTACTTCAGCTAGCGAATTAAGCCGATACAAGTCTGCATGAAACATCATGCCTCCAGGATAAGCATACTCATTAATTAAGGTAAATGTTGGTGAATTCACAATCTGTGTAACTCCCAAAGCTCGGGCAAGCCCTTGAACAAAAACAGTTTTTCCTGCACCCAGTTCTCCTGCTAAAGCAACAACTACAGGCAAAGACCACTGCAACATAATGGTACGCGCTAGTTCTCGGGTTTCTTCAGAAGAATGAGTAATTTCGCTAAAAACAGCCTTTTCAAGCATTTTTTCCCAACAAATCAGCTAACAATATTCGAGCATTTTTTTGAAGTATGGGATGAAAGGCCTCAGGTGCTATTTCAGCTAAGGGAACCATAACAAATAAGCGCTCATGCATGAGTGGATGAGGAATCGTTAAATCTGTTTCCAAGATTACCTCCTCATCAAACAATAAAATATCAATATCAATCAAACGAGGAGAATAGTCGCCCTTTATCAGCCGCCCTATATCGATTTCAATGTCCTCAAGAACAATCAATAATTCATGAGCAGTTAATGATGTAATAATCTTAACTACACAATTTAAATATAACGGATCCGAACCTTTATTTTCAGGTTCAGATTCGACGATAGCAGACAAAATAATTACAGAAAGGTCTTTTTGTTCATCTAATTTTTTCACAGCATCATTTATATTTTTCTCCCGATCACCTAAATTAGAGCCTAAACCTAAAAATACTTTATGCATCATACTTCCTCCTTACAAATTATAACCCAGTCTTCTATAAAAATATTGTTCCTTATAAAGTTATAACATATATATGTATCAATTTTCTAGAGGTAGGCAATCAGGGCGACTCGCGAACCGCACTTACGGTTAATTAACGAACACCCTCAGCCCTCGATACAATCCGGGATCACTCGGGATGAGGTTCCGCTGCCCATTTCCCAATATTGCGCGTTTCCTTGTCAAACTCTACGCCCACTAAAACGATTTGCTGCGTTCTGCCTTGATACTTTCGTGCATAATCATTTTCCTTAATCTGCTGCAGGGCTTGCTCTTTCGTGCCATTTAGCTTAAATTCAAATACATATACCGTATCCGTTAACTCAACGACTGCGT